>JANXBC010000018.1 GCA_025060555.1 Candidatus Bipolaricaulota bacterium
ATGAGCACCGTCGGGTGACCTTTGGCTATTTTCCGAACATATTGGCCGTTGGCACTAGCATTGTGGTCGCAGACAGCAATGAGATCAAGCCCGGCTTTCCTCGCTTCCTCCACAATTCTCCGTGGGGACATCTCCAAAGACCCGCAAGGGGACAGCACGGAATGAATGTGGAGGTCAGCGCGAAACCACCTCATGGGAAAAGAAGTCGGTGAAGCCTCCCCGCCGTCTGAAAGGCGTTGTCTTGGGAGACAAGAAGATTGACCTGTTCCTCTTTGGCTTTCTGTATCACCTCCGGGCCGGGCCGGATTCCCCGCACGCACACGATTCCGCTCAGCTCCCGCAATTTGGCCACCGCCACAATGTTCAAATGTCGTTGATGGGTGAGCCAAAGCTCGCCGGGCTCGGCGTGGGCTAGAACGTCAGAGAGCAAATCCGAAACATATCCGCCCTTCACGTCCACCTCAGGGGCCGCGGCCACTAAGAACTCAAGCTTTAGTCGCTCCGCTACCTCCTGCAGTTTCATCTTTCCCCCTCCTGATCACAGCACGAATGACTGTGCCTTCACCCGGGCGTGAGCGGATCTCTAATTTATCGGAGTTGGCTTCCATGTTGGGAAGGCCCATCCCTGAACCAAACCCCAATTCTCTGGCCCAATCCGGAGCCGTGGAATAGCCAGGTTGTTTGGCGAGCTCAACGTCGGGGATTCCTGGGCCCTGGTCGGAGAAAATGAGTTCCAACCGGTCGTCATAAACAAGGAGGATGATGCGGCCACCAGGGGTATAGAGGACGATGTTCATCTCGCCCTCGAAGCAGACAATGCCCGCCCGTCGCACCACCTCTGGTTCCACCCCCATCCGCCTGAGGATGCGCTGAACTTCTGTGGAAACGGTCCCCGCGTGCTCTAAGTCCAGCCCAACTACGGAGAAGATCTCCCTATGGCGGGGAGGAATGGGGGTGGTTGTGCTCATAGGGCAGGGGCTTACGCTTGGCCGGGGGAAGGCCATGGGCATAGAGGATTCCGCAGGATTCGTACATGATCCGTGGGGTAGCGAGGAGGGGGATGCCCGCGGCCGCAGCGTAATCCACAGTGGGTTTGGCCGGGACTTTCCCGTGCACGAAGAGCACTCCCGCCAAATTCATTACCTCGGCCACGCGCACCACCTGGGCCGTGACTGTACCGGTGATGAGAAGCACCCCCTCCTCGCGCACCATGGCTAAAACATCGGAAAGAAGATCGGCGGCAAATCCAGCGCACACCTCACGGTCCGCAAGATCCTCGCCGGTAAGAAACCTTGCGCCCACAAGCTCCGCGACTTCCCGCAGCTTCATCTCAGGCCCCGAATTTTCCCCCGAAATCACAGTAGCCAAGGAGCTGGGGCAGGAGTCTACCGGAGAAGCGGCCAAGGCCGCCTTCGCCGGCCGCGCGTTCGGTGAAAGTCTGGGTACGGTCTTTACGCACGGCGGGGCCGAAGAACAGGGCTGGCACAGGATCAGCCGTATGCTCCCGCACCGCCGGCGGTGTTGTGTGGTCCCCGGAAACACAGAGATGTAGGTCCTTGGGAAGGTTAGCCAGGAGCTCCCCGAAGAACTCGCGGTCCACGCGCTCGATGAAGGCCTTCTTGGCCTCGGCGTTGCCGTCGTGGCCGGCGTTGTCCGTGCCCTTGATGTGCACGAACACGAGGTCGAAGGCGCGCAGGGCCTCCAGGGCCGCGCGGGCCTTGGCCCTAAGATCGGTCTTGAGGTCGCCCGTGGCCCCGGGCACGGAGAGGACCTCCATTCCCGCCAGGCGCGCCACGCCCTTGTACAAAGCCCCGCCGGCGATGCAGGCCGCGCGGATCCCGTAGGTCTCGGTGACCGGGACCAAATGGGGCATGACTGCCGCACCCCGGAGAAGGAGGGCATTGCCCGGAAGCTTTCCTTCCGCGGCCCGCTTTTTGTTCACGGGATGGTCGCGCAGGACCACGTAGGCCCTCCGGGTGAAGGCGTTGAGGATTTCTGCGGTGCGGCGGGCCGCGGCGCTCTCCTCCAAGGGCCTCGCCTCGGCCACAGGAACCCCAGTCTCGTGGGGGTCGGTGTCAGAAACCGCCGCGGAGAGGTTCTCCCCCCGCAGGACGAGGGCGCCCCGGTGCTCGGTGGAGGCGCGGAAGAAGAGCTCCACGCCGAAATCCCGGAGGGAAATGGAGTTCACCGCCTCTTCCAGGAACTTCCCTTCCTCCAGGCGACCGGCGCGGCGGTCCACGACGATGAGCTTTCCGTCTCGCTCCTCTACGGTAGCAAAATTGGCACGGAAACAGATGTCGCCGCCCCGTACATCCATCCCAATCCCCAGGACTTCAAACGCACCACGACCGGTGTAGACCTGAAGGGGGTCATATCCGAAGATGGAAAGGTGGGCAGTATCCGAGCCGGGGCGGATTCCGGGAGCGATGGGGTCCATGAGGCCCAGGGCGCCCGCGGCCGCAAGTTCATCGAGGTTCGGATGGGCCGCGCGCTCCAGGCACGTGGCGCCCCCGAAGTCCGTGGGTCGGCCACCCAACCCATCGAGGATCACCAAGATCGCGGCCATCTGCCCTCCTTACTTATTCTGAACTTCCTTGAGGAGTTCGGAAGCTTTAAGCTGACAGTAGCTGTTCATGAGGGGATATGGGTCTAAAGAGGAAGCGAGGATTTTCTCCAGGACAACCCGGGCCTCCGCCCAAAGCTCCTTGGGGATTAGATAGTATTGCACATAAAAGAGCGCGTTTTCTAGATAATCACCATGTGCGCTCATCGCTTCCTGCAAGAGTTCCCGGGCTTTTTCGTAATCCTTGCTGAAGGGGTGTTTGGCATGATATCCGGCCAAGGCGCGCAGGGGGCCTCCTGCCAGGTAATTGCGATCAAGCTCCATACAGCGACTCATGAGAGCGTTGAGTTTTTTGTCATCCCCGCGAAGGGCCGCGGCAATAAGCCCTAGAGCTCCGCCAAGTTCCACTTTCCGCGCCCAGTTCGCGTAGGTCCAGTACAAAGCAGCCACGTCCGTACTCGTTTTGACCGCTTCCACAAAGCCTTGCTCCCGCTCAACGCGCACAAACTCCGGATTTGCACGCAAGGAGCGCTCCCCATAGGCTTGCCCTTTTTCATGTCCCTCTTGTTTTTCCCGCTCCGGGAGGAAGATGTCGGCCAGGGTGTAATAGCAGCGGGCCAACATGTTCAGGATATGTGTGTTTTGCGGATCAAGGTTCAAGGCCTTCTGGTAAAAGTCGATGGCTAGGTCTAGCTTCTGTCGGAGCGTGGCCGCCGTAGTGGGAGTGTACGGAGAAAGCCAAACCTCCTGGAAAAGAGCGTCTGCTTGGGCCACGAATTCCGCTACCTGCGCCACCCCGAAAAGGCTTACGGTTGCAAACAAGATCACCGTTCCCAGTGCTTTCATCCCCTTCACCTCCGATTGGCTTGAACTATAGCCGTTTGCTAGAGCTATGGCCAACGTGGACCAGCTAGGGATCCCATGCTATAGTCGCCCTACGAAAAGGAGGTGTCATGGCCCTTAAAGTGGACCAGGATCTATGCACGGGCTGCGGGCTATGCGCCCAGATTTGCCCTGAGGTGTTCGAGATTGGAGACGACGGGTATTCGCATGTCATTAAGGGCGCCGACCAAAGCCTCCCCTGCGTGGATGAGGCCATTGATCAGTGCCCGGTGGGGGCGATCAGCCGCTGAACCCGGCTTTAACCCAGTCTTGCGAAAGCTCCGGCAACGCCGGCCGGAGCTTTTTATTATTCAAGCGTGAGAAAAGCTTGGCACTGGCTGGCCCTTTTCTTGGGGATCCTTGCCCTTTCCTGGGGTGGGCCCTTGATCCGCTTGACCTCGGCCCCAGCGCTCACCGTGGCCGCCTGGCGCTTGATCTTTTCCGCAACAGTCTTTCTTCCGCTTGGCCTCCGCGGATGGCATGGAAAAGGGGTACGGTACGCTGTCTTGGCCGGATTTTTTCTCGCTGCGCATTTCGCCTTTTGGATTCAATCCCTCCGCCTCACCTCCGTGGCTAGTTCTGTAGTGCTAGTGAACACAAACCCCTTGTTTGTGGGGGTTTTCTCTTGGCTATTTGGGGAATGCCTGGGGCGCGCGTTTTGGTTAGGGGTTCTCCTCTCCCTTGCTGGAACCGTGCTCATCGGCTATGGGGATCTCGTGGTCGCGCATACTGCGCTTTTGGGCGATCTCCTCGCTCTTTTGGGTGCGGTTGCCGCCTCGGGGTATCTCCTCCTGGGCCGCCGGGCCCGCCAGGGGATGGCTACATTTCCCTACGTTTCCCTGACTTACTCGGTTGCCGCCCTGTGCCTTCTGGCCATAGCCGTGGCATTACGCACGCCTCTTCCACCGAAAACCGATTGGCAGTGGTTACTCCTCATCGCCCTTATCCCTCAAGTCATCGGACACACGACGGTGAACTGGGCCCTGCGCAGGTTTCCCGCCGCGGCTGTGGCCGTGGCCATTTTGAGTGAGCCCGTTGGGGCTGGGCTTTGGGCTTTTTTTCTCTTCGGCGAGGGCATTCAGCCCCTTCAGGGGGTGGGCATGGCGTTAGTTCTTCTTGGCATCTTTTGGAGCCTGCGGTCCGTGCGGCTCTGAGCTAACATTCTTGTCATGGATGAACTGCGCCAGCGAGGTTGGGAAAAGATCCGATGGGTGCGGGAGCACATGAGGGTGCTCGCTCTCCTTGAGGAGCGGTACGTCAAGGAAAGGCCGCTTTTGGGGAAACGGGTGGCCATGGCCATCCATCTTGAGGCCAAGACCGCCCGTCTCGCCCTCGCCCTGAAGGCCCTGGGCGCGGAGGTCGCAGTGACTAGTTCAAACCCGCTTTCCGCCAAAGACGATGTGGCCCAAGCCCTGGCTGAGGAGATGGCCGTCTATGCCCGCGGCGAGGCCACGGAAAAAGAGTATCAGGAATTCCTCCTGAAAGTCTTGTCCATTAGGCCCAATCTTGTCCTCGACGACGGCGGTGATCTCGGGCATCTTCTTCATGGTGAGGCCTGGGAGCTGGGCCAGGAGACCGTGGGGTTATGCGAGGAAACCACAACTGGCGTGGTGCGGTTGCGCAAGCTGGAAAAAGCTGGCCGGTTGAGGTTTCCCGTGGTCGCCGTGAATGATGCGCACATGAAGTCCCTTTTTGATAACCGCTATGGCACGGGGCAGTCCGTGTGGGACGCGATCATGCGGGCTACGAACCTCCTTTTGGCGGGGAAGACCGTGCTTGTTGTAGGTTATGGCTGGTGTGGAAAGGGCATCGCCCACCGTGCCCGCGGCCTCGGGGCCGAGGTGGTGGTAGCAGAGGTTGACCCAATCAAAGCGGCGGAAGCGGTAATGGAAGGATTGCGGGTAGCCCCGGTGCACAAAGCCATTGCCCAAGCGGATTTGGTGGTGACGGCCACAGGCTGCATAAATGCTGTCTCATTTGCAGACATCCTTGCTGCCAAGGATGGTTGTATCCTCGCGAATGCCGGACATTTCGATGTGGAAATCGATGTGCGTTCCCTCTATACCCAGGCCCAGGTGCGAAAAGTGCGAGACCATCTTGAGGAGTGCATCCTTCCCAATGGGAAGCGCGTATACCTTCTGGCCAAAGGGCGGCTGGTGAACCTCGTGGTCGGGGATGGTCATCCCGCGGAAATCATGGACCTTTCCTTCTCCCTCCAGCTCCTTTCCCTCCTTTGGCTGGCTAAAGAAGGGAAAAAGCTTGCCCCACGGGTTTACGCTGTACCCCGGGAGATCGACGCGGAAGTAGCGCGCCTCTTTTTGTCCACAAGAGGGATTTCCATCGACGAGCTCACCCCAGAGCAACGGGAGTACCTAGGATTAAGTTAGCTTGGGAAACTGGCGCGGCATTTCTCAACGAGAAGAAAGATGGCCACACCGAAGGCCACAGCTACGTTGAGGGATTCTTTTTTCCCATATTGAGGGATTTCCACCACTAAGTTCGCCTCAGAAAGCGCGCGATCATCCACGCCGGTGACCTCATTTCCCACCACCAAGGCAAGCGGGAAATGTTCTGGTTTTACCGTCTGAATGGGGGCGCTGTCCGTAGTGATTTCCAAAGCTGCGATGGTCCAGCCCTCGCTTCGCAGGGCACGCACAGCCTCTAGCGTGTCCGCAAAATAGCGCCATGGCAGGAGTTGCGTGGTGCCAAGCGCGGTCTTCTCCACCTCTTTGTGGGGTGGCCGGGCGGTTATGCCACAAAGGATTAACCCCGAGATGTAGGCGCATTCTGCGGTGCGGAACATGGAGCCAACGTTGTAGGCACTGCGAATGTTGTCTAAAACGGCGAGGATGGGGAACCGCTTAGGCGGGCGAAACTTTTCCCAACGCGCCTGCTTTTCCTCATTTGTCAGTTTTCGCCTGTTCATAATCAGTTCTTTTAGGTTTCACTGGGACAAGAATATATCCGGTCTTTTCATCGCCAAAGCAGCGATATCCTTGGGGCCCCCAATACCAAAGGTGAAGAGCGATGTAAGCGCAACACAGACCGTCTAGGAGGTTTTCCACCGTCTTGAGGGCCTTCCCGCGCTGGCCCTGGGGATCCGTCTCCCCCAAGAGGTCCTCCGCCGCCAGCGCGGGCTCAGCCTTGTCCAACGTGGCCAGAAGTTCACGGTAGCGGCGAAGCTCCTCCCAGCGGTACTCATAGGAGCGATCCGGCCGGGCCTTGTACCGGAGGATATGGGGAAGCCCAAACAGCTCGACCATCGCCGGATGAGGAAAGACCTCCACCACTTGTCGGACGGGCTTTTGCTTCTCCACCTCTGCGCGATGGACAAAACCCCGGCGGGTGAGTTCCTCCACAAGGACCTCGCCCCGCACTTTTGGACCGAGGCGCTGCCGATTGGCAGGATAAGCTTGGGCATGGGCCCAGCGGTAAGCGCGGGAAAGTTCCCGATCGCATGGGCGGGTCCCAGTGGCGTTGGGCACTAAAAGCGGGGCATCAATGGTCACAAGGGCCGGTTCCGGCCCCGCCGCTTCCCCTACAAACTGCAAGATCTCCTCGTCCTGTTTGGCCGCGCCGGTCCAAAGGAAGGCCCGGCCGCATTTGCCATCCCAGCGCAAAGCCACGGCGGCCGAGGGGTTAGCCGCAGACCAAGCGAGGTCAATGCCGATGAAAATCAATTACGGAGTAACCTCCGCGGGAAGAATTGATAGGTAGTACTTTCCGGAGCCGGAGCGCCACACGATGCGGATGAAAAAGCCGCAGCGTTCGCCGCGGAAGCATTCGGTGAGGCCATCAGGAATGGTTACGCACTCCACCCCGGCTTGACAAGGAGCGTAAAGCACCGCAGACCTTTTCACGCTAAGACACACACCTAAGTCTGTACCACAGGGATCATGGACGAGATGGAGATCGACCTCAAGATCACCGAAAGTTACGAAGTATACAATGCCCCCTTCGCCCTTGGCCAGGGAAAACTTGTACCAGTCCTGATAGTCATTGGAGGGCATTTCTCCTGCATAGTGCCCAAAGCTCAAGGTTTGGGCATCTTCAGGACCGTACGTATCAGCAAGAGGGGCACGCGCGACTTTTTCTAGGTCCAAATCGGGCGGTACGCATTCCGGGGGAAGCTCACCGGCTGTGCAGGCAAAGAACGGGCCGATTTGGCAAAGTTTCGCCGGTGGAGGAGGTGGTGTGACTGGGGGAGGGGTTATTTCCGGAGGGGGCGGCAGGGGAGCTTCCACCACCGCCGGTGGTCGCAGGTATGCAGAAGATCGGGAGAAGCCCAGGAATGGCTCGCAGAGGATGGCCCGGCGCACAAGCACCCAAAGGCGCGGGCCGCCCAACCGCAGGGGTATTTCCGCACGAACGCGGCAGGCCCCGCTTTCCTCGGGCCGAAGGACAACAAAACGCCAATTCCACTGCTCACCGACCGCTTCACGCCACAAGAGTTGCACAGTAGTATCCCGTTCGCAGCAGCATTCTGAGCAAAGATCACGGCTTTCCGCTTGCAAAACCAATGTCCATTGTCCGGGAGTGATGCCGGCGAATTCCCAGGAGGCCGTGCTATACATCCTGGCATCTGTAAGCCAGCAGAGATCCCCCTCGATTTTCCCCGTGCAGCTGAATGCGGTGGGGTAGATCTCCTCACCAAATCCCCCGAAAACCGTAAGCGCACACAAGGCCAAGAGAACCGGGCGCACCCTTACCCCCTTTTCCAACATTCTACGACCCGCGCTTCTCCCTGGCCAAAATGGCCAGGGCTTGCCAAAGGGCTGTGTAATCTGCTCGCGGGTTCCAAAAGAGATATCCATCAGCTCCAGTGGCCTCAGCGGCGCGGACCTGCGCCACAATGTATTCCGCAAGCGTCATCCCCGCGGGAATGGCCATGGAGAAAGCTTGAAGATAAGGCCTAAGGGGCACTTTTACCCGCGCTTTTCCATGGTTCATGGTACGCATTATCGTTTGATACGGGTCAGCTTTGAGCTCTTCTTCCACGAAATGCGAGGGATAGAGCATGGGAGAAATCACATCCACGTATCGGGCGATTCCCTCAAGATGCTGGCCGATGGGGTCGATCTTTTGCGCGTTCCAAGGCCACATGACCCGTCCAAAGAGATCCACGGAAATGGGCACAAAAAGTGCGTCTTGTGCTTTAGAAACGAAGCGTTCCACCTCCGCGCAGCGGCCAGAATAATCAGGGCCAATGGGACCATCGTCAGGAAAACGGATGTAGTCGAACTGAATTTCGTCAACCCCGAAACTCTCCACTTCCTTAGCGATGGCGAGGTTGTAATTCACGGCGGTGGCCACGGTGGGTAAGACCCAAGGGGCCGTTCCCGCGCCCAGATATTTCGCCAACACTGGGTCGTAGAACACCACCTGGCGGGCGATCACGTAAAGCCCGTGCCTGTGGAGCTCCGCAACAAGCGCGGCAAGATCCAAAAGGGGGCGGACAGCTCCTGCCGCCTGCGCTAATGGGACTTGCGAGGAATAACAAACCTCTCCGTTGTTGTTCTTTATGTCCACAACCACTGTGTTGAGGCCAAACTTCTTGCTCTGTGTGAGGATCTCGGAAAGAAGCGCGGTATTCGCCGCCGCGGGGGCAGGAAGATAAACGCCCTTTCTACTGTGGATTTCCCGGTTTTGCCCCGGCTCCTTTGGGGGAGAAGGGTTAGGAAAATCTTGCGGAGCAGAGATCTCCTCTTGAAGTGGGCTAGGAGCCTGGCCAAGGAAGGAGAGGCCTAAGACGATTGTGCCCAGTACGAAAAGCACGCACCAAAGGCTTAGCTTCATCAAGGGGAGCATAGCCTGGGAAAAGACGCGCAAAGGTGACTGGGGTATGCGGGGACGGCGCCCTTTTGTCTGTAGTGCACCCTACTTCCCTCCTTGCCCTTTGGCTAGTAGGATTCCTTTTATGCCTGTGCGTTTTCGTGTTAACGGCCGTGATTTCCAGGCCGCGGCTTTCCTTTTCGATAAGGACGGGACGCTCATCACCTTCGACCACTGGTTCCTGGTGATGGAGGAGCGGGCACAAAGGTTGGTTCGAGAGCTTGGCCTTTCGCACTCTCAAGGGGCGGCGTTGGCCAAGTTCATGGGTGTGGGAAACAATGAAACTGGCGATTGGGGCATCATTCCCCTTCCCCGTCCAGAAGCGGAGGACGCTACAGCGCGTTTCTTATGTGAGCTTGTTGGGGGCTGTTTTGTGGAGATTTTTCCAGTGGTCCAGCGGATTTTCGCCGATGTCGACAGAGATTTTCCTTTTGATAACCATATTAAACCCACGCCTGGTGCGGAGGAGCTCCTCTTGGGAATAAAACGGGCGGGAGGGAAAGTAGGGATAGTGACTCACGACCTTGCGGCTGCGGCTTGGCTGCATATCCGCGCCTTGGGTTGGGAACGGCTTGTGGACGCAGTGGTGGGTTTAGACTTGTGCCCGGTAAAGAAGCCCGCGCCTGAGCCGGTCCGACGGGCCTGTGGGCTTTTGGGCCTTCCCGCAAGAGAAGGGGTGATGGTGGGAGACACCCAAATTGACCTTGCGGCGGGCCGTGCGGCCGGCTGCAGCACCGCTTTGGGTGTGCTTACCGGATTAGGGACCTACGCGGAGCTGGCACCTCACGCCGACGCGGTCTTGCCCAATCTCCGGGGGATTGAGCTACGCGGGTGAATATGGGCCCGCCTGGAGTCGAACCAGGGACCTCACGCTTATCAGGCGTGCGCTCTAACCACCTGAGCTACGGACCCTGGCTCCCCGGGGAGGACTCGAACCTCCGACCCGCCGGTTAACAGCCGGCCGCTCTGCCAACTGAGCTACCGGGGAACGCACCCAATCCTACCGAGGATTACGCGGCCCCGTCAACCACCAAAATCGAGCACGGAGAACCAAAAAGTGCCGTGAGCCGAAAAGGCCACTGCGGCTAGCGCCGCTATCACCTCGAGCCGAGCTGGCCCAACACCAATCTTTTTCAACACTTCCTGCCCAAGCACCACTTCAAAACCCCGCTCCCCAGGCGAGGCCAACCCCCAAGCCACTAGCTCCTCTCCGGCCGCAAAAACCAGGTATTTCACGAAAAGCACGGCGCTAGGAAGAAGGACCTCGTCATCACCGCGCACGGCGATGGAGAACACCGCGGCGTCTCCAGAGCTCACCGAAGCGGGCCCACTTATCTCCACCCAGGGAAGCGGTGGCCTCTCTTGCCCCGCGAACCCCGCTTCGGAAGGTCGGTAGGATGGCCATTTTTGTAGCACCAACACTTTCTCCACCGCTTTCACCAATTCTAGGTAGAATGGACCGTTCCCGACCCAAAAGTGTCCATGTTTTTGATAGAACAAAGCCAGCGCCTCGTAGCGGGCCGTTATCTCCTCGGGTGGTACAAAAGCTTGCAGAAAGTGGGCATATGGGAGATAGGCGGCTTCTTGCAAAGTTGAAAGGGCCTCGGCAAGGATCCCCACGGTTGGCCCAGAAAGGAGGTTCGCCCATTCTGTTCCCCTTGCCTTAGCCTTGCCTTGGGAAAGGGTGAGCCTCCCCTCCCCTTCCGCCCAAAGGAGCAGGGCCAGAACATGCCAGGGGCCAGGGCCGCCCTGGTAACTTGGGTAAATGAGCTCCGCGGCCCTCGCCACAAGCCACTCCGCATCTAGCAAACGCAGGTCAGTATAGACCTCGACCACAAAGGGGTGTATGCTTCGAATTAAAAGCCCCCGAAAATGTGCTTGTAGACTGGCAAACTCAGCCGCTGCGCTTTCATCGTAGACAGGGCTTCCGGGTTTTGCGCGGTCAAAGGTGAGGATCAAGCGGAGGAGAAAATCGCCGAGGGAGAGAGGACTTCCGTCGTGCCAAGTTTTTTGCCACAGATCCGCGCGAAAATGAAGGACCACGCGGGCTTTGGCGGAAAGTCCCTCTGGATGAACCTCTTCCACGCGCAAAAATCGCATGCTTTGCGGATCCCAGTCGAGCCAAGCTTCCTTGGGCACGGGGATCTCCGGTACGACCCGAACGCTCAGCCAATCTGAACTTTTTTGCAGTGGTATCCCTTCCTTCACCTCCACTTCTGCCCATGCCAAATCCACGGGAAGATAAAGGCCGTTATATGGATGAGGAATGAGGGCAGAGTCTGTAGTAGCGCGGATGAACATTTGGTCGTAGGCGGTGAACGATCCCCCAAGGGGGTTGAGAGGGGCGGTGAGGAGGGCGGGTATTCCCACCCGGACCACTTGTTTTGACGTCTTTAGGGTGCGGGCCCAAAGGCCGGTGGAAAGCCCGGCCGCAAGGTCCACAGCAAAATCGAGATCCCGAGCATGGGGGTAACATGCAGCTCGCAAAGCAAGCCAAACTTGAGAGGAGTCACGCATCGCAAGCTCCACGGCTTGGGCCATCAAGCCTTCTCGTTCTTCCAGCGAGGAGTACTCCCCCAAAGCGAGTTTCTCCGCGATCATTTCTAGTTGCTGATTGGGACGCAAATGTTGCCATGGCGGATAGGGGAAAGCCGGGGTGTAGTTGAGCTGAAAAGTCAGGGCCTCATCGCGTTCAATCAGGGAGACCACAAGGCTATTGGTATAAATATGCCAAAGCCCCTCCTCGGGAGGGGCGGAAAGGATACGCAAGGCCTCGGCATAGGTCGCATAAATTGGGGTGAGCACAAAGCCCAGATCCTCCAAAAGCCGAGCGAGGTAGTCCCCGAGAAGTCGACGCGCATCGGTGCGAATAAGAATTTTGATTTCTACCGGTGCGCCATGGTACATCCATTTGCCAAAAACAAGGTCCGCGCCCAAATCCCGCATGACGCTAAAGAACGCGGTGCGGGCGCGGTCCGGGTCGTGGCGATAGCGCAGCTCCAGTGGTCGCGCATATTGTGCGAGCCGCGCGTAGTCTGGAAACACCGGCCGAAGGGGGAGGGTTTGCGGCAGCCCCGCCCCGCCAAGGATCTCCTGCACAATGTAGTCTCGATCCACGAGCCAGTTCATGGCCTCTCTGGCGCGGGGATCAGCAAAGGGGTTGAGACGGCCATCGGCTAACACCGGTCCAGCTGGGTTGAAGCTCAGGTGCCAAACGGCATTGTAAGTGGAGGCACAAGCGAGATTTGGCTCAGCGCGGATTTGGCGCAGGAGACCAGGCTCAGTGATTCCAGCGCCATAGAGATCAAGGGCACCGGTGCGGATCATGTCCACGGCTTTAGCCGCGGAGGGTTCCTCTACAAAGACAATCGTGTCAACCCCTGCTGCAGCAAGAGAAAAGACGAGGAAGACCAGCCAGAGTTTCCGCATGACTAGCGGCTGCCCCCCACGTAGACGTAGACCACCCGGTCCTTTGGCCCGTCAAACTCGTAGAAGTAGATACGCTGGTCCTCACCCAGGACCATCTTCCCGTCCACCACCACTCCCACCTCGGTGGGGGCAACCAATGCCGCTGTTGTATATTCTGGGGCAACTCGATCGGGGTTCATCGCGTCCAACATCTCATCTAGCTTCGGCGCTTCCTTCTCCGTCAAAGTTCGGTGGATGCTCACCGCCGCGGCATCGTGGGGCACATAGATGATCACAAAACCCTCGCGCACCCCTGCCGCACGTATGGACCGCTGCACTTCCTCAGTGATGTCAATGGCCTCCTCCTGCTTTGTCGTTCTGACCGGGATCTTGACGACCATGCCCCCTCCTTTCGTTTGCAATCTTATCCGGCTAAGAGAGGGCTAACTACCTTGCGCTGGTGTTGCTCGCCGCTAAAATACATATCGGGAAGTAGCTCAGTCACAACGCAGGGCCTTCCTGTAAAGCCCATCTGAGCTTTTTCCGGTGAAAAGCCATGAAAGTGCGTGTTGCTGTGTTCGTAGACGTGCAAAACGTTCAGGAGACGTTTGAGCGCCAAGGATTCGAGGTGCGCTATGACGCCCTCAAGGACTATATTCTCACCCAGTTCGGCCTTGATGAGCGGGAGGTGAAGTTCCTCGCGTTTGTCCCGTACCGCCGTGAGGACGAGCGGAGGATCCGCCTCATCGACGCCCTCTCCTTCATGGGGTTCCGGGTCATCGCGAAACCTGTGCGGGAGCACCCCGATGGTGGGCTCAAGGCCAACATGGATACAGAGATGGCCCTGGAAGCCACCGAGCTTGCTCCTTATGTGGAGGAGTTCATCCTCGTCACCGGCGACTCTGACTTCGTCCCCCTCGTTGATTACCTGAGCCGACGGGGGAAGAGGGTGAGCGTCTTGGGGCCGGGCCGCGGGTCCACCTCGGTGGAGCTCATCCGCGCCTCCGATCACTTCCAGAACATCGACGAGGTGCCGGGGATGCTCGTTCCGCGGCATCTTCCTGAGGGCGCTGGCGCCCTCGGCCGCTAGCCAAGGGCCACATCCAAAGCGAGCATCGCTACTGTGCCTGCTAGGAATCCCAGGGTGGCCAGGCGCTCCCGTCCCTGACGATTTGTTTCGGGGATGATCTCGTCGAAGATCACGTAGAGCATGGCTCCGGCCGCGAACCCCATGGCATAGGGGAGAAGCGGCCGAGCCACCTCTACCGCAAGCGCCCCCAAAAGCGCAAGCGGGATCTCCACGACACCAGCGCGGATCCCCACCACCCCCGCGTAGAAACTGCTGCCCATCCCTGCCCCCAAGGCGCTCACCGCCACAGCCAGGCCCTCGGGGATGTTTTGTAATCCAATGGCTAGGACGAGCTGCAGCCCACGAGCCAAGTCACCGGCGCCCAACCCCACCCCTACCGCCAGACCTTCCGGCATGTTGTGGAGGGTGATGGCCAGGATGAAAAGCCATACTGCCCGCATCCTCTCCCCATGAATTCCCTCTCGCCCACGCTCAAGATGTAGATGGGGAACGACCCTGTCCACAACGGTGAGGAAAAGTGTGCCCAAGCCGATCCCGACAACCACCGGAAGAAGCCCGCCCTCGGCGATTCCAGGTAGGATCAAGCTGGTGAAGCTCGCGCTGAGCATGATGCCTGCGGCAAAGCCGAGCAGCGTATTCACCACCCGCGCGGGTGGCCGGGGCCAAAGGAGGACCAAAAGGGCGCCCGCGGCGTTCAGCCCAGTGATGACCAAGCCCCCAAGAAGACCCAACATCCAGGGTGCAAGGCCCTCCACCCAAGCGAACACTTCCCCTCCCTCTGGCTAGATCTAGCAGTGTACCAAAGTCCCCGGCCCTCCTGAAAAAAACCTATAATGAGTTGATGGGACACAAGTTTTCTCTTCTCGCCCTTTTGGCCTTGGTCCTTCTTGGACAAGGGGGGAGGTCTGGCTCCTCACGGTGGAGGGGGAGATTGGCCGGGGCACCGTTTCTTACCTGCAAAGGGGCTGAGGGAGGCGGAAAGATCTGGTGCCCGCGCGGTCATCATCGAGTTTTCCACGCCTGGGGGCTACCTCGATGCGGCGCAAGCTGCGCGGGACCTCATCCTTGCTGTTAAGGTCCGCACCATCGCCTATGTGAACCGGGAGGCTTATTCAGCTAGTGCTCTTTTGGCCATCGCTTGTGAAGAGATTTGCTTTGCTCCCGGCGGGGTGATGGGAGCCGCTGCACCCCTGTACTTTGATCCCCAGGGGCGCATGGAAGAAGCTCCAGAAAAGGTCATCTCTGCGGTTCGTGCCCTCTTTCGCGCCACGGCTGAACACCGCGGCTGTAACCCTTTGGTGGCGGAAGCCATGGTGGACCGCACGCTGGCCATTCCCGGCCTTGTCGAAAGCGGGGAACTCCTGACCCTCACCGCTCTCACCGCGGGAGAATGGGGCTATTTTGAGGGAGAAGCGGTGGATCTCCTAGAAGTGTTAGAGTTAGCTGGGCTTTCAGGCGTCGTGATCCGTGGTTTTTCCTAGCGCTGGACGGACTGGCTGGTCGATGTTCTCACCAATCCCTGGGTTGCCTCCCTTCTCCTTGCTGCTGGGGCACTAGGGCTTTTCATCGAGATGTTCACCCCTGGCTTTGGGGTTGCTGGCACAGTGGGTCTAGCTTCTTTGGCGTTGTTCTTTTGGGCCCACTACCTTGCTGGGCTGGCGGGTTGGGAATCCTTGGATCATTGCCATTCTCCTTGAGGTGTTTGTTTTCACCGTCACGGACTTCGGCGTCGCCGGGATCGTGGGACTGATGCTCATTGGGCTTGGTTTTTATACGGCAATGACCGGGCCATTGACCCAGCCGGCGCAAGCGGTAAGCGCTTTGGGAGCCGTGGCCTTGGTAGCAAGCCTCGTGGGCTTCGCCGCCTTCCTTACCTGGATACCGAGGTCTCGGCTGAGGTTAGGCGGGGTTTTGTTGAAATCGGCCATCGAGGAGCGGGCGGTGGAGAGACTCCGCGCTAGCCCAAGCCCATACGTGGGCAAACAGGGGAAAGCGCTCACTGATCTCCATCCCGTCGGGAAAGCCAAGATCGATGACGAGGTGCTAGACGTTGTAGCGGAGGAAGGATTTATTGCCAAAGGGAGTGCGGTGGAAATCGTGCGGGATGAAGGGTACCGAAAAGTGGTGCGCCGGGTGAAGGAGGTTTGAATGTGGATCCTGTGGATAGTGGTGGGCATTTTGGCTTTCGTTGTCCTGAACATTTTCTTTTACTTCGTACCTGTTGGGCTGTGGATTTCTGCCCTGGCTGCCGGTGTTCCCGTGGGGCCGCTCACCTTCATCGGCATGCGCCTAAGGAAGGTCAACCCCCATCGGGTCATCAACCCCATGATTGCGGCCTGGAAAGCGGGGATAAAGCTTTCTGTTTCGGAGCTGGAGGCCCATTACCTTGCGGGCGGGAATGTGGAACGGGTGGTGCGGGCCCTCATCTCCGCGGACAAGGCGGGGATCCCTCTTACCTTCAAGCGGGCCGCGATGTATACGACGCTGTGGCCATGTCCGTGAACCCTAGGGTCATCCAGACCCCCAAGGTCTCGGCGGTGGCCAAGGACGGGATCGAGCTTTTGGTCATCGCCCGGGTCACCGTGCGGGCCAACATCGACCGCCTCGTGGGTGGAGCCACCGAGGAGACGGTGATCGCCCGCGTGGGTGAGGGAATCGTGTCGGCCATCGGCTCGGCCAACTCCTACAAAGAGGTCTTGGAAAACCCGGATTCCATCTCTAAGCTCGTTCTTTCTAAGGGGCTTGATGCTGGGACGGCGTTTGAAATCCTTTCCATCGATATTGCCGACATCGACGTGGGGCGGAACATTGGGGCCGAGCTCCAGGCGGCCCAGGCGGAAGCGGATTTGAAGGTAGCGCGGGCGCAGGCCGAGGTGCGGCGGGCCCAGGCCGTAGCCCGGGAGGAGGGCCCGGCTCCCGAAGGACACGGTGAACAGGGCTCGGGAGCGTCGCTATGAGCACCCTGGAAAAATCCAGAGGATCCTCAAAGCTGATCCCGAGCTTGCGCTGATCCTTACGGAGATCCTTTCCCCACCACCGAGTATCTCCCCTTTGCCAAGGTTGTGGGAGATTTGAGATGGGAGCCAATCCGCGCGGAAGCGGCAAAAAGGTCAGGGTTGGGCTAGAAGCGAGGGCTCCAAAAATACCCGTTCATCGGACCAAACCGGGAAAATGGCCAGACCCGGAAGAACGGGCATCCAATGAAATCTTCCTCCGGCACGAATCCCCAATAGCGGGAGTCATAAGAGTTGAGGGTGTTGTCCCCAAGCACAAAGTAGTGGCCGGCGGGAACGACGGTCGGTTCAACTCCATAGCGAATACCCAGGCCAGTGCGGGCATAAGTCATGTCGGCGAACACCGAAGACGGACTGCCATTGATGTAGATTTTCCCGCCCGCACCGATTTGGACCGTTTGTCCCCCCACTGCAACCAGCCGTTTTACGTAACGGGACCGCCGCGCTTTGTAGTCAACTCCTAAGTCGTCGAGGTCCTTGGCCTCCGTAGGAACCTTGATCCATGCAGTCACCACCTGGGCTTCCCGGGAGGTAATCTGCCGGAGCACGGTGAATTCCAGGGAACTACCTCGGGCCGCGACGATACGGCGGGAAAGGGTGCGCAAAGAGGGGACAGGTTCGCCGCCTACACCGATGTCCCAGCGCCCAGGGGCAACAATATAGTCCCCCGCTTGCAGGCCCGCCTCGGCCGCCGGGCTTCCCTCCCGCACCCTGGTGATCTTCAGCTCCTCCAGGAACCAAAAGACCACGATGCTTCCCGGCGTGGGGTCGCGGAAGTGGTAAGAGAGGATGTCCACGAAGAAGGAGTCACCGGGGATGATGGCCGGGATCATGGAGCCGGTGGGCACGGTCATGCGCACGGTGACGAAGGTGATGATGAGCCAGAAAAGGACGCCGACTTCTACGATCGTCTCCACCCAACCGATGATTCGTTCGGTTCTCGGAGAGAGGGTATAGCGGCGGCGCAAAAGCCGCACGGCCCAAGGGGGCTTTTTCACCCGGCGCCGCCGGCGCTCCCAATACCAGCGCCAGAGCCGTACCACCCAGTTTGGCCGCTTCGCCTGCGGGCGAACCTTGCTTTTCTTCATTGAATCTTGTGGATGCGGGTGACGCGGCGCAGCCAATAGGGTCGGCTCTGCCGCACGGTGTTCCTCTTTACCACCTCGATGCGCGCGATTTTTGGGGAATGCAAGGGAATCGTGCGCTCCACCCCCACGCCCGCCGCTACCCACCGCACGGTAACAGTCTTATTCGCTCCCGATCCGGAGATCTTGAGGACCACGCCCTCCACAGGCTGGAGCCGTTCGCGCGCGCCCTCCGTGTGGCGTTCGTAAAGGCGGATGATGTCGCCCGGCCGAAAATCCGGGATCTCATCGCGGATGAATTTGGCCTGCACAGTTCGAATGAGGTCGTCCATACCGGTCATGGTTCCTCTCCTTTCAACCGATCAAGGATAATGGCCACTGCGGCCCGTACAGAAAGGTGATTGTACCCGCCAGCGCGCACCGCGGGGAGAAGTGCATCGCATGCAGCCAAAAGCTCGTCGGTCATCCCATGTCCAGTGCCAAAGAGCACCAAAGTCGGCCGGACCTGCAGCACCCGCCGCGCTTCTTCCCACGTGAGTTTGGGATAGGGTAAGAGGTGGGCCCGCGCTGTAGTGCCCAGCACAAAAGGCGCTTCCCCTTCTTCGGCAGCTATTTCCTCGTATACCTCTTCCAAGTCCTCCCGGATTGCCACGAGTTCCAAGGCCTCCCGCCGCGTGGGAAGCTCCTCTTCCGCTACCCAAAAGTCCCGCAGGCGCGCAGCAATCCGGCGTTGGCTCTCCACCGGGTGGACGAGGTAAAAGCGCCTGACGTTATAGGTGCGCGCCGTGCGCGCGAGATCTGGAACATCGAGGGAGGTGAGGGCGGTGACCACCACCTGGCCCTCCCTGTTGCGCATGGGAAAATGGAGAAGCGCGATGTATAGATTAGCCATGGGGTAAGAAGCCTAAAAGAGAAAAACCCTTTGAGCAAGGGGAGACCTTTGCGGGGGATAGCGGCTTGGGTAGACTGGCGAGGATGGCACGTTGGCGCGGGTGGGTGTTTAGCGCGGCCGTATTCGCTGCGGATCAGGGGGCGAAAGCCTGGGCCTTGCGCTGTTTGCGGCCAGGGGAAA
>JANXBC010000019.1 GCA_025060555.1 Candidatus Bipolaricaulota bacterium
CAACGGGAGGAGGGCGCGGCCGTACTCCTTGTGTCCGAGGACCTCGAGGAGATCCTGGAGCTGGCGGACCGCATCGCCGTGATGTTCCGCGGGGAGATCATGGGGGTCGTCCCCGCGGCAGAGGCTACGCTGGAAGGAATCGGCCTCATGATGGCTGGGGAAAGGCGCGTGAGGGTGGAAGGATGAGGCGTGTCGGGCCATTTTTGTTAGAGCCAAGGCTAGCGGCGCCGCGGTACGTGGTGTTTGGGGTCTCTATTTTCGCCGTGGTAATTGCTCTCCTTGCGGCAGTGCCCGTATTCGTGGGCTATGGCCTTAACCCTTGGCAGGCGTACGCCGCCATCGGACGCGGCGTCTTCGGGAGTTGGCCGAGTTTTTCGGAGGTCATTCGGCGCGCCATCCCCCTCATTTTGTGCGGTGTAGGGCTCACCCTCGCGTTCCGTGCGCAATTCTGGAACATTGGGGCGGAAGGGCAAATTTTGGCGGGAGCGGTGGCCGCAAGCGGTGTGGCATTGTTCCTCCCCGTCCCCGACGGCCTGCGCCTCCCCCTCATGTTTCTCACAGGCTTTGGCGCTGGTGCCATCTGGGGATTAATCCCCGTGCTTTTGCGCGTTAAGTTCGGCGTGAACGATGTTATCTCCACCCTCATGCTGAACTACGTGATGTCCTACATTGTGGAATGGTTGGTCCACGGGCCCTGGAAGGGCCCGACCATGCGGGGGTTTGCTTACACCGACGCTTTCCCTCTCTCCGCCCGCCTTTCCTACCTCCCAAACACACGGGTGCATTGGTTGACGTTGGCTTTAGGGGTAGCGCTGGCTGTGTTCGTCGCGTTTCTTTTGGCCCGCACGCGGACTGGGTATGAGATCCGCGTGGTGGGGCAGAACCCTGACGCGGCCCGCTATGCGGGGATCAACTTCGCGGCAGTGCTTTCCCTGGTGATGTTGATCTCCGGGGGGCTTGCCGGGTTAGCCGGAGTAGGCGAAGTGGCCGGCATTCATTGGCGACTTCGCAGTCCCTCCCACATCTCTATGAACTACGGGTACACTGCGATCATCGTGGCTTGGCTAGCCCGCGGAAGCCCAATTGCCGCGATTTTTACAGCCCTCTTATTTGGGCTCATCTTCGCCGCCGGAGATTACATGAAGACCACCCTCAGCCTCCCCTTTCAGATCACGGGGGTGTTCAACGGTTTAGTTCTGTTTTTTCTCATTAGCTTCGATATATTGATGTTGTGGCGCGTGCGTTTGGCGCGCAAGGAGAAAATATGGGCTGGGCAAACTGGCTCATAAGCACGGTAAGCCGGGCCCTGGCCTTTGGGGTCCCTCTACTTTGGGGAACCTTAGGAGAGATCTATGCGGAACGGTCCGGTGTGGTGAACCTCGGGGTAGAAGGGATGATGATCCTTGGGGCCTTCATGGCCTTCGCCATCACCCAACAGACGGGGCACCCCGGGCTGGGCCTCGTTTGTGCTGCCCTCATCGGTGGATTAGCAGCCCTATTGCACGCGTTCGTCACCATAACCTTGCGCGCCAATCAATATGTCTCCGGGTTAGCCCTATCGATGTTTGGCCTTGGGCTCGCCGGCCTTTTGGGCCGTGGCTGGGAAGGAAAACCGTTGGGGAAACCTCTTCCCACCCTCGCCATCCCCGGACTTTCTCAGATCCCCGTTTTGGGACCGATGTTGTTTCAGGACCAAACAATTCTCACGTATCTGGGCATTGTGTTTGCGGTGATCCTTTGGGCGCTTCTTTTTCATACCCGCTGGGGCATAGCCATCCGTTCGGTGGGGGAGAACCCAGCTACAGCGGACTCACTGGGCATAAATGTAACCCGCGTGCGCTACTTATGCGTGGTGTTCGGAGGACTTCTGGCCGGGGTGGGAGGGGGATACCTTTCTGTGGCTTATCGGCCGTCTTGGACAGAGGGGATGAGCGCAGGCATGGGCTGGATCGTCATCGCCCTCACCATTTTTGCTTCTTGGGACCCAGTGCAAGCGATTTGGGGCGCGTTTTTCTTCGGTGTCCTCTATCACCTCTCTTACCGACTACAAGCCTTCCTTGCCCCAGAGCTCCTCAAACTCATGCCATACCTTTTTGCCATTGTAGTTTTGGCGGTAAGCGGGTTTGGCCGGGCACGTTGGCGTCAACGTGCGCCGGGTGCCCTCGGCCTCCCTTATGTGCGCGGCGAGCGGTGAAAGGAGGTGAGAGGCGCAAAAGTAGGAACAAAGGCGAAAACACGCCATCATAGAAGTGCGGAAACAAAAAGGGGGTGGAGAATGAAGCGGATTTTAGCGGTGGTGGTGACGGTGGTAGCTTTGGGAGCTTTGGCCTTCTCCGCAGAGAAGATCAAGGCTGGTTTCATCTATGTTGGCCCAATCGGTGACTATGGTTGGACGCATGCCCATGACCTGGCGCGGCGCATTGTGGACGAGAAGTACGATTGGCTGGAGACGGTTTATGTGGAGTCTGTTCCCGAGGGGGAGGTTGAGACTTACATCGACCAATTGGTCCGTCAGGGTTGCAACGTTATCTTCACCACAAGCTTTGGATTCATGGATGGTACTTTAGCTGCGGCCCAGCGCTACCCCAACGTGATTTTTGCCCATGCCTCCGGGTTCAAACGCAACCCAAACATGGCCACATACATGGCGGATTTCTATCAAGTGTATTACTTGAACGGCTTGATGGCGGGAGCGCTCACGAAGACCGGGAAAATCGGGTATGTGGGAGCCTTCCCTATCCCCGAGGTCAAACGCCACCTCAACGCGTTCACCATTGGTGTACGTGAGGTGAACCCCAACGCTGAGGTACATGTGCGCTGGATCTACGAGTGGTTCAACCCCGCTGCCGCTAAAGAGGCTACGGAAGCCCTTATCGCCGAGGGGTGCGATGTGTTTGCCTTTACCGAGGACTCGCCCACCGTAGTCCAGGTAGCCGCGGAAAAAGGCCTCCCCTCCTTTGGGCATTACTCCCCCATGTATGACTTCGCTCCAGACTACGTGGTCTCCGGCCAGATCGTGCACTGGGAGAAGATTTACGAGGACTTCCTTTTGAAGGTCCACAACGGGGTGTACACCACGAAGAACCTGGCCCACGTGGACTATTGGTGGCTCCTCTCCCAGGGGGCCGTGGAGGTTGGGGCTAAACCGGGCATGGTCATCAACCCCAAATACGAGGCGGCCTTGAAGAATTTTGTCCTCAACCACCCGGTCTTTGGACGGATCTCCGTATATGATCTTGTATTTACCCGCCTAAACCAGATGGCTGACCCCGGCATTACTTTTGACCCCTTCCAAGGCCCGATATACGATCGCAAGGGCCGTCTTGTGGTCCCGGAGGGGATGTGGATGAGCTACGACTCGCTCATCACCCTCGAGTGGGCTGTGGTCGGTGTGGTTGGTCCCTGGCCGGGTGAACCGTAAAGCGGGAAAGGGGGCCTGCCCAAGCAGGCCCCCTTTTTCAGGGAGGTAGTGTGGCTGTAATCATCATCGAGCGGGCGAAAATTGCTGACTTCTTCGGAACGTTTGTGGAATCTGGTTATGTGGTGATCGAGGGGGAGCGAATTGCTCGGGTCGGCGCAGGCGCGGCGCCGGAAATCCCAGGGGCTAGCCGAATCGAAGGGCAGGGACTTCTCCTCACTCCCGCCCTCATCAACGCCCACGCGCACCTTTACTCCACATTGGTCCGAGGCATGCCGCTACGAGGGTTTTCCCCAAAAAGCTTTGGGCAAATCCTGGAACAGCTCTGGTGGAAGCTCGATCGGGCTTTGGACCTCGACGCTGTTTACCTTTCCGCCTTTGTCGGTGGTCTGGCCCATCTCAAACGCGGGGTCTCCGTAGTCTTCGATCACCACGCTTCTCCCGCAGCTATCTCTGGCTCCCTATTTCAAATCAAGCGGGCCCTTTCTGAAGTCGGTTTGCGCGCGGATCTTTGCTACGAGGTCACCGACCGCGGTGGCCAAAGGGAGAGGGACTTGGGCATCGCGGAAAACGTGGCCTTCGCTAAGGAAGGCGTTGTTCTTGGCCGTTTCTCCGCCCACTTTGGGCTCCACGCCTCTTTCACCCTCTCCGACGAGACGTTGGAGAAGTGCCGAACTCAAGCGGAACCGCTGGGACTCGGGTTCCATAGCCATCTTGCGGAGGGCAAGGAGGATCCCCTCGACGCCTTACAAAAATATGGGATGCGTACGGCGGAAAGGCTTGATCTATTTGGAATTCTGCGGGAAAATTCCATCCTCGCCCACGGGGTTCAACTTTCTCAAGCGGAACTCGAGCTTTTAGCCGAGCGTAAACCTACGGTAGCGCACAACCCTCGCTCGAACATGAACAACGCTGTGGGCACCGCGCAGGTGGAGAAAATGGTGGTCCGAGGAATCCCTGTGGCTTTGGGAACAGACGGCTTTGGGTGCGACGTCCTTGGGGAACTTCTCGCGGCGCGCCTCCTTGCCCACCACGCTTTGGGTGATCCTACGGCTTTCAACGACGCGGTGGCGAAAAGAATTCTGGCCCAAAACTATACCCTCGCGGAAAAGGCTTTTTCTGTGCCGTTTGGCAAAGTATGCCCAGGCTATGCCGCGGACCTCGTCCTTTGGGATTATGTGCCACCTACCCCCCTCGATGCAGGGAACATCCTCTCACACCTTCTTTTCGCCAATATCAGCGAAGGGTTACGCCCCCTCTACGTGCTCGTTGCTGGTCAAATCCGGTTAGCGGAGGGAAAGGTACAAGGGGTGGATGAAGCGGCGATCGCAGCGCGGGCCAAGCAAAAGGCCTTGGAGATCTGGAGCAAGCTGTAGGGGGTGATGGATGCCAACAGAACTCCGCCCCCTTCCTTTTGCGAAGCTTCTGCGTTGGGCCATCACTGAGCTCACAAAAAACGACTCGATTTTCGGCATCCCCCGCGCCCTTTTTTATGTGCCCAAACCTGAGCCATTCGCCACCGAGATATTCGGGGAATTCCTTGCTACCCCCATTGGCCCTTCCGCTGGACCCCACACACAGCTGAGCCAAAACATCGTGTCCGCGTGGCTTTGTGGGGGAAGGTTCATCGAGCTCAAAACTGTACAAATCCTCGACGAACTTGAGATCCCTCGTCCCTGCATCGATGCCGCTGATGAGGGCTATAACGTGGAGTGGTCGCAGGAACTACGCCTCTCCCAAGCCGCGCAGGAATACATCCACGCCTGGGTTCTTATTCATATCTTGCGGCGAGAACTGGGTTGGGAGAACCAACCTTTGGGCACGGTGTTCAATATGAGCGTGGGTTACAACCTCGCCGGCATTACCAGTCCCAAAATGCAAAACTTCATGGCTCAGCTTACCAACGCCGCTTCTGTGCTTGCGGAGATCAGAGAGCTCCTGCGCCGAGATTTTCCGAGGCTGGCGGACATAGAAATCCCTGAGCAAATCACAAGGAGTGTCACCCTCTCCACCATGCACGGCTGCCCCCCAAACGAGATCGAAGCCATCGTTGAATACCTTTTGGAACGTGGTTTTCACACGTTCGTAAAGCTCAATCCCACATTGCTTGGAAAAGACCGGGTGATGCGCATCCTTCATGATCATCTGGGCTTCCGGGAGATCGACATTCCTGACCGAGTTTTCTCCCACGATCTTCAGTATGAGCAGGCGCTTCCATTGATCCGGCGACTTCAGGCCAAGGCCAAATCTTTGGGCCTAACATTCGGGGTCAAACTCACTAACACTCTAGCTATGGCCAACCACCGCAAAATCCTGCCTGGGGAAGAAATTTACATGTCCGGCCGCGCCCTTTACCCAATCACCATGAACCTCTTTTGGCAACTTTTTTCTGACTTAGACGGCGATATCCACGTCTCATACTCCGCAGGAGCCGATGCCTTGAACTTGCCCACCCTCATCTCCTGTGGCGCCCTTCCTGTGACGGGTTGCACGGATCTTTTGAAACCGGGGGGGTATGGGCGGTTTGGGCAGTGGCTTGAGGGGCTGCGCACAGCCATGGCCCGGGCCGGGGCCAAAGACCTCTCGGAATTCCGCAAGAACAGAGCCGAAAATCTGCGCCGGGCCGCCAAAGAAAGCCTCCGCAATCCCCGGTATAAGAAAGATTTCTTCCTTGGAGAGCTCCCCAAAATCCCCGATAACCTTTCTTTTTTCGACTGCATCGCAGCACCATGTGTGGCCGCTTGCCCTGCCCAACAGGATGTGCCGGAATATGTCGGGCATATTGCTGAAGGGAACCCCGCGTCTGCTCTCCAGGCGATCCTCGCCCGCAATCCATTGCCGACGGTCACAGGTTATGTGTGCCCGGCATTTTGTGAGAAACGCTGTACCCGCTGGAACTATGATAGGCCTGTTCCCATAAGGGCCATCAAGAGATATGCTGCGGAAAATGTGGATGTGGAGATAAAACCGGCCCAAGCTCGCGGCGAAAAGGTTGCGATCTTAGGGGCTGGCCCAGCAGGTCTCGCTTGTGCGTTCTACCTCGCCCTGGCGGGGGTGGAAGTCATCGTATTTGAAGCCGCGCCCAACCCGGGCGGCATGATCTCCCTCGCCCCGGCCTTCCGACTTCCAAAGGAAGCCCTGTTGGCCGATGTCCATCGGCTCGAAAAGCTTGGTGTAAAGTTCCAATGCGGAACTCCACTCCGCTCGGCTTTTGAGCTTCTTGAGCGCGACTTCGCCGCAGTTTTTTTGGCCCCAGGATTCCCCCGCGAGGCGAAACTCGATATTCCGGGCGAAGATGGGCCTGGCGTTTACGGTGCCTTGGAGTTTTTCCGCCTTTTGAACGAAGGGAAAGAGGTCCGGCTTGGGGGAAAAACGGTGGTGGTAGGTGGCGGGAACACCGCGCTTGATGCAGCCCGTGCCGCCTGCCGCCTCACTGGGCGTCCTGTGACCGTGATTTATCGCCGCAGCCGAGCGGAAATGCCCGCTCACCCTGAAGAAATCGCGGAATGCATTCGCGAGGGCAACGAACTTCTGGAATTAGTAAGCCCCGTACGCATTTTGCGCAAAGCAGGAAAGGTTGTGGGAATACTTTGCGTGCGGAATACTCTAGGGGAACCTGGTCCGGATGGCCGACGCCAGCCGTTTCCAATACCTGGAACAGAATTTCGCATTCCTTGCGATTCGGTGATCCTAGCAGTGGGGCAGAAGCCAGAAATACATTTCTTCGATGGCACTGGGCTTGTCTTGCACCCGGATGGTCGTTTGTGTGTGGACCCCGAAACGGGTGAGACGAACCTGTATTGGGTTTATGGGGGTGGTGATGCTGCGCGCGGTCCCTCCACGGTGATTGAGGCCATAGCCGATGGACGCCGCGCGGCGTTCGCTATCCTCCGTAAACTAGGGCTTGCCTCTCCCGAATACCCTGTTCCTGTACCGACTCAGGATTGGTTGGCGCTCAAGCGCAAAAAGACACAAAAGATCATGCCCCTCGCCCCAAGAGTTCTTCCGCCACGCCAACGCCGCGGTTTCCAGCCCGTAGAGCTCCCTTTATCCCCTAAGGAAGCGGCGGAAGAAGCGGCTCGCTGCTTGCAGTGCCGCACCATCTGCGACAAGTGCGTAGAGGTTTGTCCCAATCGCGCTAATTTCCCGTATTTAGTGCGAACGGGTGTGTTCCGCGCCCCTGTTATAGCCGTGCGAAATGGTTCCCCTGCCATTGTGGGCGAGGAGGTGTTCTCCGTAACCCAAGAGCGCCAGATCTTGCACATCGATGATCTCTGCAATGACTGTGGAAACTGTGCCACCTTCTGTGTTCACCAAGGGAAACCCTACCAAGAGAAGCCTAAATTTTACATTTCCGCCAATGGCTATGTGGCAGAGCAAAGAAATGCGTTTTTCCTCATGGGCGATGAGCTGCGGCGGCGGGAGGATGGTCGAGAAATGGTCCTGCGCCGAGTGGCGAACGGCTTCTGCTTTGAAGACCCGGAGATAAAAGCATTCCTTGACCCTAATTTTTCCGTGCGCGATATCTCCCTTAAGCGAGAGTTCCCCAGCACAAGGACGCTTAAGCCCGCCTTGGAGATGGCCCTCATCCTCGAGGGAGTGGAACGCTCTCTTCCCCCGCTTTTGGAGATAAGCCATGGCTGAAGCCTTTGCTCTCCGCTGTTTGGGTTGTGGCCGAGAATACCCCGCTTGGTCTGTGGATTATTTCTGCCCACATTGCGGCTTCCCAGGAGGGAGCCTGGAAATCGTCTATGATTTGGATGCCCCTCCCCACCCATTCCCCAATCACGCGAATTTCTCCCTTTGGCGGTATGAGGCATTGCTCCCCGTGAACTTAAGATTTGCTCCGCCACTGCGTGCTGGCTCCACCCCCCTTTATGCCGCTCCTCAACTCGCGAAAGCACTAGGGGTGCGCATTCTTTGGCTCAAGGACGATACCCTTCAACCCACAAGCTCTTGCAAAGACCGTGGGACAGCGGTGGCCGTGGCGGCGGCACGAAAATTGGGGCGCCACGGACTCTGTTGCGCATCCACAGGCAACGCTGCCGCCTCTCTTGCGGGCTTTGCCGCCGCCTCCGCGATGCCCACCTATATCTTCGTCCCCAAAACCGCGCCTCTCCCCAAAATCGCCCAACTCCAGGCGTTCGGAGCACGTGTGTTCCGTGTGGATGGGACGTACGAGCAGGCCTTCTCCCTCGCTTTGGCGGCCTCGGACAAATTCGGCTGGTACAACCGTTCCGACGGCCTCAATCCCATGGTAGTGGAAGGGAACAAGACTGTGTCCTTTGAGATCTGGGAGGAATTGGGCGATGTGCCGGACGCGGTGGTGGTGGCTGTGGGGGATGGCGCGGTCATCGCTGGGGTATGCAAAGGTTTTTTGGAGCTCGCGCAGGCTGGCCTGGTCAAGCGGGTGCCAAAGGTCTTCGGGGTCCAAGCGGCAGGCGCTGCTCCTTTAGCGCAGGCTTTTCACCGATTTCGCGGGGGAAAACCCCTCCTTCCCGCCGAAGGGCCCGCGACAACGATCGCAGATTCCATTTGCGTGGGAAAACCAGCAGCAGTGGTCCCAGCCGTGAAGTATGTGGCAAAGACCCACGGGGATTATGTGACCGTAAATGATGCGGAGCTCATAGCCGCCTCGCTCGAGCTAGCACGAAAGGCTGGGATCTTCGCCGAGCCTTCCGGCGCTGCGCCCCTCGCGGGGCTACGCCGCTTGCTGGAGGAAGGTCTGGTGAGCCAAAACGACCGTGTTGTGCTGATCATCACTGGATCGGGGTTGAAAGCTCCCCAAGCGGTCTTGGGTCACCTCCCTGAGCCGCCCATTATTCCACCGGATATCCAGGATCTAAGCGAGGTGATAAAAGCGTGCTCCTGAGATTTCGTTTGAACGGCCGGCCTGTGGAGGTGGAAACGCCACCGGGACGGAGGCTCCTCGATCTGCTTCGCCAAGATCTTGGGCTGATCGGAACCAAGGAGGGGTGCGGCGAGGGCGAGTGCGGGGCATGCACTGTGGTTGTGGACGGAAAACCGCGCCTTTCCTGCCTTACCTTGGCCATCCAGGTGGAGGGGAAAGACGTGTTGACGGTGGAGGGGTTGGCCCAGGGTGGCAAAAATCACCCGCTACAGGAGGCGTTTATCGAAGCAGCCGGGGTGCAGTGTGGGTTTTGCACACCTGGGCTGCTCATGGCTGCTTACGCGCTTCTCCTTCATCGCCCCAACCCCACAAAGGAAGAAGTGCGGGAATGGCTTTCTGGGAATCTCTGCCGGTGCACTGGCTACGAGCAGATCGTAGAGGCCGTAATGCAAGCAGCGCAGAAGTTTAAGGGTATAGGAGGAGGGCGTGCCTGAGGTAGCGGGCGTAGTTTTGGCCGCTGGTCCCGGAAAGCGCATGGGCTTGCCTAGCCCAAAACTTCTCCTTCCCATACGGGGAAAACCTATACTCGCCTGGGTGTTGGACCTTGTGGAGCGCCTCCCCCTTACCGAGCGCATAATCGTCGTAGGGGCATACGCTTCCCAAATTATCTCCGCCCTCTTTTCCCCGGCGGCTCTCAATTCCTGGAACTTTTCCACCCCTCCTTTCTCGCCTCAGGAAAGAGCCATTCCTTCTTGTGCCCCTTGCCTCTCGCCGGAAGAGAAAATCATGTTTCACGGGGAAAAAAACTGGCGTGTGCTCTATAACCCAAATTGGCCAGAGGGTATGGGGTCTTCACTTCGGCGCGCAGCGGAAGCAGTGACTACTGGAATGCTCGTATTTTTGGGGGATATGCCGTTTGTGCCGGAATCTGCGGCCAGGGCAGTGCTCGGCCGCGCCGGAGAAAAACCCGTGGCCCCAAGTTATCAGGGACAACGCGGCTTCCCTGTCTACCTCCCCCCTTCTTTCCGCGCACAACTTCTTCGCCTCCGGGGCGATAAGGGAGCACGCGACCTCCTTAAGGAGTGCGAGCTTGTGCCCAGCGCGGACCCTGGTGTGATTTGGGATGTGGACCAGCCTGAGGATTTGCAGGCTGAAAGGTGGTGTGAGTGCGGCCAATCCCCGTAGTAAAACCCAAAGACCTTGCTGAAACTCTGCGCTATCTAGAAGAGGGAGGGAAACCCATAGCGGGCGGAACCGACATCCTTGTGGCTATTCGTAAAGGCCTAGAAAAGCCCCCTTTCCTCGTGTACATCGGTGAGCTTTCCGAGCTTCGTGTCCTTGAGGAAAAAGAGGAGGGGATTGAAGTGGGCGCAGCCCTTACACACCTAGAGCTCCTCTCACATAGGGGGACAGAACGCCTGCCTATCCTACGCCAGGCGCTGCGGACCATTGGCTCGCCGGCGATTCGGGCCACGGGGACAATTGGGGGCAACGTGGTCACTGCCTCACCCGCTGGCGATAGCCTCGTGGCGCTCTACCTCTTGGAAGCCCAGGTCCGGCTGGTCAGCCAAGCTGGTGAGCGCATGCTTCCCATACACGAGTTCATAACTGGACCGCGGAAGACGGCTCTGAAGAGCGGGGAAATCGTGCGCTCGATATTTCTGCCCTATCCGGAAGGGGAGCCTCTGAGCTTTTTTCGTAAGGTAGGCCGCCGCCGTGCTTTGGTGATCGCTGTGGCCTCGTTGGGGGCTTTGGTATGGAGCAAAAACGGACGTGTGGAGAAAGCACGGTTAGCTTTGGGCTCGGTGGCCCCCACCATCCTCAGGCCGAGGGAGGTGGAGGAGGCGTTGGTGGGCCGGCCCGTTTCACCGGAAGCGTGGGAAGATTTGGTCCCTGTGCTCTCCGCAGCGACAAACCCTATTTCTGATTTGCGCGCCTCCGCAGAATATCGCCGCAAGGTCGCAGGGCGGCTCCTCCTGGCGCTGGCGCAAACCCTCCAAACCATGGCCTAGCACCCCCACAGGAGATGGGGTATTCTTTCATCCCTTTTTCAAGCGAGGGTAAGCCCGATGCGTGAGCATATAGAGAGGGTTATTTTTTCCGCGGAGGAAATCGCACGGCGTGTACAGGATCTCGCTGCCCAAATCACAACTGACTACAAAAAAGGAGGGAAAAGAGATCCTTATGGCCGACCTCTCCTTGTGGTCGGGCTCTTGAAGGGAGCCATGCCCTTCATGGCTGACCTCATCCGCGCCATGGACATCCCTCTTGAGTACGACTTCATGGCCGTCTCCAGCTACCGAAATGGGACAAGCCCTGGTGAGGTAAGGGTGCTCAAGGATTTGGACCGCGCTATTGGCCATAGAGACGTTCTGATCGTCGAGGACATCGTGGATACCGGGCATACCCTGCGCCATATCCTCCGCAGCCTTTGGGCGCGGGAACCCGCCTCCCTTAGGGTCTGCACCCTCCTGGACAAACCCCATCGCCGGGAAGTAGAGGTGCCAGTGGATTACGTGGGCTTTGTACTGCCAGAGAACGTCTTTGTTGTGGGCTATGGGCTTGACTATGGCGAGCTTTATCGGAATCTGCCGTTCATCGGGGTTCTCAAGCCTGAATACATCCGGGAGACCCCCGCAAGCGGGGCGTAAAGCATGGTTGTCCTAGGAATCGAGACTTCCTGCGATGAGACAGGTGTGGCTCTCGTACGGGACGGGCAGGAAATCCTTACCAACCTCGTTTATTCCCAGACAGACCTCCATGCGCGGTATGGGGGGGTCATGCCCGAGGCAGCAAGCCGTGACCACCTACGGAAACTCCCAGCCCTCGTCACGGAAGCTTTGCAAAAAGCCGGGATCCCTTGGAACGAAGTAGATTTGGTGGGCGTAACGTATGGACCAGGCTTGATTGGGCCTCTTTTGGTTGGCGTGTCGTATGCCGCGGGCGTGGCCTTGGCCTTGGATGTGCCCCTTGTGGGGGTAAACCACCTCGCCGCCCACCTCTTTGCCCTAAAGCTTGCGGATCCTCCGGTAGATCCCCCTTTTTTGGGGTTAATTGCCTCCGGCGGACACACTCTCCTTGTGGCCGTGCCGGCCTGGGGGGAATACCGCGTAGTGGGTGGAACCCGGGACGACGCTGCGGGTGAGGCCTTGGACAAGTTTGGCCGTCTACTTGGCCTTCCCTATCCCGCTGGCCCGAAGATCGACGCCCTGGCTAAAGAAGGTGATCCTCAAGCCATTCCTTTCCCGCGGCCCATGCTAGAAAGCGGGTTAGATATGAGTTTCGCTGGCCTAAAAACCGCCGCCATCTATTGGCTTCGCGATCACCCTGGTGCACCTCTCCCCGATCTCTGCGCGTCCTTCCTCGAGGCAGTGATAGAGGTGCTGGTGGAGAAGGCCCTGCGGGCGGCACGCCGCTTCCAATTCAAAAGAATAGCCGTAGCAGGGGGGGTGGCCGCTAACCGTCGGCTGCGTGAGGTATTCCCCGCGCGCGCCGCCACGCGTGGGGTGGAGGTATTTTTCCCGCCAAGAGAGCTTTGTACCGATAACGCCGCCATCGTTGCGGCTTGCGCTCACCATCGCTACGCGGTCCTAAACATATCGGATCCTCTGTCCCTTTCTCCGGATGCCAATTTACCGCTGCACGGTTGGCGTTAGTGAGGTATTTTTCCCCAATCCGCAAGAAACCGAGAGATCCCTTGATCTGTGAGCGGGTGCTGAAAAAGACGCTTGAGCACGGCATAGGGAACGGTGGCGATATGCGCGCCCAGGGAAGCGGCAGCCACCACGTGCCCAGGATGTCGAACGCTCGCAACAATCACCTTTGTGTCAAATCTGTAGTTCCGGAAGATTTGGAGGATCTCCGCTACCACGCTCATCCCATCCCCACCATGATCATCGATGCGTCCGACGAAAGGGGAGACGAAGTCCGCGCCGCACTTCGCCGCCAAAAGCGCCTGAGGGGCAGAGAATATCAGCGTCACGTTGGTCCTGATCCCCAAAGCTTTAAGACGTTTCACGGCTTTTAACCCTGCTGTGGTGAGGGGGATTTTGATCACAATGTTATCGGCAATCCGTGCGAGTTCCTGGGCCTCGCAAACCATACCCTCTTCGTCCTGGGATACCACCTCCGCGGAGACAGGGCCCCGCACAATGGTGCATATCTCTTGCAACACCTCGCGAAATGCTCGCCCCGCTTGCGCCACAAGCGTGGGGTTTGTGGTAACCCCATCAATGAGCCACGCAAATTCCCGAATTTCCTCGACCTTCGCCGTATCAAGGTATATCTCCATAACCACCCCTTTTTTGAACCCAGAGAAATTGCGCCTGGCATGGACGAAAAGATAATTGCCCCTGAGGGGTTCACACTCCAAAAACTCCGGTAGAGCACGCCCCCTTAAGGTCTGGCATCCATCTTTTACGCATAAGAAGAGAGTTATAGACCGGTTGTACGAGCGCACACAGCTTGACGAATGCGAAGCACAACTTCATCTAGGGGTTTGGGGCCTTGATCCTCTCCGGTGCGCAGGCGCAAAGCAACCTTTCCCTCCGCGGCCTCGCGTGGCCCGCAAACCAGGATGTAAGGGATTTTTTGCAGCTGAGCCTCCCGCACTAACCAACGGAGGGTCTTCCCCTCCTTCGTCCAAGCCTCCGCGCGAATCCCTTGCTCAAGGAGTTCGCCCGCCACCTTTTCTGCATAAGGGATTTCCGCCTCGCTTACGGGGAGCACCACCACTTGTACCGGCGCCAGCCACACAGGAAAAGCTCCACCATAGTGTTCCACAAGGATACCAAAGAATCTCTCCAGTGATCCAAGAAGAGCGCGGTGGATCATGTAGGGCCGGTGGGGTCGCCCATCGGGGCCGACGAAAGTCATGTCAAAGCGCTCTGGAAGGTTGAAATCGAATTGGATTGTCGTGAGCTGCCACGGGCGTTTCAGGGAATCCTGAACCTCGATATCGATCTTTGGCCCATAGAATGCACCTTCACCAGTTTTGACCTGATAAGCGAGGCCTTCACCCTCCACCGCTTTACGCAACGCCTCAGTAGCCCGGTCCCAGTCCGCCACATCCCCGATGAACTTCTCCGGACGGGTGGAAAGGTAGGCGGTGAATTCCGCGAATCCAAAGGAGCGCAGGATGTACAAGGCGAAGCGCAAAACGCCGCGGATCTCCTCTTCCACTTGGTCCGGCCGACAGATGATGTGTGCATCGTCTTGGGTGAACCCGCGGACCCGCAGAAGTCCATGCAATACGCCTGAGCGCTCGAAACGATATACCGTACCAAGCTCGCAGTAGCGGAGAGGCAGTTCCCGGTAGGAGCGCGTTTTGGTCTTGTAGATGGCGATGTGGAACGGGCAGTTCATCGGTTTTAGAAAGAATTCCTGCCCTTCGATCACAATGGGCGCGTACATGCTCTCCCGATAGAAATCGAGGTGTCCGGAGGTTTGCCACAACCGACTGCGGCCGATGTGCGGGGTGTACACGAGTTGGTACCCAGCTTTGTAGTGTTCAGCCACCCAGAAATCCTCGATGATGCGCCGGATCCGGGCCCCTCTTGGGTGCCACAGCACAAGGCCGGCGCCAACCATGTCGTTTTGAATGGAGAAAAGGTCGAGTTGGGGGCCGAGGGCGCGATGATCTCTCCGCCGGGCCTCCTCCCGCCAGCGCAGGAATTTTTCGAGCTCCTCTTCGGTGGCAAACGCTGTGCCGTAGATGCGGGTGAGCATGTCCCTGGTGGGGTCTCCGCGCCAATAGGCCCCTGCCAAATCCAATAGCTTGAAGTGCTGGACAAGGCCGGTGGATGGCAAATGTGGCCCGCGGCAAAGGTCCAGAAATTCTCCTTGGCGGTAGAAGGAAATCTCTTCCCCGGGGATCTCTGAAAGCAGCTCAAGCTTGTAAACCTCGCTGCGCTCGCGCAACAAGCGCTCAGCCTCAGCACGAGGGATCCACACCCGCTCCAACGGAATGTTTTGTTCCACGATTTTCTTCATCTCTTCCTCTATGCGCGCTAGGTCCTCGTGAGAAATAGGCTCGCTAAACAGGAAGTCATAATAGAAGCCGTCGGCGATAGCTGGGCCGATGGCCAGTTTCGTCCCGGGGAAAAGGCGGGTCACGGCATGGGCCAGGATGTGGGCCGCAGTGTGGCGTAGGACCTCCAAGGCCTCGGGGTCGGCCGTTGTCAGCACCCGCGCTTCGCCCTCTTCAGGCACCGGTTCACGTAGGTCAAGGAGTTTACCGTTGAAGAGGACGGCGGCGGCGTTCCCTTGGTGTATCAGCTCAAGGAAAGTTATGCCTTGCGCTTCCCGCGTCTCCCCGCTTGGTAAGATCACCCTGGCCACACAGCACCTCCGGAATGAATAAGAACCATATCTTGCTCAAAGCGTTTGGGCAAGTTCAGGGGGCGAGGCGGCAAAGGGGGCATTCCTCACCCGGTCCCAAAAATACGACATCACATTTCTTACAGCGGCGCCCACCCTGGGCAAGAATTGCGGATTCCTGGGCCAAAACCTGGGCCAGAAGCTTCACAAAATTCTCGCGCAGGGAAGAAGGGAGGTTCCGGGGGACCATCTTCTCCGCCTGATCCAGCTCTTTTGAGCTCACGGTGACCTTGCTCCCCCCCACGCCCTTCTGTTCAGCAACGAGGTGGAACCGGAACTCTCTTACGCAACTCCTAGGAGCCACATTCGCCAGCCGCGCGAGGATCTCCCTTGACCATAGGCGAAGTTCGTTCGCCACCACTGGCGTTGCCACAGCGATGTGCAGGGTGCCCCGGTCTACATAAAGGGGGCGCGCGAGCTTGCTCAAAGCGTCCCCAACAGCTTCCCGCCAGCGCCAAACTGCTTCCTGCTCTTCTAAGCCTCGCCCCCATTGTTGGGCTAGGGAGTTCAGCCAATTTGAGTTCTTCATATTTGATATTTTCGATAGCTCTTACAGTAGGTGCCACATGGGCGTTGTGGAAAACCTCGCCTGAGCAAGGGCCGTTGCAGCAGGAAGGTTGTGGAAAACCCTGTGGATAACTTGGGGAAAGGGTGGGGATAAAAAGGGTGGACAATCGCGACTGGCACTTGTCCACCGAGGTTTTCCACAGGGGGGGTGCACTTGTCCACAGCCGGCCCCCGCTGTTTCCCCAAACTTATCCACAAGGGGTGAGGATTCACCGAGCGTATTTGGAGAGAATGCGCCCACGAAGCTCGTCCACCTCCGCACGCAGTAGAGGCGCTTCCCGCAGCAGTTCCTGAACTTTTTGGTATGCATGCATGGCGGTGGTGTGATCGCGGCCACCAAAGGCCCGCCCTAACGCTGGGAAGGAAGTGTCCGTAAGCTCTCGTGCCAAATAAATCGCGATTTGACGGGCGAAGGCCACCTCTTTCTTGCGCGACGGCCCGTCCAGTTCCTCTAAGGACACACGATAATAGGCCGCGACCTCTTCCTTCACCGCTTGCACGGTGAGTTTTGGCGCGCGTTCTTCCTTTGGGAGGATGGACTCCAACACCCCTGGGGTGAGGGGTCCCTGGCCAAGCTCCAGGTAGGCGATCACGCGGATGAGGGCCCCTTCCAGATCCCGCACGTTTGTGGTGATCCGCGCGGCGATCATCTCCAAGATGGAGTCGGGCACAGTGACTCCACGGCGGCGCGCCTTCTCCCGGAGAATCGCCACGCGGGTCTCCAAGTCGGGGGGCTGAATATCCACCACTAGCCCCCAACGGAAGCGGGAAATAAGCCGGTCCTGAAGCCCCTGAAGCTCCTCAGGGGGGCGATCTGAGGAAAGCACGATCTGTTTACTGTTCCCGTAGAGCTCGTTGAAGGTGTGGAAGAGCTCCTCCTGTGTCCCCTCTTTGTTGCGGAGAAAATGTACATCGTCGATGAGGAGCACATCCACTGTGCGATAGCGGGAGCGGAATTGGTCGGTGGTGTTGGCCCCAATGGCCTGGATGAGTTCGATGGTAAACCGCTCCGATGTGGTATACGCTACTGTTAGGTTTTTATGTACCTTAAGCACGTGGTTTCCGATGGCCTGAAGGAGATGGGTTTTGCCCAGCCCAACTTTTCCGTAGATGAAAAGGGGGTTATAGGCGCGGGCTGGGGATTGGGCGACCGCTTGAGAGGCGGCGAACGCGAGGTCCGAGTTTTTCCCCCGCACAAAGCTTTCAAAAGTGTAGTCGGAGTTAAGGGGGAGTGAGCCCACATAACGATGGTGCTGGAAATCCAGGGAGAGGCCGGGCGCCTCGGAAGAGGGGACCACCTCGATTCGCCAGGGCACCGATTTCCCCAGGGCTTCGGTGAACAGGCGGTCCAAGAGTCCGCGGTATTTTTGTTCGATGGCGGCCTTCGCGAAGGTGGAGGGGACTTCCAGGACTAGTTCTTCACCGTCGCTCCGGGCGCGCGCCGTGGAAAACCAGGCGGCAAAGCTCGTGGGGGGAATCTCCTCAGCAAGATCCGCGCGCACCCGCGCCCACAGATCCTCAAGCGGCTGCCCCATGACAAAACAGTGGCGAGGCCCAGAGTCGAACTGGGGACACCCCGGTTTTCAGCCGGGTGCTCTACCACCTGAGCTACCTCGCCGGGCGGGGACGACGGGATTTGAACCCGCGCTCTCCGGAGTGACAATCCGGTGTGTTAGTCCGGGCTACACCACGTCCCCGCGTACCGAATTTTACCCGCGAC
>JANXBC010000001.1 GCA_025060555.1 Candidatus Bipolaricaulota bacterium
GGGAACCCCGTGGGCCCCGGGGAGGTGGGCGAGATCGCCGTTCCGGTGGGCAACCCCGCCATCTTCGACGGCTACTGGAAGGACCCCGCGCTCACCCAGCAGGTCTTCTCCGGGAAGTGGTACCGCACTGGGGACCTCGTGCGCGTGGACGAGGACGGCTACTTCTTTTTCGAGGGCCGGGCGGACGATGTGATCAAGGCCTCGGGCTACCGCATTGGCCCGTTCGAGGTGGAGGATGCCCTCGTTTCTCATCCTGCCGTGGTGGAGGCAGCGGTCATCGGCAAACCTCATCCGACGCGTGGGCAAGTCGTCAAAGCTTTTGTAGTTTTGGCCAAGGGCTTCCGGCCCTCGGAAGAGCTCGTGAAGGAATTGCAGGAGCATGTCAAGCGGGTGACCGCGCCTTATAAGTACCCACGGGAGATCGAATTTGTAGATGAGCTTCCCAAGACGCCAAGCGGGAAGATCAAGCGGGCCGAGCTGCGCCGGCGGGAGCTGGAGAAGCTCCAGGCCGAAGGCCAGGCGCCCTGAGGCCCCTGGGCGCTCGGCGGAGGCGGTTCATGAACGTCGAAACGTTTGCGGGCTTTTCCCTCCTCTCGGATCGGGAGATCCTGGCCCTCTGCCAGGGCGAGCGGCCGATGATCACACCCTTCGTCCCCCGCCAGGAGGGCAAGCCCTCCTACGGCCTTTCCTCCTTCGGCTACGACATCCGCTTGGGCCGGAGGTTCCTGGTCCCCCTGGGCGGGGTCAGCGCCGTTTTGGATCCGGTGAACTTCCCGCGGGAGCTTTTCCGCGAGCTTGTAGTGGAGGACGTGTTCGAGCTGGCGCCCCACTCCCAGGTCCTCGCGGAGTCGGTGGAGACGTTTTGGATGCCGGACGACGTGCTGGGCGTGTGCTGGGGGAAGTCCAGCTACGCGCGCTGCGGCCTCCTTGTGAACGTGACGCCGCTGGAGCCGCGCTGGCGGGGCCGGCTTACCCTGGAATTGGCCAACCTCTCCCCCTTGCCCATCCGCCTCCATGTGGGCCAGGGGATCGCGCAGGTCGTGTTCTTTCGGGGGAGGCGGCCAGCTCGTGGATATGATGAGAAGGAAGCAGGGGGTCACTACCAGGATCAACCTGGTGCGGCACTCCCCATGTAGGCTTGTAGGAGGTCAAGAGAGATGGAAGTGGAGCTGGTGAGGAAGGCGGTGGAGGCGCGGGCAAAGGCTTATGTGCCCTATTCGCGGTTTGCTGTGGGCGCAGCCCTCCTTAGCAAAGATGGGAGGATTTTCACTGGCTGCAACGTGGAAAACGCTTCCTATGGCCTCACGGTATGCGCGGAGCGCGTGGCCCTCTTCAAAGCTATCTCTGAGGGGGCGCGCGAATTCCTGGCTTTGGCTGTAGCCTGCGGGGAAGGGCCTTGCGCCCCTTGCGGCGCTTGCCGGCAGGTCCTTTATGAATTTTCCCCTCATCTGGTCATAATCATGGCGGATGGGGAGGGGAAAAATTGGTGCACCATGAAACTTCCTGATCTTTTGCCGCGCGCCTTTGGTCCAAATGACCTTCAAAAATGAATGGTCTTTACGTCACTAGTCTGGACATGCTTGGGCCGCGGAGGCCTTGCATTTGTGCTAACGCCGTATTGAGCGGCGGTGGATAAATCTCCGGGGCGAGCAGCAGCGAGATCCGGCGGCGGTTCCCCTGGCAAGGATTGTAAATGGATTTGGCACAGATCTTTGGCCATTCGTCGCCAAAGGTTATCATGTTTGAACTATGAGAATAAGTTCACTCGTTGCGGGACTTCTGCTAACGGCGTTAATCTTCGGTTATGGGCAAGAAAAGTTTTTGGGCAACGTCTTCCGGGGGTATATGGAACCCCCGAAATTTCGCGAATATTGGAACCAAGTAACCCCGGAAAACGCTGGTAAGTGGGGATCAATCGCTATTTCCCGTGAGATTTGGTTTTGGGGGCTGCTTGACGCCATTTACGAATATGCCAAGGAGCAAAGCTTCATCTTCAAGTTCCACACCCTTGTCTGGGGTCAACAACAGCCTCTTTGGCTTGTGGATCTTTCCCCTGAAGAACAGCGTGCAGAAATAGAAAGATGGTTCAAAACCGTGGCTGAGCGCTACCCTAGCATTGATCTCATAGACGTTGTCAACGAGCCCCTGCACTCTTCCCCTTTGTACAAAGAAGCTTTGGGGGGTGAAGGAGTTAGCGGATGGGATTGGGTGATCACGGCGTTTGAGCTTGCCCGCACCTTTTTCCCACAAAGCAAACTTCTGATCAATGAATACGGTGTGATTTCCAACCCCACGGAAGCCCAAAGCTATGCGCATCTTGTTCAGTTGCTTAAAAGCCGCGGGCTTGTCGATGGGGTTGGAATCCAGTGCCATGCTTTTGAAATGGATTATGTTGATTTGGCGACAATGCGTGTGTGCTTGGAGATCCTAGCAGCTACAGGGTTGCCGCTTTATGTCTCGGAGCTCGATATCAGTGGGGACGATCAAACGCAGCTTCGCCGCTATCAAGAAAAGTTTCCCGTTCTTTGGGAGCATCCGAATGTGGTTGGAGTAACCTTATGGGGGTATGTCCAAGGCCAGATGTGGACTGAAAACGCATATCTTTTGCGCGTCGATGGAACTGAGCGGCCCGCGCTGACATGGCTTATGGAATACGTGCGTAGGCGGCACGAATAGCCAATGCTTTCGCCGCAATTCGGTGGGTCTTGACACCATCCCGGAAAAGACGTAATATGTCATACAACAAACGCGAAAGGGGGTGAGAAAAGGATCGAGGCTGTTGGTAAAAGAGAAGAAGGCGGTGATTTGAAGAAGGAGGTGGGAATGTATAGGAGGTTTTTGAGAGTTTTGGGTTTGGTGGGCTTAGCTTTCTTGCCAGCGGTGGCGCAGCTAGCCCCGGGCATTCCGCGGTCAGAGGCGTTGGTGGTAAACGTGTTGACCGGTCTTGTGGGAACACCCGGTAACTTCAACGAATGGGTAGGTTGGAAATGGCGGGATCGTGGCATGCAGCAGCTCATGAATGAACCCCTTTGGTCTATTGATTTCGCGTCCGGCCAGATAATCAACGGGTTGGCCGCTACCCCTCCGGAATATAACGCCGATTTCACGCGCATGGTTGTGCATCTCCGTCCTGGTTGCTACTGGAGCGACGGTGTTCCCATTACCGCGGAGGATGTGGTCTATACGGTGAAGCTCATAAGCAGCACTCCCGGGATGAACTATCAAGCGGTGATGGCAGCTAATGTGTCCAACGTCTATGCGACGGACGAGCACACCGTGGTTTTTGAGTTGAAAGCGCCAAACTCTCGCTTCCATACCTATTTCCTTGATCGCTGGGGCTGCCTTTGGATCATGCCCAAGCATGTGTTCGAAAAGGTTACGGATCCCTTGACCTTTGAGTTCAACCCGCCGGTGAGCAGCGGCCCCTACACCCTTCACAGTTACGATCCTGCTGGCTATTGGACGGTATGGGTGAAGCGCGATGACTGGCACCGCACCCCTACCGGCATGCTTTTCGGTGAGCCCAAGCCCAAATATGTGGTGTTCCGTGCCTATGCCGATCCGGCAGCTAAGGTCTTAGCCATGCTCCGTCACGAGCTGGACGCCGCTGATCTCACCGCTGAGACCCTTAAGGCGGTCTTGGCTCAGGGCAAAACTGTGCGCGCATACCAACCCACCTATCCGTGGGTGGTGAACAACGACCCTTGTATTACTGGGCTTACGTTCAACACCGTTATTCCGCCCTACAATAATCCGGAGGTGCGGTGGGCGCTGGTGCTGGCCATCGACATCGTGAAATATGCAGCGATTGCCGTAGATGGGATGGCCCCTGTGAGTCCACTTCATATTCCCTATCTGCCTGGGTATGTGAAGTACTTCTTTGCCCCAATAGAAAAATGGCTTGAGGACTTCACCTTGGACCTAGGCAACGGGGAGAAGTTCAAGCCTTATGATCCCACGATTCCATTTAAACTCGCCGAATACGCGCAGAGCCGCGGTTACGTCGTCCCCACTGACCCGGAGTCCATTAAGGCGGCTTTTGGGCCAGGCTGGTGGAAATACGCTCCTGACGCGGCAGAAAAGCTGCTCAAAAAGAATGGGTTCTATCGCGATGAGCAGGGGAAGTGGCATCTGCCGGATGGCAAGCTCTGGCGCATCCGTATCCTTTGCCGCGTTGACCTTGCCCACATGTCCACCCGCAATGCGCTGGCAGCCGCTGAGTGCTGGAAAGACTTCGGCATTGAGGCTGAGGCTGTGCCCAGCGTGGACTTCTCCAGCCTTGGGCTGACCGGGGATTTCGAGGTCACCACGGATTGGCCAGCCTTCGAGCCCTGGGGAGCTGGCCCAGACCTGTTCCGCACCCTCAGCCCCTTTAGCTCGGAGAACACCGCGCCTCTTGGACAAATGACGCCAGGCCATCAGTCCCGCTGGAGTGATCCTCGCCTGGATCGCGTGATCGAGCAACTGAAGGCTACAGACCCAACCGATGAAGCGAAGACCGCGGCTTTAGGCGCTGAAGGGCTGAAGATCCTCGTTGAGTCCATGCCTAGTGTGCCGACCCTCAACTACATTGGTTTCCTCGCTTGGGATGCTTATTACTGGACAAACTGGCCCGGCATCGAGAACGCGTACACTCAGCCTTATGTCCACTGGGGGCCGTTCAAATACATGCTCCCCTTCCTTCAGCCGACGGGAAAGTGAGGCGCGTGGGAAGGAGCCCCGGCGTTCTAGGCCGGGGCTCCTTTGACCTAAAGGGGGCCTCCCTTGCGGTTTTTCAAAGAATACCTTCTTCCGAGGTTCTTGCAGTTCCTGCTCGTCACTTTTTTAGGGATCAACGCCGCTTTTTTTATCCCCCGCTTTTTCTCATCTGATCCGATCTTAGAGACAATCAGCACGATAAGATCGCACGGGACCTACTTGGATCCCGGAAGCGTAGAAAAAATAATAAGTGACCTAAAACAGCTTTATGGACTTGAGGGGACACTTGGGCAACAATATTTGGCCTTTTGGCGACGACTATTCCGCGGCGATTTGGGACTATCTTTCTTTCAATTTCCCGAGCCCGTTGTTAGGCTAATTGGCCGGGCCCTGCCCTGGACTTTAGGGCTCCTTTTGCCCTCCACCCTCCTCTCCTGGGCTTTGGGGCTGTTAATTGGGGGGGTGGGTGGGTGTTATCCGGAGCGGAGGTGGGTCAAAGTTTTGGATGTGATCAGCATGCTTGTTCGCCCTCTTCCTTACTATATCTTCGCCTTCGCTTTGCTCATCGTTTTTGCCTACGTCATCCCGTGGTTCCCCCTTGGCGGCGGCCTGAGCATCGGACGCCAGCCGGAGTTTTCCCTGCAGTTCATCCGGGAAGTGCTTCACTACGCCTTTCTTCCCTTTGCTTCCCTCACTATTTTGGGCACAGCGGTTATGTACCAAATGTCCAAATTGATCGTGCAAAGCCTAAGAACTGAGGATTTCGTGCAATACGCCCAACTAGGCGGTGTGAAGGGCCGCATCATCGTCTTCAAATATCTCGTACGCAACGCTATGCTCCCCTTGTTCACCAACCTCGTTCTTTCCCTGGGACAGGTCTTCGGGGGAGCCATGATCACAGAAATAGTTTTCTCTTATCCGGGTTTGGGGATGCTCCTTTATAATGCGGTAGTACAGGCTGATTACAACCTAATTTTGGGGATAACCACTATTTCCATCGTGGCTGTTACGACCGGCATTTTCCTGGCAGACTTGGTTTACCCTCTTTTGGACCCCCGGGTGAGATATCAATGAAGCTCATTCGCGATCTGTTCCGTGACTACCGATTCGCCGTGAGTTTCGCCGTCCTTTTTGGCCTCGTCTCCCTCGCCATCTGCTCAGCTTTTTCCCCTTATGACCCCAGGCGTTGGTACCAGGTCCCCAGGGATCAACCCCCAAGCAGCAAGTATGTGTTGGGAACCAATTCTAAAGGACAGGATGTATTTTGGGAGGCCACCTTTGCGATTCGCAATTCCCTCGTCTTCTCCCTCATCGCGGCCAGCCTCTCCCGCGCAATCGCCATCCTGCTTGGCCTCATCGCCGGATACCTGGGGGGATGGCCTGATCGGACCCTCACTTTTCTTACCGACACTTTCTTGGTCATGCCCCTCTTCCTTTTCATCGTCCTTCTCTCCATGCTCCTCAAAGGGCGCCTAACATTGGGGATTTTGGGGGTCCTTCTGGGATTCTTTGGTTGGGCCTGGGACGCGCGTGTGATCCGCTCGCAGGTCCTCAGCCTTCGGGAGAGGGAGTTCACCAAAACCGCACTTTTGTCAGGGATGCCCACGCTCCGCCTGGTAACGAAGGAGTACATACCCCATGTTCTTCCCATCATCTTTAGCACGTTGATCAACAATATGTCCTGGGCCATTGGGATGGAGATCACCCTAGCCATACTTGGGCTCCTGAAGATGGATATACCCACCCTCGGGGTCATGCTCCGATGGGCCATAAGTTATCAAGCCCTCCTCTTGGGGTACTGGTGGTGGTATTTAACCCCTACTGTTTTGTCTATCCTCCTTTTCATAAGCCTGTACTGGCTTTCCGCAAGCGTCAGCGAATATCTTGACCCCCGGAGCCGCCTGCAACGCGTGGGGGTGAGGTGAGGGAATCATGTGGGTCATTCAAGCCAAAGGCCTCAAAGCGTTCTACATTCTCCACATATTGGGGCATACCAAAATTGTTAAGGCTGTCAACGAGGTGGATTTGGAAGTTTTGGAGAACGAGATATACGGCATTGCTGGTGAAAGCGGGTGTGGCAAATCAACCCTTCTTAAAGCCCTGCTTGGCGTCACCATCGCTCCCCTTCGGCTCATCTCTGGACAGGTGCTTTATCGAAAAGATGGGGAAGAGCTAGATGTGTATGCGCTCAAACCGGAAGAATTGCGCAAACTCCGGTGGACTTTCATTGCTTATGTTCCTCAGGGTTCGATGAGCGTGTTGAACCCCGTGCGCAGACTTAGTCGGACACTTGAGGATTTTCTTGCCAGCCACGAAGGGTTAAAGGGGCGCCGTCAACTCATGGCCCGCGCAAAAGACTACTTTCATGAGCTTGGGCTTCCCCCGAAAATTCTTAAGGCCTATCCCCATCAACTCTCGGGTGGGATGAGGCAGCGAGTGACTATCGCTTTGGCTACGCTTTTGGCTCCCAAAATACTCATTGCAGACGAGCCCACTACCGCCTTGGATGTGGTAGTACAAAGGGGGGTATTGCAAATGCTCACCGATATTCACCGAAAATTAGCTAACACCCTCGTCCTTGTGACGCACGACATGGGTGTTCATGCCAATGTTAGTCGGCGGTTAGGAATAATGTACGCTGGGAAGTTGGTGGAGGAAGGGGAGGTAAGCGAACTATTCACTGCCCCCCTACATCCATATACCCGGTTCTTGATCAAATCGCTTCCCAAACTCGGCGATAAGGGAAGCCGCGAGGGCGTTCCTGGCATGCCTCCTTCCCTTTCAGAACTGCCAAGTGGCTGCGCCTTCCACCCCCGCTGTCCCCTTGCTCTCCCCATTTGCCGCGAAAAAGAACCCCTGTTGAGCAAGGAGAAGCCCGGCCACAGGGTCCGCTGTTGGCTTTACCTCAGGGAAGGACCATGAAGAAAGTTGTGGAACTGCAAAACGTCACAAAAATCTATTCTGTTGGCGGAGGGTTGGCACGGGCCAAAATCATTGCAGTAGATAACGTTTCCTTTCACCTAAATTTAGGGGAAATCTTTGGGTTAGCCGGGGAATCGGGATGCGGGAAAACTACCACCGCTCGCATCATCCTTGGGTTTGAAAAACCAACAAGTGGTACAGTGGTGGTGTACGGGCTTAGCCCCACTAGGTCCGGAGTGCAAGCGCGGTTCGGCCCGGGCGGGATACAAGCGGTTTTTCAAAATCCTTTTGAAACTTTTAATCCTTTGCGCCTTGTGGAGGCGTACTTTTTTGAAACAGTCAAGAATTATAGGCTTGCCCAAACTAAAAGGCAGGCCGCAGAACTCATCGAGGACGCTCTTCAAGCTGTGGGCCTGTCGTACGCCGAGGTAGCCGAACGCTATCCCAGTGAGTTTTCTGGTGGACAACTTCAGAGGATAGCCATCGCTCGGGCGCTCCTCACCAAGCCGCGATTGCTTATTGCGGACGAGCCCGTTTCCATGGTGGATGCTTCGCTACGCATTTCAATCGTTAACCTCTTCCGCAAACTTCGGGATGAATTGGGTATGGCCATCCTCTACATCACTCACGACTTGGCGACGGCATATTACATCTGTGACAGGATCGCCTTGATGTTCCGCGGGAACTTGGTGGAGATGGGGGAGGTGAGTAGAGTGCTGGGGAGCCCAAGGCATCCCTACACTCGCCTCCTCACGGAGTCTATACCCAAAGCAGATCCTACGCGGAAGTGGACTGGGCGCATTGCCCTACTGGAAACGGAGGAGGAAGAGTATAGGCGCAAAGGGTGTAAGTTCGCCGGACGCTGTCCGACTGTCATGGAAGAGTGCAAGTATTCTGTGCCACCTGATTCGCTAGTGGACGGAGTCCTAGTGAAATGCTTCCTTTATCAAAGGGAAGGGGAAAAGATCGTGCCCAAAGGAGGTGACATCCGTGAACAGTTGGCGTGATCCCGCGGTCTCACCCGATTTGCGAGCCAAAAATCTTCTTTCCCAAATGACATTGGAGGAAAAGGTTGCCCAACTTCGGGCGGTATGGGCCTCTGCGCTCCTTGAGGGCGGAAAATTCTCCCTTGGCAAGGCGGAAGCGTTTTTGGCTCAGGGGATCGGAGCGGTGTCCCGGCCAGCCGGGTCTACATCTCTTTCTCCGGAAGGGGCGGCGGAGTTTGTCAACGCCGTGCAAAAGTACCTCTTAGAGAACACACGCCTAGGTATCCCAGCTTTGGTGCATGAAGAGTGTCTGGCTGGGGTTTTATCCCCTGAGGCCCTGCTCTTTCCCCAACCTTTGGCGCTGGCCAGCACATGGGAACCAAAGCTTGTCGAGGAGATGGCGAATTTCATACGTGACCAACTGCTTGCCTTGGGCGTACGACACGGTTTAGCTCCCGTCTTGGATGTGGTCAGGGACCCACGCTGGGGAAGAGTCGAAGAGACCTTTGGGGAAGATGCTCACCTTGGCGCCACCATGGGCACAGCTTACGTGCGGGGTCTGCAAGGCCAGAACATCAAAAACGGGGTAATGGCTACCCTGAAGCACTTCGCGGGCCACGGAGCTTCTGAAGCTGGGAAAAATTGTGCTCCGTCGCACATTCCCGAGCGCGAACTACGGGAGGTGTTCCTTTTCCCCTTCGAATGTGCGGCCTGTGCAGGAGGCGCTTTGGCCGTAATGCCCGCCTATAACGAAATCGATGGTGTACCCTGCACAGGCTCCACCTTTCTCCTCAGCGAGATTCTTCGTGACAGCTGGAAATTTTCAGGTATAGTGGTCTCGGACTACTTCGCTGTGGAAATGCTCTGGTCTTTGCACCGGGTGGCGCGAAATCGCGAGCACGCAGCGCAGCTTGCTCTAGCAGCCGGTGTGGATCTGGAACTGCCCCACGTTCAATGCTTCGGGGAATCACTAGAGCGCGTGGTCAAGGAAGGCAGTGTTCCGGTCGATTTGATCGACCACGCGGTTTTCCGCGTACTTCGCATAAAGTTCCTGCTCGGCCTTTTTGAAAACCCCTTTGTTGAACCTGAGGTTACAAAAAAGGTTTTTTCCCCAAGGAAATACGAGGAGGGGCAGAAATTAGCTCGAGAAATTGTAAGAAAATCCATAATCCTGCTGAAAAACGATGGAATCCTCCCGCTTTCCCCGACAATACGAAAAATAGCTGTCATTGGGCCCAGTGCCGATGACCCGCGAAACTATCTGGGCGATTACCATTTTCCCGCTCACGCGGAAAGATTTGACGCCCCGGCGTTGTTTCGCGTGAGCACCGTCCTTCGGTCGTTTGAGAAGCGACTTGGTCCAAATGTAGAGATAATCTATGCCAAAGGTTGCGACGTTGCCGACCAAAGGATGGCAAGCTTTACAGAGGCTGTAGCTGCCGCCCGTGCTTCTGAGGTGGCCATCGTTGTTGTGGGGGATCGCTCCGGACTTTCCCCCCTTTGCACAGTTGGCGAATCCCGCGATGCCGCTAATCTCCGGCTTCCCGGGGCTCAAGAAAAACTAGTGCAAGCGATCGCAGAAACGGGTACCCCAGTGATATTGGTGCTGCTCATCGGTCGTCCTTACGTTCTTACGAGCATCATCCCTCAGGTTCGGGCAGCTTTAGTCGTGTGGCTACCCGGCGAGATGGGGGGAGAAGCTATCGTGGACGTTATTCTTGGTGATCACAATCCGGGCGGAAAACTTCCTGTGACCTTTCCCCGCAGCCCTGGCCAGATACCAATCTATTACCGCCACAAACCATCTGGTAGCCGTTCTCATCCCCATGGGGATTACGTAGATGAAAAATCTAGTCCCCTTTTCCCCTTTGGCTACGGCCTCTCCTACACGGAGTTTCAGTACTCTGATCTGAGGATCGAGCCCAAAGAAGTGCCTGCTGAGGGGGAGATTCGCGTAAGTTTTATATTGAAAAATGTGGGGGAAAGGGCAGGGGAAGAAGTGGTGCAACTTTACATTGGTCAAGAGGGGCGAAGCGTCACGCGACCAATAAAAGAACTGAAAGGATTCGCTCGTGTTGCCCTCAAACCAGGCGAAGCTAAACTCATTTCTTTCATTATTCCTATGGATATCCTCGCTTTTTACGACCAGAAGATGAACCTAGTTATTGAACCGGGGGCGATTACAATAATGATCGGCAGTTCATCAGAAGATATCAGGCTTACCGGCACAGTCGTTGTTCGCGGAAGCCGGAGGATCAAGCCCGGGGAACGCAAGTATTTTGGGGAGGTTATCGTTGGCGCGGACCAAAAAGGGTAACGCTTCCAAAAAAGCGAGTCTAAAGGCCATTCCGCGGTCGCAAAAGGTTGTTTACGCCATAGTTCAGCGGATGCGGGAGGCTATGGATCAAGGGAAACTCCGCCGTGGCGATCAGCTTCCCTCGGAATCGGAGCTTTGCAAGGAGCTTGGGGTTTCACGGGTTGCTGTGCGGGAGGCCTTAAAGATTTTGGAGGCCCTCGGCGCCGTGGAAATTCGCCACGGCAGCGGTACGTTCATCCCCGAGCACCCTCGCCCTCCCGTCATCGACCCTCTGCAGTTCTTGCTCTCCCTTGGAGATGCTGATCCCGAACACGTCAAAGAGCTCAGATTTATGGTGGAACTGGGTTTTTCCCGCATCGCTCAGCGGAAAATCACTGAAGCCGAGATCAAAAAGCTCGAAGAAAACCTAAACGCCTTGCGAAAAGCGTCGGAGAAAAAACACGTCACCTTGGATTTAGACCTAGAATTTCACTATCTCATTTTGGAAGCCACACGAAACCCTTTGATCATTCAGCTAGGCAAAGCAATCCTTGGGCTATTCCACGACTCCATTGAAGCGGGCATCAGGGAACATCCCGAAGCTCCGGTGATCCACCACACCCTAATTTTCGAAGCCATGAAATCGCGGGACCCCCAAAAGTTAGAGGAAGCTTTGCTCGAGAGCTATCGCTATTGGCAAGAGCATTTGAGGCCAACGCGCAAAAGAGAGGGCAAGGATGAGAAATAGCGCGGAGATTTGGGCGTTTGGCCCTAATGGTACGCGGTTCATGCCAGGTGGTTATCATCCCGAAACACAAAAAGAATCGGTGGTGGAGCGCGCAAAGCGCGCTTTGGATGGTTTGAACGTGGATGGCTTTGAGCTAAAGGGGAAACAATGACAGCGGAGCTCCTCATAGGACTGGATATCGGGACCACTGGGGCGAAAGGGCTTCTTGTGTCATTGGATGGGCGAATAGTGGGGAGAAGTTTCGCTGAATACCCTCTATATACGCCACGTCCGGGCTGGTGCGAACAGATGCCTGATGATTGGTGGGGGGCGGCAGTAAAGGTTCTTAGGGAACTTGCCATCAACGCTTCGGGAGAAATCGCCGCCATCGGCCTCACCGGACAGATGCATGGCGCCGTGTTTTTGGATGGGAAACTCGAGGTTATCCGGCCTGCCATCTTATGGAATGATGCTCGTACGGGGCGTGAGTGTGCGGAAATCGAACACATTGTGGGGAAGGAATATCTGCGCAAAATCACGGGAAATCCAGCTTTGGCTGGTTTTCAAGCTCCCAAAATTCTGTGGTTAAGAAAACATGAGCCGGAAAACTACAAAAGAGTTGGGGCTGTGGTTCTTCCGAAGGACTACGTACGCCTCAAATTGACCGGAGACCTTGCCACTGATGTCTCTGATGCTTCCGGGACCCTGCTTTTGGACTTAGCTAAAAGGGATTGGTCAAACGAGATCCTCACAGCCCTTGACATCCCAAGGGAGTGGCTCCCCCAGACCTACGAAAGCCCGGAGGTTACCGGGAAGATCTCCAAGGAGGCGGAAAGGCTGACAGGAATACCGTGTGGGACGCCGGTGGTGGCGGGAGCGGGTGATAACGCCGCCTCCGCTGTCGGTGCGGGCGTGGTTAAAGATGGGACGGGGTTGGTCTCATTAGGATCATCAGGGGTGGTGTTTGTTCATTTGGACGAGCCGCGACCAGATCCAGCCGGAGCGATTCATTGTTTTTGCCATGCGGTGCCGGGGAAATATCACCTCATGGGCGTGATCCTCTCGGCTGGGGCCTCTCTCCGCTGGTTCCGCGATGTCTTGGGCTCCGAGGAAAAGGAGGTGGGGAGTCGAACGGGCCTTGACCCATACGAGCTCTTTACGCGGGAGGCGGAATTTGCCCCCCCTGGAGCGGACGGGCTTTTTTTCCTCCCCTATCTCTCAGGCGAGCGCACTCCCCACATGGATCCGGCCGCGCGAGGGGCTTGGATTGGCCTTTCCCTTGCCCATCGCCGCCCCCATCTTGTGCGCGCACTTTTGGAAGGGGTCGCCTTTGCCCTAAAAGACGCCTTTGTGCGCATCCAGCGTTTGGGCCCGGACCCGCGGGAACTCCGCGCCGTAGGTGGAGGGATGCGAAGTTCCCTTTGGCGCACGGTCATCGCCTCTGTTTTGGAGGTCCCGTTACGACGTCTGGCAGTGGAGGAAGGAGCCGCCTATGGAGCTGCGCTCTTGGCCGGTGTTGGAGCAAAGCTTTACAATGACGTCTACGAAGCCGTGGATAAAGCCGTGAAACTTCATGCTGAATGCACTTTACCAGATCCTCGTCTTGTGCAAATCTACCAAAAGATTTACCCCCTTTATGCCCGTCTCTATCCCTCCCTTAAGGCTACGGGGGTTTTCACATGATCGAAAAAATAGCTTTTGGAAGGACAGGCCACCACAGCACGCGCGTGATCTTCGGCGGGTTCGCCTTGTCTAACGCTGACGAGTACCAGGCTGACAGAACGCTAGAAATCCTTCTTTCCTATGGGATCAATCACATCGACACGGCTCGTGATTACGGAAAATCCGAGGAACTGATCGGTAGGTGGATGCGGCGCCACCGCGCCGATTTCTTCCTCGCCACAAAAACTTCGGCCAGGACTTACCGGGGAGCCAGGGAGGATATCCTGCGCTCTCTTACGCTTCTTAAAGTAGAAAACGTGGACCTCCTGCAGCTGCATAACTTAGTGGATCCGAAAGAGTGGGAACAGGCTTTGGCCCCAGGTGGAGCCTTGGAAGCGCTCGTCGAGGCGAAAGAACAGGGGCTGACACGCTTCCTTGGGATCACTGGGCATGGCCTTATGGCCCCGCACATGCATCGGCAAAGCATCGGCCGTTTCCCGTTTGACTCCGTTCTCGTCCCTTACAATTGGGTACTTATGCAAATCCCAAGTTATGCCAAGGATTTTCTCGCTCTCTACGAGGAATGCCGCCGCAAGAACATCGCGATTCAGACAATCAAAGCCCTGGCGCGCAGACTCTGGCCAGGTCCACCCGCCGGTAACACCTGGTATGAACCGCTACAGGACCAAGAGGATATTACCCGCGCTGTTCACTGGGTGTTAGCTAAACCCGGGCTCTTCCTAAACTCTGTTGGTGACCTTGACCTTCTCCCTAAGGTGCTTCAGGCGGCTGCCACCTTCGACCCTGAAAAACCACCGCGTGAAGAAGAAATGATGGAAATGGTCAGGCGCTTGGGAATGGAACCGATTTTTTCCCCATCATGAGAAGGATTACGGCGATTCCCCAACTCCTACGTAAATTATTTTTAGAGCGCGCCACTGCCGGGATATTCTTGGCTCTTTTGGCAATAATTTTGGTTACTGGCATTGTAAACCCGCGCTTTTTCTCCGCGTATAACCTGCAAACTTTGGGTCGCCAACTCGTTATTTTTGGATTTCTTGCCATCGGGGAAACATTCGTGATTGTCACGGGCGGGATTGACCTTTCTGTTGGTTCCTTGACGGCATTGCTTAATGTGCTTTTGGCGCTATTTATGACGCGCGGCTTGGGTACAGCTGGAGGCATATTGGCCACGCTTGCCATTGCCATCGCTTTTGGTCTTTGGCACGGATTGTTCGTCACAAAACTTAGGGTGCCAGCCTTCATCATAACATTGGGCTCTTTTGTGGGTGCGAAGGGCCTTGCGGCTTTGATCACAAAAGGGTGGCCAATAAGCGGTTTGCCAAGCGGTTTTTCTCAGCTGTGGGAGGGAATGATTTTCAGGGTCATCCCTGTCCCAGTGTTGGCATTTGTGGTTGTTGCGATCTTCGCGCACTTTCTCCTTGGGTACACGGTTTGGGGGCGACATTTGTACGCAATAGGTGGGGATATCGAAGCAGCACGACGCTTCGGCATCAAGATCGATGCCTTAAGGATCATGGCGTACATCATCAGCGCCTTGTCCGCCGGGGTTGTGGCCCTGTTCATCGCGGCCCGCTTGAACCAAGGAAACCCCACGGTGGGGACACTCTACGAAATGTACGCCATCGCCGCGGTCGTGATCGGTGGGGCGAGCCTCTTTGGCGGAGAAGGTTCGATCATCGGCTCCATTGTTGGCGCCTGCATCATAAGTGTGCTGTGGAATGCCCTGGTTCTTATGCGCGTCTCGGCTTACTGGCATGAAGTAACAGTGGGAGCAATAATCGTAGCCGCAGTCACAGTGGACATCCTTCGGCGCCGCAGGATCCAACAACCGGGTTGAACTAGCCCAAGTTTTCTTCTCATAAAAGTACACCGCTTGACACACGATATAGAATAGACATAATACATCATGCCACTTTTAAGAAGGAGGTGACGCTCGGGAAAAGTCGAAAAGTATAGGAAGCTACTTGAACACAGGGGGTGAAACCATGAGGAGGTGGGCAACGCTTTTAGGGATTTTGGTCATCGGTCTAAGCCTGTTGGGGTTCGGTGCGGAGAAAATTGCCATTGGGGTGCTTGGCAAATGCGTACATCCCTATTGGGACGTGGTTCGGATTGGGGTGGAAGCCGCGGCCGCAAAGCTCCCGGATGTACAGGCCACGTTCTGGGTGCCCTTGATCGAGGATATTCCCGGACAAATAAGCACCGTCGAGGCGTGGATTGCCGCCAAATATCAAGCCCTTTCCTTGGCGCCTTCTGACCCCGCCGCCATGGCCGGGGTTATCAAGCGCGCGTTGGAAGCGGGGATCCCTGTGATCACCCATGATACGGACGCCCCAGGAACGGGTCGGTATTTCTACCTCGGAACGGGCAACTACGCCTTCGGCAGAGCTGCCGGCGAAGCCATGCTCAAACTCTTGGGTGGGCCAGAAGCTGCGCGCGGGAAGAAGGTGGTCATCATCACCGGCTCCTTGACCGCCCTAAACTCGCTGGAGCGGATCAAAGGGTTCCGCGACGTCGTTGAGCCGGCTGGCGTCATCGTCTTGGACGTCTTAAACGACCGTGAGGATGTTTCCACGGCGATAAGCTTGGTGGAAGCGGCTATTTCTGCCTACCCTGACCTTGCGGGAATCTATGGGGTCTATGCGGCTAGCACAACCGGCCTTGCCCGTGCGCTAGAGACCGCGGGGAAAACAGCGCAAATCTTCGGGGTCGGTGTCGACACGATCAAAGAGCACCTCCAGTTCCTGGAGAAAGGTGCGCTGGATACAGTCGTTGGGCAGCGTCAGTACTACATGGGCTACCACAGCGTGACCTTGATGCGGGTTGCCGTAAAGTACGGGATGGAGCGGGTGATAGCCGCCCTGGCGACCACGGGAGCCCTGCAGGCCCAAGGCCTTGGAAAGACGGAGATCCTCAAATTCTTAAGCCCTGTCTTTCCCGCAGAGCTTGTGGATACGATTGGGTTGATCCTTGACACCGGGATTGTCGTGCGCGTTGGCGGCGCCCCCGACGGCGCTATGTTCTTGGACACGGGCTCAGACGTCGTTACCCGCGAGAATCTAGAGGAGATGTTAGCTACTTGGAAAGCCATGGGTCTACCCATGGAGCTTTTCCGCTAGAAAAGCGAACGGCAAAGGGGCCCTGTTTCAACCAGGGCCCCTTTACACTTTATCCTGATGGATAACGAGTTTTTTCTCTTAGCGCGGGATATTCATAAGAGGTTCGGTGCTGTTCAAGCTTTGCGCGGGGTGGATTTCGAGGTGCGCTATGGCGAAGTCGTGGGTCTAGTCGGTGATAATGGCGCAGGAAAATCCACCCTCATGAAGATTTTGGCCGGGGCCTTGCCCCCAGATCGTGGTGAGATTTGGATCGAGGGCAAACGCGCAAATATCTCTTCTCCGCACGATTCCCGCCGATATGGCATCGAGATGGTCTATCAAGATTTGGCCCTCGCAGGCAACCTCGATGCTCCCGCTAATGTTTTCATGGGGCGAGAAAAAACGCACCGCTTTTGGAAGCTAACGACGCCGGTGCTCCATCGACGGGAAATGGAGAAGGTTACCGGAGAACTTCTTTTGCGCTTAGGCGTACAGTTGCCAAACCTAAGACAGAGGGTGCGGTACTTGTCAGGTGGGCAGCGCCAAGCTGTGGCTATCGCCCGGACCCTCTTGGCGCAGGCGAAGCTAGTGATTATGGACGAGCCCACCGCGGCCCTCGGGGTATCGGAAGCAGAACGTGTGCTTGACCTCATCCGTCGTCTCAAAGAGGAAGGTATTTCTGTGGTGTTCATCACCCACCGTCTCCCCCATATATTTGCAGTATGCGATAGGATCGTAGTGCTTCGCGCCGGAAAACGTGTTGGTGAGCGCACAACGTGCGAAACCACCATGGAAGAAATCACACAGCTTATCGTGGGTGGCAAAACTGACGTGAAATACGAGAGAGAGTAATAATCCACAAGCCGCTTACCGTTGCCTCTCATGGACTTACACGTCTAGTAGCAGTTTTCTCCTTCAAGCCTAACCCTTTCTCTTCCGCATTTGCAACCTAGAATCTTTAGGCACCGGCGGATTAGCTTATGATTCACAAGATGCCTGGCCGGGGTTGGGAAGAGCTTGTGCGTAGGGTGCAGGAGGAGACGGCTCGCCGCTATCGGGAGAATCTCCTCCGACCTCGCCCGTTTCATTCTGTTTGGGCACCACTTACTGTCTCGGCTTATGAAGAAGCCCACCAATTGAAGAACACCCTGCTTCAGGAGTGTGCAGGGCGCTCCCTCCTCGATTTCTATTCCGGCGAGGTGCACACCACGGAATATGGTCCTGTCCTTTCTCTTTGGGAAACGCCCCCGATCAAGCCCTTTATTCCTGAACGGGAGGTAGGCGAAGCTTGGATCATGCAGACCCTGCGCCTGTTACATGGGATTGGCAAAGCTACTGAGGCGCGCTTGAAACTCTCCGGCTACGTCACCCTGCGGGACCTCCTTTTTCATCCGCGCTGGGCTTGGCAAGTGGAGCGGATCCTGGAGGCTGTGGAGAGACGGGACCTTCATACCCTTAACCATCTGGTAGCTCGTTGGTTTCCCGTGTCCCATCCCATCGCTCTAGCCCTTCTTGGGTTCGTGAAGCCCGAAGAGATCGTTTTCCTCGACATCGAAACCCTTGGGCTCTACACCGAGGCCGTCATTCTCATTGGCCTTGCCTACCCACAAAACGGCGTCCTCCTCGTCAAGCACCTTGTTGTGCGAGAGATTGCTGAGGAGCTCCCGGTTCTCGTCGCTTTGCTCAAAGAGCTCCAAAGGGCAAAGGCGCTTGTTACCTATAACGGGCGAGCCTTCGATGTCAACTTCATCCAGGCCCGGCTGCGTTATTACGACCTTCCCCATAAAATCGACCTTCCGAATTTCGATCTCCTCCCGTTCACGCGGCGCTGTTTCCGGGAGTCCCTCCCCAACTGCCGCCTGGAGACCGTGGAGAAAGCCATTTCCGTGGAGCGCACGATCAACATCCCCAGCGCCCTCGTGCCCGAGTTCTACATGGAATATCTGCGGGAGAAGAACGTTGGGCCGTTGGTGGCCATCATCGAGCACAACCGTCAAGATCTTCTTTCCCTCGTTCTTATTTTGCGGAAGCTTTGGGAGGAGTTGGTGATGCGTGGCCTTTGAAGAGCTTTTGCGGGACCTTGTTAGCCAAGACTGGTACGCTGGGCAGATCGTGGCCACATTCACCCTACCTGGCAAGGCTCCGAATTACGCCGAGTCTCGCCTGAGCTTCCACCCCGCGGTCCAGGGGTTCCTGGAGCGCCAGGGGATAAGACTCTTCACCCACCAGGCCAAGGCTGCGGAGCTCATCCTCGCGGGAGAGCATGTGTTCATCACCACCCCCACGGCCTCGGGAAAAACCCTTGCCTTCAACCTCCCTGTCCTCTCCCGGCTCCTTGCGGACAAGGAGGCCACAGCCCTCTACCTCTACCCCTTGAAGGCCCTGACCCAGGACCAGCTTCTGAAGCTGCGGGAACTCGAGGCTGGGGTGGGGTTTTCTCTGCGGCCGGAGATCTACGACGGCGATACGCCCAGCGAGGTCCGCCCAAGGATCCGGGCCCAGGCCCGCATCCTCCTCACCAACCCCTACGCTCTCCACCAGTACCTCCCCTGGCACCACAAATGGGCCCGCTTTCTTAGGAACCTGCGGTTCGTAGTGATCGACGAGGCCCACCACTACCGTGGGGTGTTCGGCAGCCATGTGGCCCTTTTGCTCCGGCGGCTCCGGCGGATCCTCGCCCGCTACGGAGCTAAACCCCAGTTCATCCTGGCCTCCGCCACCATCGCCAACCCTGAGGAGCATGGGGAGAGGCTCATTGGCCAGCCCGTCGCAGTGGTGAAGGAGGACGGGGCGCCACGGGGCGAGAAAACCTTCGTGTTTTGGAACCCCTTCCTCGATACCAACACGTCCTGGTCCAATCAGGTGGCCTCCCTCATGGCCTTCCTCATCGGGGAGGGCCTCCAAACCCTGTGCTTCGCCACGTCGCGCCGGCTGGCGGAAGTGCTCGCAACCCAGGCCCAGGCCAAGCTCCCGGGCAAACGGGTCATGGCCTACCGGGCCGGGTACCTGCCTGAGGAACGGCGGGCCATCGAACGGGGGATCCGGGAGGGCGAGATCCACGGGGTCGTGTCCACCAACGCCTTGGAGCTTGGGGTGGACGTCGGCGGGCTGGACGCCGTAATTCTCGGGGGTTACCCGGGCTCGATCATCTCCGTGTGGCAGCAGGCGGGGCGGGCAGGCCGCGGCCCTAAACCCGCCCTCGTGTTCGTGGTGGGCCAGGGTGATCCACTAGACCAGTACTTCCTGCGCCATCCTGAAGAACTCCTTACTAGGCCGCATGAGCACGCCATCATCAACCCGAAAAATGGGCCCATTCTCTTTCGCCAGCTCCTTTGCGCCGCCGGGGAATTCCCCCTCACGACCAAGGACCTGGAGCTCTTCGGAGCGGAAGGTGACGTGGCCCACGCCCTCCTTGGGAGCGGTCTTGTCGCCGGGACGCCCGTGGGCCTCGTGTACGCCGGGACCGTGCCGGCTGTGGAGCTTGTGAACCTCAATAACCTCTCAGACCGGACGATTCGCATCGAGGTGGACGGGGAGACCTTGGAGACCATGGATTACGAGCGGGCCCTGAGGGAAGCCCATCCCGGCGCGGTCCTCCTGCACCAAGGCACGACCTACCTCGTGCGTGAGCTCGATCTTGGGGAGGGTGTAGCCCGCTGCGTGTGGGAAGAGGTGGACTACTACACGGAGCCCCTCATCTGCGAAGACGTACGGATCCTGCGGGCCCTGGAGGAGCGGCGGTATGGGAATTTGCAGGTGGGGCTGGGCGAGGTGCGAGTGACCCAAGCGGTGCGGGCCTACCGGATGCGCCGGGCCGGGGTGACCTTGGGCGTAGAGGAACTTTCCCTGCCGCCGGTGGAGTTCGACACCGAGGGTGTGTGGTTTGCCCTGCCTCGGGAGCTTGCCCGCGACCTTGGGCCGGATTTGGCCGGGGCCCTACACGGCGCGGAGCACGCTCTCGTGGCCATCGCCCCCCTTCATGCCCTGGCCGACCGGTGGGACTTCGGCGGCCTCTCTACCCCCTTCCATCCCGACCTCACTGCGCCGGCGGTCATCATTCACGAGACCTTCCCCAACGGCGTGGGACTAGCGCACAAACTTTTCTCGGTCCTTGAGGAATGGCTTAAAGCCGCGGCTGATCTTTTGGAAACCTGCCCATGCCAGGACGGCTGCCCCTCCTGCGTTCTTTCTCCACGCTGCGGCAACGAGAACGAGCCCATGAGTAAAAACGGTGCGGCCCAACTCCTGCGATACCTTGCGGAAAGCCTTGTCCGGCCGCGTTGAGCGAGACCAGAAAACCTATGTAGACCATAAAGCACAGCTTGCAAAGCCCCCGCTTTGTCCTGCCATTTGGGGAAAGGCGGGTTTTTCTAGGGCGCGTGCTTTACGGGGGATTAGCAACGGACACGGGTTGGCGTAGTTCACCCAGCGGCCGGATTTCCCGCGCCCGCGGGAGCACACGGATCTCGATGGTCCGTGACTCACCAGCCGTAAGGACTAGGACGTAAACCTCTTGCTCCACATAGTGCGGTGGCGCCATGGGGGGAAGCTCTACCCGGAGCTCCCAAGTCCCGGGGCAAAGCCCCTGGAAGAAGAAGCTTCCGCGGTCGTCGGTGAGCGTGCTATGCCGTACGGTTCCGTTGGTGAGGATCACCCTGGCCTGCGCTAGGGGGCGGTCCACCACCCACGTGTTCTTGTTGGTCAAGGTGAGCGCGTTGCCCGCTGGCCGGTAGGCGAGGACGTGGCCAGAGAGCGTGGCTGCGGGGACGAGGGCAATGCGTACAGTGGTTACTTGACCCGCAACGATGCGCACGTTGAGAGGGAGCTCAGGCTGCGGGCAATAAAGGGGCATGGGGGTCAATATCTGAAGCTGGTAGTTTCCGGGGGCCATGGGATAGAACCGGAATGCCCCTCCTGTTCCGGTCAAAGCCTGCTCCTTATCCAATTGCAACAGGACCCCTTCCAGGCCACGCTCACCGGGATCTTGAACGCCGTTGGCGTTCTCGTCCACAAACACCACCCCCTCCACCCGCCCCATGGTCTCGAACAAGGGGAACGGCGCCTGGAAGCGTGCTTCGAAGTTAAGTCCTAGGAAACCCTGTTTCTTTGTAACCTGCGCGGTCCAATCCGCACCGCGCAGGCAAAAGCTGAGTTCTTCTTCACCCAAAAGGACCAAGCGGAGCTCACCCCAAAGCCCCATCGGGAAAGGAAACGTGGTCCCAAGGCAAAGCTCGCTTCGCACCGTGCCCGAAAACCACTGGGTCACCTCACCCGCCATGCAGAGGGAGTAATTGGTGGTCGACCAATATGTGAGGTGACCCTTCAAGGTGAAAGTGGCCACGGAGACGGTGGCGAGCCGGTCAGCGGAGCTCAAGAATTCGCCAAGGATGGACCAGGAAAGCGGGCGCGCGCTGTCATAAAACCCTAGGCACAGCTTGGTATCCAGCGTATCCAACGACGCTGGACCTTCGTCGCGCTTTCCCTCGAGCTCCAAGGAAACGCGGAAATGCAGGGTACGCAAGAAGTTTGGGCTGAAGCCAAGGCGCCCAAGCACCCGAATACAAGTTCCCTCCCCAGTGTAAGAGAAACGCGCAAAGAAGGGCAACCACTCCCCACAAAGGCCTACGGTAACCTTGGAACCCCAGGAAAGTTCCCCGGAAATGGCCGGGCTTCCATGGGTGGAGATGCTCAGGGATGGCGAATTCCCCACTTGGAATTTGAAGGAAGTTTGGTCCGAGAACAGTGTCCCCAAGAGGACGAAATCATCACCAAGTTGAGAATAAAGGTCCAGCAAAATCTTATCTAGTCGGAAGTAAAAATGGAAGAGGGTTTCTCCGTCGTAGAAATAAATTGTGGATTGGTAGGCGCAAGCCAAGGGATGATAGGAGTACCGTAGACCCAGGCCGCTTACGTCCCCGATAGGCGTGGTATAGCCTATTTGTCCCAGCCGTATTTCCCAAGACGGTTCACGGTACTCCACCCATCCGTCCAGAAATTCTCTTCCTTTTGGCGAAAGCGCGAGTTTCCCAGTTGCGGCGGCGTAACGGTTAGGGGCGATCATCCCGCCTAGAAAGAGGCAGAACTCCGAGGAGAAGCTATCTGTGAGCTTTCCGGTCCAGGAGAGCCGCGCGGGGACAAGGGGAAACAGGGAGATGGAGACCCGCTCTGGCGGCGGAGGCAGAACCGTTGTCCAGATCCAGCCCGCCTCATAAACCTCAGGATCGGCTAAAGACCGCACCGTGACCCAGCAGCCGCTGCGCTCCCCAGGCTTTGCCGTTTCCGGGAGGCTGAGGCTCAGCGTGACCTCTGCCGCCTCCCCGGGCATGAGGTGCACCACGCGTGGAAAAAGGTCAAAACGCCAGGGCGTGTTCACCTCGACCTGGAAGGAGTCCAAGACGTTCCCGCGATTGATCACCCAGAGGGTGTAGGTGATTTTTGTGCCCGGCCAAGCCTGGGTACCTGCGGGAAGCCGAAGCTCTACCCCGGCTTGCGGGAGCACAAGCACGCGGGCCTTAGTTTCCGCAGTGTGAGCGGGCACGGTGTGGCTTTGAACCCGCACTCCAATCTCATGTTCCCCTGCCGGCGTCAAGGCTGACACGAACAGCGAGACCAGTACAACCTTGGTCTCGCCCGGCCCGAGCTCTACCGTCTCCGGGGCCACGAGAACTGAAATCCCTGGGGGAAGAGCAAATGAGACCCCGTATGTATCGAGAAAATTCGCCAGGTTTGTGAAGCGGAAGGCGAGGGTGGTTACGGAGCGCGGGGCCACCGTGCGCTCCGGAGAGATACATACCAGGGAAACCGGCGCGGCGAAAACGAAAGCGGAAAAGAAGCCCAGAAGAACGGCGCTGAATAACGTCTTCTTCCCGGGCTTCATGTTCCCCCTCATCTGGCCTCGAGTGTTACTTGGGCACCCCACACGCACTCATCCAGGTTGTCCACGATAAGGAGGGCGGGGTAGGTGCCGGGCTTGAGGAGGGGCAAAGCGATGGTTTGGCGGACTGAGCAACCAGGAAGGATCGTACGCTGAGTTTCCACCGCGAACCGGCCTAGATTTTCTCCCTCGGTACTGTAAAGCTCCAAATACACCACCGGCCGGAGACGCCGCTCACCCGTGTTCTCCAGGTCCACTTGGAACACGAGCCCTTCCTCCGTCCGGTTAACCCTTGCGTTTGATAATCTCAAATTGCACGCCCCCAGGGCTCCGGCGATATCGGTGATCACGAGCACGGCGTATTGCACAATCTGCACCACGCCCACCACGATTTCGCCCGCCCCGGCCAGCGGAGGGGCAGGCGCAGCGGGGGTGATGAGTATTACACACCAGTAGCTGCCCCGAAGCATCGGATCCGCCGGAACGTTGATACGGTAACGCACAACGGTTTCTTCACCGGGGCCCAAGGTGAATTGCTTGGGAAAAACTTCCAGCCAGCCTGCGTTCGTGCGGGGGTTCGTGCCCGGCTCGGCGTAAGCAACCCGACCATCAGCGTACATGAGAAAATCACGTATGCTGACATTGACCGTCACCACTCCCTCGGACTTGCTGCGCACAACGATCTCACCGGAGTAGGTGCGACCTGGCTCCACGAAAAATTCGTGTCGGAGGCCGCCCTCGATCTCCACCACGGGCATTGGTTGGCCACCTACCACCAAGGAAAGGAACACCGCTAATTCCATCCCTAAAAGGATTTTCATGCTCCACCTCTAAGCCGCCTGCCGTTGTTCATCCGCTGTGCTGGCCGCGCTCCTAGTTTTTGTCCTTGAGGCTTCCCAGCAAAGACGGCGCTGCTGGCACAGAAAGCGCGTTGAGCGCAGGGAAGATAAATCCACGAAAGACAGCAAAAAGAACGGACAAGAATCGCTTAAGGTTGCGAAATACTATGATCAACCCCGTTTTTGCCCGGCACAACCTGGTTTGGGAAAAACCATGGAGTCCGAGGTCTACCCTACACTGTTAGTCAAGCTGCGCCAGCGTGTAGACCAGGGTGATCGTGAAAGTTGCGCCAACGAAACTACGATCGGTTACACCGCTTGCGTCAACCATGAGGTACACATCCCTCGTTTGGTCCTGACCAGGGGCGATATCAGTGTAAAGCCGGACCGCCTCATAAAGCGGGCCTTCAAGGTCAAGCTCGGCCCAATCGGTCCCATTCGTGCTGATCTTGAGGACGAAGCCCGTGGGAACAGTCCCAGTAATGCTCTGCACACCCACTTGGATATCGCGGTTTGTATGGTCTGTGGTGTATGTGATCGTGAGCTTACCGCTCGTTGCAAAGGACAATCGCGCAACAGTTATATTCAAATGCGCCGGAGCAATTATCCTGTCAGGATATGCTGGGTCTATGGTCACTGTGACAGTCTGTGTCGCGGTTACCGCTAATACCCGCAAGCTAAACCCAAGAATTACCGATGCCAAAATTGCCCTGCGCATCCGCCCACCTCCTTCTCCTTAACCCACAACCGCGTCCGTCTTCCTGTGCAAATCTTTTTCTGAACAACAAAATAAGCACTTTATTATGATCTTGGAAAAGTATGTCGTCAATAGCTGGACATTCGTAGCTAGCGCGATCCCGCAGGGCAAAAATAAAGGATGCTCAGCTTATTAGCAGTGTGTAGACTAGAATGACGGTGAGGGAAGCTCCCACGTAACTCCGTGGTACCTCACGCGCCTCTACTTTCAGCTGCAGGGTAAATGAACCGGATCCGGAGAGATTTGTAACTATGGTCACAGCGTTGTACGGCTCTGAAAGCGGGAGTTCTACGTAACCTAGCTGCGCTGGCCCTTTCACCCACAGGCGTAACCCCGGGGGAACCGCAGGATAGACGTTCTGTACTCCCACGATAATGCTGCCTCCCGGAGGAACATAGGAATAGGTAACTATGAGGTCTTCGCTTTCCGCAACGGCCCCGCGCGCCACCCGGGGGCTCCAATCACTAGGGGCGGTGATATTGGGAAGCGCGTAGTACACAGTGATCTCCGCCGCGTCCACGAAGCGTGTGCCTGCCGTGGTTCCAGACCCCACCCGTAGGCCAAAGCCCTGGGCGTTGATGTCCGCCGCTGTCCAGGAAGTTCCCCAAAGGTCCGTTGCGCTGCCCCAAGATTTCCATCCTGTTTCCGTGCAAGTGGTAGCCACACCTGGGCTAACTGTCTTATGACTTCCCACACGATTTCCGTTCTTAAGGAGAAAAAGGCCGAAGGCCCCGGCGGCGCTATGGCCGGCCTTGAGGGAAACTTTTATCCCAAGGATCGTGGCCATGGCGGGGATTTGGAAACCAAAGCCGCCAAGATAGAGATAAGCGTTGTTCTCGGTGGTTGTGGCACAGGTACCGTCAGCGGTGCGCAAAGCACTGCCCGCCGCAAGCCACGGGGTGGGAGCATCGGGCTCGTTTGGGAGAACAACACCCGCAAAACGACTCTGAAAATAGGGCTGGCAAAATGCCCGATAAGGTAAGAAGACCACCAAAGCTAGAAACGAAACTAATAGAAACATGCTGCAAAAGCTTCCTTGCCTAGCAGGCCCTGCAAGCCTTCCCATGAATTTTAGCATCCTAAAAATTGCCCCGAATATTTCCCCCAAACTGCGAAAGGAATGATACAACGGCCATGCGCGGTTGTGGAGTGAGGCCGGAAAATATGCGGTTTAATGCATGGCAATTGTGCCTGGGTGTTTAGCACCCGCGCGTATGTATTCAAGCGGACATTTCCAGCGCTGTTTTTCCATAATTCGTTTCCAACCTTGACATCCACTTTCGGCCTGGTAACATTGGCCCTTCGGTTTTGGCTATATAAAGGACGGGGAGAATGGAAAACGTGCTGATTCAGGGCGGGTTGGCTGGGGCGGTTGTCGGGGCTTTAGCCGTATTAATATCTTTTTTTCTTTACCGGCATGTTATGCGTCAGGACCCAGGCACTTCCAAGATGCAAGCTATCGCCCATTTCATCGAAGAAGGAGCACGAGCCTACCTTTTCCGGCAGAATGTGACCCTGTTCCTTTTTCTTGGGGTTTTGGCGCCTGTCATTGGCGTCCTTTTTGCCGTGACCAGCGGTGCGGGGCGCGGAGTGGCTGCGGCGCTGGCCTATCTTCTGGGGGCTGGCTGCTCCACAGCGGCGGCGTCTTTGGGAATGATCGCGGCGGTGCGGGCGAATGTGCGCACCGCGGCCGCGGCACAAAAGGGCCTCAAACCCGCATTCACTGTCGCCTATTTCGGCGGGGCTGTGATGGGGTTGGGCATCGTGGGCATGGCCCTCCTCGGGATCAGCCTCATCTACTATATTTGCCGATTCGGCCTGGGCTGGACGGAAGGGGAGGCCACGGGCACAGCCTTGGGGTTCAGCTTCGGCGCAAGCGCATTGGCTCTTTTTGCTAAGGCTGGGGGTGGTATCTACACGAAAACCGCGGACATCAGCGCGGATCTCGTGGGGAAAGTGGAATTAGGGATCCCTGAGGATGACCCGCGGAACCCCGCGGTGATTGCGGATAACGTGGGCGACAATGTGGGCGATGTGGCCGGTATGGGGGCTGATCTGGTGGACTCCTATATTGCCTCCATTGTGGCGGCCATGATCTTGGGGGCTGAGTCCGGCGGTGGGGCGTTCACCATCCTCCCTGTTCTCATCTCCGCTGTCGGTCTCCTTTCTTCTCTTTTCGGAACGTTCATCGTGCGGGTGCTAGTGCGGGGCAAGCCGGGCGCAGCCATGAACTTCGGCACCCTTGCTACTTCTGGGCTTTTCCTCCTCCTGCTTTTCGTTGTGACGTATAAAAGCGGCCTATCTGGACAACAATGGCTTGGCGTTTTTCTTCCTACCCTGGCAGGGCTCGCGGCGGGCTTGGTGATCGGGTTAACCACCGACTGCTTCACCTCCATTGACCGCGCGCCCACGCGGCGCACCGCGGAGGCGGCCAGCCGGGGCACGGCCATCAATATCCTCCTGGGCTTTTCTTACGGGCTTGTGAGCATAGTCCCTTCGATCCTCGGGATCTGTGTCGCCACGTACGCGGCTTGGCGATTTGCCGAGATTTTTGGGGTCAGCCCGTTTTATGGGATCGGGATCTCCGCGGTGGGCATGCTTTCTATCGTGGCTACAATCATCTCTGGAGACGCCTTTGGTCCGGTGTCAGATAACGCGCGGGGGATCGCCGAGCAAGGAGGACTTGGCGGAGAAGTGATGGAAATAGTCGATGCTTTGGATGCGCAGGGCAACACATCTAAGGCCATTACCAAAGGCTTCGCTATCGGTGCGGCAGCGCTCACCGTGCTCGCCTTGTTCGCGGCATACACGCATCTTGCTGGCATCGACATCATGCGCGGCATCAACCTCATGAGCCATACTGTCATCATCGGGCTCTTCTTGGGAGCGATGATGCCCCCCCTTCTCTCCGCTTTGCTCATCCTTGCTGTTGGGCGCAACGCGGAGCGCATGATCGACGAGATCCGCCGACAGTTCCGGGAGATCCCCGGCCTTCTTGCTGGGCAGGCCAACCCCGACTACCGGAGGTGCGTGGATATCGCCACACGTGGAGCCTTGCGGGAACTCCTCTTCCCCTGCTCCCTGGCCATCGTTGTACCGGTGCTCGTGTTTTTGGTGCTGGGCAAAGAGGCCTTAGCGGCGTTCCTGGGTGGCAGCATCCTGACCGGCATCATTTTTGCTCTCTTCATGGCTAACTCCGGTGGCGCCTGGGACAACGCTAAGAAGTACATCGAAAACGGCGCTTTTGGTGGAAAAGGCTCTGAGGCCCACAAGGCCGCAGTAGTGGGGGACACCGTGGGTGACCCATTCAAGGACACAGCTGGACCTTCTTTGAACACCATGATCACCGTCATGTCCCTTGCCGCTGAGGTGTTCGTGCCCATCATCCTTTTGGTCTTGGGCTGAAAGGATGTGCGTGTGGGAAACGAGGTTAAACAGAATTGGCATGCGTTAGAGACGGAGGAAGTCCTTCGTCGCCTTGGCGTTGACCCCCAACGCGGGCTTTCTTCCGGGGAAGCCCAAGCCCGTCTGAAAAAACATGGGCCCAACGTCCTTCCCGAGGCCCCGCCAACTCCTTTTTGGAAACGTGTTCTTGAGCAACTAAAAGGTTTCGTGATCCTGATCCTCCTTGTGGCCACGGTGATCTCCATGGCCCTTGGGGATTGGATCGAGGCCGGGGCTATCCTAGCCATCGTCATCCTCAATGCCTTCATCGGGGCCATTCAGGAAAGCCGCGCTGAGCAGGCCCTCCAGAGTCTCAAGAAGATGGCCGCGCCAGAAGCCCAGGTCTTGCGGGATGGGGTGCGCCAGACCATCCCGGCTCGGGAACTCGTGCCGGGTGATATCGTGCTTCTTGAGGCGGGATCCATCGTGCCTGCGGACCTCCGCCTCCTGGAAACCGCCCAGCTTAGGGTGGATGAGTCCTCGCTCACCGGAGAGTCTGTGCCTGTGGATAAGGACGCTTCTTCTGCCCTCCTGCAAGATACGGCCCTCGCGGATCAGGTGAACATGGCCTTCTTGGGAACGACCGTGGTGTATGGCCGTGGCACAGGCGTGGTCGTGGCCACTGGGTCCAATACAGTCCTCGGGGAAATCGCGGGGGTCATCGAGGAGCCTCAGGAGGAGACCCCGCTTCAGCGCAGGCTGGAGGAACTTGGGCGCGTACTAGGGGTCCTCATCCTCATCGTCTGCGGCGTGGTATTTTTGGTGGAGGTCCTGCGCGATCCGCACCTTCCGCTCCTTTGGCGCGAGGGTTTCTTGGCATACCTGCGGGCCTCCCAGCATGAACTCCTTGGGTTTTTCATCATCGCTGTGAGCCTTGCTGTGGCCGCTGTTCCGGAGGGGCTTCCGGCCGTGGTCACTTTGTGCCTGGCTGCCGGCATGCGGGAAATGCTCCGCCGGCATGCCTTGGTGCGAAGACTACCCTCCGTGGAAACCTTGGGCTCGGCTACGGTCATCTGCGCTGATAAGACGGGGACCCTCACCCAAAACCAAATGACCGTGACCAACATTTGGGTCGACGGAGACCTGGTCGCTGTGACAGGCCAAGGCTATAAACCTGATGGCCAATTCCTACTAAACGGTCATCCTGTGGATCCGCAAAAGCATCCCCTCCTTTTGAGCGCGCTGTGGCTTGGGCTTGTGTGCAACGATGCGGAATTGCGGGAGGAGAACGGCGCGTATCGGATCGTGGGCGATCCCACCGAAGGTGCGCTGCTTGTGGCCGCCCTGAAGGCCGGCCTTTCCCGGGACACCATCGTCCGGGTGAGTGAGTTGCCCTTTGACTCCGAGCGGAAACGCATGACCACCATTCATTTGGCGGCATCTTCTCCTCTCACTTTGACCACCCCTTATGTGGCGGCAGTAAAAGGCGCTCCCGATGTAGTGCTTGCCCACTGTTCCGCTCTGGCCACGAAGGATGGGCCAAGGCCGCTTGGCGCCAGCGAGCGGGAGCGAATAAGCCGCGCGAACGAGGAACTTGCCGGTCAAGGACTGCGGGTTTTGGCGGTGGCTTATCGTCCCCTTCCCGCAGTCCCGGAGGAGCTAAGGCCGGAGGAGATCGAGCAAGACCTTATCTTCCTTGGCCTTTTGGGTATGCAAGATCCGCCCCGGCCGGAGGTCGCCGAGGCCTTGGCTACGGCCCGGCGGGCAGGCCTGCGCACGATCATGATCACCGGTGACCACGTGGCCACCGCCGTAGCCATCGCCAAACAGATCGGCCTCCTGCGGCCAAATGGCCGGGTGATAAGTGGAAGCGAACTTGATCGCATGAGCGACGAGGAGCTCGTGCGGGTGATTGATGAGGTGGACGTTTTTGCCCGGGTTTCCCCACATCATAAGGTGCGTATTGTGGAGGCGCTGCGGGCGCGCGGGGAGATCGTGGCCATGACTGGGGATGGGGTGAACGACGCTCCTGCCCTCAAGCGGGCCGACATCGGGATCGCCATGGGTATAGCCGGGACGGATGTGGCGAAGGCCACGGCCGACATGGTCCTTCTTGATGACAACTACGCTTCCATCGTTGCGGCGGTGGAGCAGGGGCGCGTCATTTATGCCAACATCAGGAAGACTGTGTATTACCTGCTTTCCTGCAATTTCGCGGAGATCGCCATCATTTTCTTCGCCGTGCTTTTGGGCTGGCCGGCCCCACTTACGGCCATTCAGCTTCTTTGGTTGAACCTCCTTACAGATGGAGCGCCGGCCTTGGCCTTGGGGATGGAGCCGGCGGAGCCGGGGATCATGGAGCGGCCTCCGCGCTCGCCCAAGGAAAAAATCATCAACCGGGAGATGGTGGGCGGCGTTTTCTTTCAGGCTGGAGCCCTCACCGCCGCGGTGCTCGGCCTTTTCGCCTTCGCTTATCATGGTGCTTGGCGGGAGGACGCCGACACCCTGGCCTTCGTGACCCTTGTGGTCGCCGAGCTTTTCCGCGCTTATGCCGCGCGCTCTGAGTGGGTCCCGCTTGTTAAGGTCGGGCTCTTTACTAACCGCTGGATGCAGTGGGCCTTCGTCACCTCTGTCGCCCTCCTTCTCCTTGTGGTCTACACCCCCCCTCTCCGCGCGGTGTTCAACACCCTCCCCCTCACCCTCCCCATGTGGGCGGCGATCTTGCCGCTTTCACTCGTGCCTTTCCTCGTTGTGGAAGCGCGAAAAATTCTCCTCAATCTGCGGCGAGGTCACGGATCATGAGGATACCATCTTCACCGTCTGCATAATAGCTGGGGAGGAGGGCAGCCTCGCGAAACCCTTGTTTTTGGTAGAACGCGCGGGCCGCGGTGTTGGAGGCGCGCACCTCCAAGCGCAGGCAGCGGGCACCCTTGGCTTCCCGAATTACGTGGGCCAAAAGGGCCGTGGCTATCCCCTTGCGCCGATGTTCTGGGGCCACGGCAAGATCGTGAATGTGCACCTCTCCCCCTTCACGAACGGCCAGGATGAATGCCACCACTCTGCCCTCCTCAGCTACAAAGGCCATGTTGTCGTGCTCCAAAATATAGGGCAAGAAAGCCAAAAGGGGCCACGGGTCGGAAAAGCTTGCTTTTTCCACACGATAAATTTCCGGGAGATCCCGAAGCCCGGCGCGCCGTATCCGCAACACACCGAATTTTAAGGTATAGGATTGAAGGAGAAGGAGGTCATTGTGCTTAGGCTGGTTTTGCTTGTGCTGCTTGGTACCGCCCTTGCCGGGATGGCCCAAGGCCCGGTGGAGGAGCTTCTTTCTCAGGCCGATGCCCTTTACGACTGCGGGCATGGCAACTTTGAATTCACGGAGTATGAGGCGCGGCTTAGGGAAGCGATCAGCATCTGGGAAGGGGTTCTTCCTTTGCTGAACGACAGGGAAAGCCGACGTGCGGTTCTTGTGAAGCTTTCTCGGGCCTGGTTTGAACTTGCCGAAGGGTATCTCCAAAAGGATCAAGACAAAGAAGCAGCTTACAAGAAGGGCAAAGATTACGGGCTTAGTGCGCTGCGGTTGGACGGGGGGTTCGTGCTTGTGGAGGGGAAAGAGGGTTTTCGCGCAGCTTTACAAACAGCCTCGGATGTGGAGGCGCTCTTTTGGTATGGGAATAACCTTGGGCGTTGGTTAGCTTACCACTATTGGGAGGCATTGACGGGTGGGACCCGCGATGTGTTTGCGGCGTTTGCGCGGTGCGCGGAACTAGATGAGAGCTATTGGGCGGGAGGGCCACGCCGCGCGCTCGCTAATTTTCTCGCCCAGACCCCAGGATTCCTGGGCGGGGATTTGCAAAGGGCCAAAACAGAGTTTCAGCGGGCCCTGGAGCTCGCTCCCCATTTCCTCCAGAACTACGTGGATTATGCGGAGCATTGGGCGAAGAAAGTTGGGGACAGCGCGCTCTTTTGCTCATTAGTAGAGGAAGCTCTGAGACGAGGCGCAGAGCCGGAGGTTTTTTGGTCCTGGCCATTCTACAACACTTTGGCCTTGCGGCGGGCGGGAAGTTTGCGCCAGGAATGCCGGTAGTGTGCATCACTTGACACCAGTTTACAGTGGTATATAATGGAAGCACCTGGACAAGGATCCGGGTGAAAGGGGTGAGCAGGGCAGCCTAAGGGATCGGAAGACCGCCTGGCCTTCCGATAAAGGCAAACCCGTCGCAAGGCGGGGGCGCAAAGCCACAGGTCCCTCAGGGACGGCTGGGCTGCCGAAGAATGGCCAGGAGATGGCTGCTGTTCATGATGGCATGCGCTTTGGGCTTTCCGGGCCTTGCCGGAAGTGTCTCCCGAACCGCTACCGTCTCCCTTTCCATCCCCGCCTTGAGCGTTCTTTCTCTCCCTGGGCGAGGGCTTTCCGGTCGGGAAATAGAGCTGGAGATTAGGCCCGATGAGCTGGTCCAGGGCGTTCTGCTCGTACCCCTTGAGGTAAAAAGCAATGTTCCGTGGGCGGTTACGGCACGGGTTCTCGCCGAGGCTCGTGCCGATCCCGTAGTCGGAGTACAGGGCGGCCCGGAGGTCTTGGTGGGAACGGAAGAGATCCCCCTCCTCTCGGGTCGGTCGGGGAAACATGAGCTCACCTTGGTTGTAAAATTGGCCAATCTGGGGCAAGCACAGGACAAGGTGAGGCTCATGTTGAAGATAGCGGGAATGGGTCAATGAGGGACCCAGTTGGGAAAGGAGGTGAGAGCCGAAAGAAGATTTAGGTGTTGGGGTGACCGATAAAGGCAAACCCGTCGCAAGGCGGGGGCGCAAAGCCACAGGTCCCTCAGGGACGGCTGGGCTGCCGAAGCACCCCAAGAGAAGCCAAAAACTCCCGGGGCAAGGAGGCCCGGTAAACAAAACTTCTCTTGGAGGTGCTCAATGAAGAGCGTGAAGGTTTTGGCGGTTTTAGTGGCTGGAGTGATGGGCGTGGTGAGCGGGATGGCTCAAAGTGTGACAGCGAACTCCACAGCGACGTTTACGGTGCCGACGTTGATTCGGTTGCAGCTCAGCGCTTCCACCATCAACTTCGGGACCCTCACCGAGGGTGACTACGATGTGGGCTACAAGGACGCCCTGAGCGCCCAGGTCGTGTATGTTTGGAGCAACCGGCCTTGGACGCTCTCCGTGGCGGCGAACAGCGCGGCCTGGAACGGCCCGTGGGCCAAGCCCGCAAGCGACCTGCTTTTGCGTGTGGCTTCCGTGAACCGGCCGGAGCGCATCTCTTATTACCTAAACACCCTCACCGGCCTCACCACGAGCGGATTCACCGTTGCCCAGGGTCAACCGGGCGGGAACTTCCAGCACACCATGGACTTCCGCGTTCTGGTGAGCTGGGACAACGACGTGGCCGGCAACTACTCGCTCGGCTTCACCTACACCCTCACCGCGCCGTGACCCAGCGAAGGACGGGCAGCCCGGCTCCAGCGAAGAGCCGGGCTGCCTTTATCCCGCTTCCATGACCCGCAAACTCTTCCTCGGTTTAGTGGCATGGGGCCTCCTCGCGCTCCCCCTGGGGGCTCAGGACACAGGTTGGCGCAACCCCTCGCAAGACTATGGGGATTTTCGCAATCCCAAAGGGGCGTATTATGACGACACGGATTACGCCTGGGCGGAACCCGGCCAAACCCACATCTTCTTTGGTTATGAATTCCTTATCCCGCAAACCGTAGAGATCGTGGGGATCGAGGTGCGTCTGGATGTTCGGCGCCACCCGGCAGGTGGGCCGTTCGTGGCGTATCTGGATGTGCAGCTTTCCGGGGACAGTGGCGCGACCTGGACGCGGGCCTACACTGCCGGCCCCATTGAGAGCGATTGGTCGGTCTTTATCCTGGGTGGCCCCACCGATCGGTGGGGAAGGGTCTGGCGTCCCGAGGAATTTGAGCCTTCCACGTTCAGGGTCCGCCTCACAGCCTGGGCGCCGCGCTGGCCCACGATTTACCTGGATTGGGTGGCTGTGCGCATTTACTACAGCACCGGCCTCACTCTAGAGGTGGCCCCCAAAACGGTGTCCTTGGGCACGCTCACCCTCGTGGACTACGACCAGGGTTATTTGGACCGTCTGGGAGCCCAGGCCGTAGAGCTCCGCAGTCCGGCCACTTGGATCTTGTCCATCGCAGCGGTGCGAGCGGTCTGGAGCTACACCGGAACTCTGCCCGACCCCAAAAAGCCTTGCGGCCACCTCCTCTGGCGGGTGGAGTATGCCGAGGGCTCCGTGGACGCGGTGGAAAAGGACTTCATCCCCCTTTCCCTTTCAGAGCGGGCGGTGGCCAAGGGCCGAGCAGGCATGGCTAAGGTCAGCCTGAGCTTCCGCCTCCTTGTGGACTACGACACCACCTGGCCCGGCACCTACTCCCTGGACTTCCGCTACACCCTCACCAGCCCTTAGACCTTGTGCCGAAGTTTTCCTTCCCCCAAGATTGCCCTCGTATGAAGCGTGCTTTCCTCCTTAGCTTTTTCTTCGTGGGTTTCCTCGGTGCAGCTTTCGAAGTGAACCTCCTGGAGGTAGACCTCCAGGCCCGACCTGGCCTAGTCCTTCCCTTCTCGTTCATTGTCAGGAACGAACTCGCTCAGCCTGAGCAGATTGTCCTTTACCTCGGCGACTGGGACCGCAACGAGTTCGGGGAGAATCAGTTTTACCAACCCGGCACGCTTGCCCGCTCCTCCGCTGCTTGGATCACCGTGGTGCCCACCTCCTTCGTTCTTGGGGCCGGCGAGGTGCGGGAGATCCAGGGTTCGGTGCAGATCCCTAACGACGCCAAACCCGGTACTTACTGGGCCATGGTATTCGTCCAAGGTGAGCCCCGCCTTGTCCCGTATGAAGGGGTTATGGTCACTGTGACGCGCCGGATCGGCATCAAGGTTTACATCACGGTTGAGCCCGCGGAGGCGCGCGGTGAGCTTCGGGGCGTGGAGGTGCGCGGCCTCAATCCGCTTTGGGCCTGGGTGAAGTTTGCCAACACCGGCACCCGGAACCTGCGGGAGGTCCGGGCCACGCTGCGAGTGGTGGATGTACAGGGCCGTACCGTGGCGGAGGCCAGCGCCGCACCTGTGCCGTGCCTTCCCGGCGCGGAGCGGTGGATCCGGGTGAACACGGATTTCCGCCCCTCGCCTGGGGTGTACCAGGTTCTCGCCACCGTGGATTACGGCGGTGAGGCTCTCCTAGGCTTGACCCTGCGTTTGGCCGTTCGTCCCCTCTCCTTGTTTCCCTTGGGAGAAGGGCTTGGGATCCCTCAAGACCTCGACGGCAACGGGTTCTACGAGGACGTGAACGGCGACAGCCTCTTCAATGAGGTGGACGTAGAGGTCTTGAGGGGGAACCTCATGAGCCCGGTCGTGCGTGCCAACCTCCGGGCCTTTGATTTCAACAACGACGGGGTTGTGGACGAGCAAGACGTAAAAGCTCTAGAAGCTCTCCTCGCAGCCATCCCGGCCAAACTTCCCGCCGGAAGATAACAAAGCTCTCCCAGACTTAGGTCCTGCGGTCCCATAATTCCCCGGATGCGAGTTTTTGTCGGCGTGACCCTCGCGGGGTTTCTCGCCTTAGGGCAGGGCCTGGAACTCCTCCGCCTTTCCCCGCCGGCGAAAGTCCGCCCCGGTGATTTTGCCGTCCAAGTTTGGCAGATCGCCAATCGCTCCCCTTCGCCTATACAGGCCAAATTGCGCCCAGAGATCCCCGCGGGCTGGGAGATCCTAGGGCTTCCCGAAGCTCTTTCCCTTGGCCCTGGGGAGGAGGAGTTTCTTTTCCTCACGCTTTACGTTCCGCGCACGGCCAAAAGCGGGGTGCAACCGGTGCGCATTCTCCTTCGCTGGGATGGGGAGGAGGTGGTTGCGGAGGCTACGGTGGAGGTGGAAACCGTGGCTGCTCTCATCCTTTCTCCCCCGGCTTCCCAGGCCGCCCCGCCAGGCGCGTCCCTCACATTTCCGCTCCGCGTGACGAACCGGGGAAATGCCCTGGACCGTGTCACCTTAGAGGTGCGCACCGCCGCGGGCTGGCGAGTGGAAGTGAGCCCTACTGAGCTTCCCTTGGCCCCTGGCGAGACGGGCGAAGCCCGTGTCACCCTGACCCTTCCTGCGGAGGCCCAGGTGGGACTGGAGGTAGTCTTGGCTACGGCCCGTTCAAGTCTTGCCCCGGAAGTGGAGGCCCGCACTGCCTGGTACGTGGAGGTCCTTCCCCCTGGGCCGGAGCGCGTCCCCGTGCAGCTTTACGCAGAATTGGCGATGCAGGGGCTGGCGCGTTTGGCCTACGACTTCCTTTCCGGGACCGGCACCTCGTTTTTGGGTTTCACCGGCCGGGGGACTGTGCTCGACGGGGCTTTGGAGCTTGCCGCACGCTGGTCCGGCCCTTGGGCCGCCCAGCCCTTCCAACTTTTGGATTTCCAGGCCACCTACGTTACGGACGCTTTAGAGATGCACGCCGGCCGGGTGGGCTTCGCCTTCGATTCCCTCCTTTCCCCGCTTGGCTTTTGGGGCCTGGGCGCGGAGCTTTCCCTTGGGGATGTAAACCTGGCTTTGGGCTCGGGCTGGGAAGGCGAGCGTGGCAGGGCCGGTGGGCGGTTGACGTTGCGCGCCACATGGGGTGAGACGGGCAGTGCCTACCGAGAAGAGCGAGGCAGTGATCGGCACAGCCAAGCCGGCACGATTTGGCTCGCCCTCCAGGCCCTAGAAAACGTGCGCTTCCAGGCCGAGGGCGGCGCGGCCCAGGTGAACGGCCTCACCCGCTTCGCCGGAGAAATGCGCCTCACCTGGGAGATCCCCGAACTTTTCCTCCTCGAGGCCCGCGGGTATGCCGTTGACCCGGGTTTCCCCGCCCTTTCGCCGGATCGGGTGGGGTTCCTCCTTTCCGGACGTTTGGGCGCGGAGGAGGCCGGCTTCCGTTTCACCTGTGAGTGGCAACGCGATAACCTCCGTGATCTTTCCCGCACTACACGCGTTTGGCAAGGGGCACAGGCAAGCTGGGATTTCTTTCCCATTGGGTGGCCTTTGCACTTTGGTTTCGGCCTTTCTTTGCGGCGCGCAGCCGATCTCTCGCTTTCGCCCATGCTGGATGAACGCACGGCCCACGCCGAAGTCATCGCTTCTTTCTCCTACCAAGATTTCACCCTCGGCGCGCAAGGGACATACACTTATTTTCAAAACCTTGTCTCTGGCTTCGCCTGGACGCGGGTTGAGTCTCGAGAATGGCTGGATCTTCGTTTTTCCCCGAATGTCTTGGTCTCCGTAGAATTTCGGCAAGCACGCTTTTCTTCTCCGAAAGAGGAAAGGACACAAGATGAGGCGGCATTGGTCCTCTCTGTGGACGAAAAGCTCCGGCTTTCTTGGGAGTATGGGTGTGCAGGTGGTCTAGCCCGCGCGGAATTCACCTGGGAGCCCGCCGCGGCTTTGACCATAAAGCTTGGGGCCGAGGCCAACTGGCAAGAAGCTGGACGACCCTTACGCTTCGGGGCCTCTTTGGAATTCACTCATAGCTTTTCTTGGGCTCCGCCTTTCTTGCCCGCCTTTGGCGTCCTTTCCGGCATAGTTTTTGCCGATTTAAACGGAAACAGCCGCCGTGATCGGGGTGAACCCGGCGTCCCTGGAGCAGTCCTCGCCCTCGACGATGTCCAGGTTTCCTCCGGGAAAGACGGGGAATTTCGCTTCCCTGCGCGGGCACCCGGTGTGTACACGTTGCAAGTAGTACACACTCCCGCGGGGTACGCGGCCCCCCTTCACGAGCTATTGGTTTCTCTCGAGCTTGGGGAAAAGATGGAGATCGCCCTTCCCCTTTTGCCTTTGGCGAGGCTGGACGGCCTAATTTTTCTTGACGTCAATGCGGATGGGGTCTGGACGCCGGGCGAACAAGGTTTAAGTCGGGCTTATGTGCGCATTGTTCCTTCGGAGGGGAAGGTGCTCGAGGTTCCTTCCGATAGCCAGGGCCGATTCAGCTGGCCCGAGCTTCTTCCGGGGAAATATCGGGTGGAACTGGTTTTGGAATCCCTTCCTCCGCGTCACGAGCCGACCACGCCAGTGGTGGCAGAGCTCGTTTTGCTGCCCGGAGAGAAGAAGAACGTGACTTTTGGCGTACGGGAGCGGCCCCGCCCGGTGGTAGTGATCCAGCCGCCGTTAGCAGATTTCACCTGGACGCCAAGCATTCCCAAGGCTGGTGAACCCGTGCTCTTCGACGGCACCCTCTCCCAGGCCTTCAACGGCGAAATCGTGAGCTACGCCTGGGATTTCAACAATGATGGCCACGTTGAGGCAGAAGGTGTGCGAGTAACCTGGGTTTTCCCGGAAGCGGGCTTCTATCTTGTCGCCCTCATTGTCACCGACTCCGCTGGCTTCACCGGCCAGACCCAGTACCTTCTCCAAGTTCGCCCCTAAACTTTCCCGCCCAGGAGAAGGGCGAGCACGGCTTTTTCGGCATGCAATCGGTTTTCGGCTTGGTCGAAAATAGCGGAATTCTTGCTCCGGGCAGCTTCATAGGTGATCTCCTCCCCGTAATGGGCGGGCAGGCAGTGCATGACGAGGCAATCAGGCTTGGCCAGGGAGAGAAGGTCGAGGTCCACCGTATAGCCCTGAAATTTCTTGCGGCGGATTTCGGCCTCGGCCTCTTGGCCCATACTCGTCCAAACGTCGGTGTACAAAACATCTGCGTCCTTCGCGGCTTCCTTGGGCGCATGGAGGATCTCGATCTCTGCCCCCAAAGAGCGAGCTTCACCTACGATGCGCGGACTAGGTTCATGCCCCATTGGGCAAGCGATGCGGAAGCGGAGCCCAAGTTTAGCGGAGGCTTCGATAAGAGAATTGGCCACATTGTTGCCGTCACCAATGAAAGCGATGGTCAAGCCTTCAAGCTTGCGCTTCTTTTCCCAAATGGTGAGCATATCCGCCAGGGCTTGGCAGGGATGGAGGAGGTCGGAAAGCCCGTTGATGACAGGGACGGTGGCGAAGCGTGCCAATTCCTCCACGACCTCGTGAGCAAACACACGCGCCATGATCCCATCCACATAGCGGGAGAGGTTCAAGGCCACATCCTCCACGCTCTCCCGTTGACCAAGCTTTATGTCCTCCGGGCCGAGGTAAAGGGCATAGCCGCCAAGTTGCCACATCCCCACCTCGAAGGAGACGCGGGTGCGCAGGGAGGGTTTTTGGAAGATCATGGCCAAGGTTTTTCCTCTTAGGATATGATCGTGTTTTATACCTGCGCGCATTTCTCGCTTCAGATGAATCCCTAGCTCCAGCACCTCCCATATCTCTTCCTGAGACCACTCAGACAGACCCACAAGATCTCGCTTCATCACCCCTCCTTTTTGGGGATGCCGAAACAATGATAACAAAAGGGGTAGGGAAGACTGCGAGGATTGGGAAAGGACGAGGGGGAAGATAAAATCAGAGACTATGGATAGGGTGAGGGTCAGGTTTGCTCCGAGTCCTACGGGCTACCTCCATGTGGGCGGGGCAAGGACGGCGCTGTTCAATTGGTTGTTTGCTCGCCATCATGGCGGAACGTTCATTCTGCGCATCGAGGACACAGACCGCACCCGCTCCACCGATGAGGCGATAGAACAAATAATCGCTTCTATGCGCTGGCTCGGCCTGGATTGGGACGAATTCTACCGACAAACTGAGCGTTTTCACCTTCACCGGCGCTACGCTGAGGAGCTTCTTCGCCGCGGTGCCGCCTACGAAGCCGACGGCGCTATCTGGTTCCGCATCCCCAAAGAAGGCGTAACCATAGTAGATGACCTGATTGCCGGGAAAGTGGAGTTTCAAAACCGTGAATTCAAAGATCTCGTGATCCTTCGTTCTGATGGAACCCCGACTTACAACTTCGCCTGCGTGGTGGATGACACCGAAATGGGCATCACGCACGTGATCCGCGGGGACGAGCACCTTCCCAACACCCCAAAGCAACTGCACATCTACCGGGCTTTGGGTCTTACCCCGCCGAAGTTCGCCCATATCCCCCTCATCCTTGGCCCGGACCGCACGAAGCTTTCCAAGCGCCACGGCGCGGTGTCCGTGCTGGAATACCGCCGAAAAGGGATCCTCCCTGAGGCGATGGTGAATTTTCTGGCCCGCCTGGGCTGGTCATACGGCGATCAAGAAATTTTCTCGCGGGAGGAGTTGATTCGCTATTTTGACCTGGGAGGAGTAGGCCAATCCCCAGCGGTGTTCGACGAGCAAAAACTTCTTTGGCTGAACCGCGAATGGATGAGGAGGGTGGACGTCCCGCAACTCGCGGAAATGGTGAAGGAGTTCCTCGTGGTGGAGGGTATCGCCACAAAGGAAGAGGTGGAGGCCTTACCGAAGTCCCGCTTCTTCCGTGCTGTGGGACTCTTGCGAGATCGCACCCATACCCTTGTCGAGCTGGCACACAGCGCACGGTTCCTCTTCCCTGGGGAAATGTCAATAGCGAAGGATTTGGAAGATCTGCTCAAACCCGAGCTTGTCCAACCTTTTTTAGCCATAGCAGCGGCGCTGGATGGGCTCACCGATCCGGAACCAGCGGAGATAGAGGCCACGGTGCGGAGGGTTTTGGATCAGCTTGGGCTTCCCCTCAAAGCTGTGGCGCTGCCAATGCGGGTGGTTGTCACCGGATCACGGGTCGGGCCTGGCCTTTTCGAGGTCTTGGCGATGGCTGGGCCGAAGCTTGTGGCTGAGCGGCTGCGTACGATGGCTGCTCATCTTGACGCCAAGAAAGGATAATATTTGCGCTACCTCTTCCTGGCCCTTCTCCTTTGGGTCTCTTTTAGCATAGGCCAAGAGATTTCTTTATTCCCTGGCGAGCCTGCCCAACTAGGAAGTTGGGCCCAAGTGGCCCAGGCGCTGCGGCTATACCCAACCTCACCCCGCCCCGTGATCTATGAGGGCCCAACCCTCCTCAACCGCCTCTTTGGGGAAATCGTCCTGGGGGAGGGGAGATACACCATTTTGCTAGGCGTAAGCCCGCAGAACGAGGTAGGGCTTTGGGTGGATTTCGACGAGGATAGCCGCCTTTCCGCAGGGGAGAGGGCACAGGGAACAAAAGTGACTGGGGGGATAGCATGGTCTTTCTCGCTGCAAGCTAAACCTAAAGGCGCAGCGCCCTATGCTTACTCGTTACAGGTCCTTTGGCCCGAAGGCCGAGGTTATGTGTTCCTGGTCGGCGGTGCTCCCAGAACCGGTTTCTTTCAAGATCGGCGGGTGGTCGCGATTGACGGCGATCTGGATGGAGTATTCGGCACAAAAGGAGACTTTTTCGGAATAGATGTGGATGGGGATGGAAAGATTTACGCTGAAGCCGACGGACATGAGCGTTTTTCGCTCGCAGAGGCGTTCACCATCGGCACGGAAAGCTTCAAGCTTACAGAGATTTCTGGCGATGGCTTAAGAGCCCGCGTGGAACCCACAAGTTACGTTTCCCCAAAGGTTCCGCTTATTCCCGGCTCCCCCGCCCCGAACTTTTTCTTCCGCGACTTCTTAACAGGCCAAGAGCTCTCTTTGCGTGACCTCCGAGGGAGGGTGGTTTTACTCGATTTTTGGGCCACCTGGTGTCCACCCTGCATGGCCAGCCTCCCCGAGGTGAAGAAAGTTTATGAAGAGTTCCACACCCAAGGGTTTGAAATTGTCGGCATAAGTTTGGACGAAAGTCGCGAGGATCTGGAGCGGATTCTCAAGGATTACGGAATTTCATGGCTCGTGGCTTTTGAGGGAAAACGTTGGGATAACGCCTTAGCCAATCTCTACCGCGTTTCCCAAATCCCCACCACGTATCTTCTCGACAAAGCAGGAACAATTCGTTTCCGCAACATGGAGGGGGAAGAACTCCGTAAAGCCGTCGTCGAACTTATCGGTGAGGGGATAGAGGAAACAAGCAATGCGCAAGTTTCCACGCTGCCCACGTTGCCCGCCAAGGCTGAACCCATCCTCGAGGTTCACCTGCCCACGGAGATTGGTCTTCCTGCTGGCGAAGAAACAGCAATTCCTGTACGGATCGCGAATATCTCTCCTTATCTTGCGGAAGAAATCAATTTTGCCGTTGAAGAGTTGCCAGCGGGGGTTGAGTTGCACCTGCCCGCGCCTTTTGCTCTTCCAGCCTTTGGTGAGCGCACCGTAACCATAACTTTTTTTGTTCAGCCTGGTGCCCCGAATGTCTTTCCGACCCCAATTAAATTGCGCTTAGATTACCACTACTGCATCGCGGAAGCTTGTTTTCAAATGACGCAAGAAGCGGTGACCACCTTAGTCCTAGGAAAGACCACCACCCGGGGTCTACGTGTGCCGTGGTGGTTGCTCCTGCTATTGGCTGCTGGTGTTTTCATTTCTTGGTTCCTTTGGGGAAAGGGGCTTGTTGGGCTTTCCTTTTTCCTTTTCGCGATCGCCCTCGCTGCGATGGGATTCGGGGTATATTTAGGTCAGGCTCGCCAGGCTCAACGCATCGCGCAAGTCCTATGCACATCGTGCGTGGGCCTCGCAGAGGCTCATCCCGCGCAGGATGGGCTTTCCCCAGAGCTTCGGCAAGCTTTTTCCTCTCTCACCAAATCTGGGCATCTTTTGCTCTTCTATACCGAATGGTGTCGCGCCTGCCCGTACGCCAAGAACCTTTTGGCGGAGATCGCCTCCATCAATCCCCGCATCTTTGTGGAACTAGTGGATGCAGATTTGGAGCGGGAGAGGGCTGAAGCCGCAGGTGTGATCCACCACGGAAAGGCCGTCGTCCCCGCGGTGTTAGTTGTGGAAACGCAAAAGGTGTTGTTTGGTACAGAAGGCTTGCCCACGCGGCTGCTTGCGGCACTGAGGGAGATTCCATGAGGCTACGGTATTTGCGCCGGGGATCCCAAGGGCTGGGAATCCTCTTTGGAATCCTTGGAGTAACCGGGATTGGCATGACCCATGTGATCTTCCCTGGGCTTCACTGTTACGCCTGCCCTCTTTCCGTCACGATCTGCCCTGTCGGGCTTTTGCAAAACCTCGTGATCGCCGGAGCAGCCCCCCTTTACCTTTTCGGCGTTTTAGGCGTATACGGTATGGTACTGGGGCGCGGTTGGTGTGGATGGTTCTGTCCGTTTGGTACGGTCAATGACCTTTTTGCTTGGCGTAAAGTCCGTTTTCCCCGAGTTTTTTCACCTCTGAAATTTCTTGTTCTTCTGGGCACAGTAATTGCGGCGTGGCGACTGGCAGACACTTGGTTTTGCAAGCTCTGCCCCGCTGCTTCCCTCACGGCGTCATTGCCGTATTTCGGCTTGGGTTTGGCTGAGCTCAACACTCCTTTTCTTCTCCACATGGGAACTCTGGCCGGAAGCCTTCTGGGAATGGTAGTTGTGGCCAGGTTCTGGTGTCGGTATTTGTGTCCAATGGGGGCCATCCTCGCTTTTTTCAACCGCGCCAGCTTCTTTGGCCTTCGGCTCAGCCAAGAAAAGTGCACGCGGTGTGGGCTATGTAAAGCTGCTTGTCCAATGGGAATCGAACCGCATCGGGAGGGGAACTCCACAAACTGCATAAAATGTGGGGAGTGCGTGATTGCGTGCCCACATGCCGCCTTGACTTTGGGTTTTTCTTCCCCGGGAGCACGAGGATATGCTACGCTACGTCTTCCTTGGCCTGGTGCAAGGTCTGACCGAGTTCCTCCCAGTAAGTAGTTCAGCGCACATCCTGTTGGTCCAGAAATGGCTGGGGTTAGAGGAACCGGGCACACTACTTGTGGCCTTCCTCCATTTGGGCACGCTTCTTGCCCTCGCAGCTTGGTTTTGTCGGGATCTCCTTTGGTTATCCCAAGCCCTAAGACCCCAGGGACGGCCGGCGCGCGCGTATTTATTGCGCTTAGCGGTCGGCTTGTTCCCTCTTTTCCTTGCCTACCTGGTTTTACGTGGAAAGCTAGGACAAGTTTTTTCCAACCCTAGGCTCGCAGCATGCCTTCTTTTTGTGACGGCGGGGCTCCTTTTCCTCGCGGACCGTGTACGGCAGGGAAGCGTCCGTTTTCCCACTTATCTGCAGGCCGGAGCAATCGGCCTGGCACAAGCTTTAGCAGTGCTACCGGGCATTTCTCGAGCAGGAGCCACGGTGGCCACCGGAATTTTCTTTGGCCTTGCCTACGAAGAAGCGTTTCGTTTTTCCTTCCTTTTGGGAATCCCCACGCTCTTGGGAGCGGCTATTTTTGCGCTCCTGGAGCGTGGAAGTCCCGAAAGCTGGTTGGGATTATTGCTTGGCACTTCTTCTGCCTTTCTTTCCGGTGTTGTGAGTCTCAGCGTTTTTCGGCTTGCTCTCTCCCGCCGAAAACTTTGGCCATTTGGCCTCTACTGCCTCCTTTTGGGAACTGTCGGCCTGATCCTCATTTGATCTGAGAGACGAGTGTCCCACAAACCAGGCCGCCACTGGTCGTCCACATAACCCCCAACTCCCTTGGATACGCCCCAGCTTACCTTCTTGTGCGTGCGCGGAGGCGGCACAGTGCGTATGGTTATGCGTACGGCCGGCATCCTCTTAGGTCTTGTCTTTAGCATCCTCGGCAGCGGAAGCGAGTTTTTTGCTAATGGTCGGCCAGACTCCTCCGGATGGGTATGGCTTCGGATGGGCAATGGTCTAGCTCAATGGCAATTCTATGATATTGCTTGGGAAGGACAATTCCTCAATGTGGAACTTGTTTTGCAAACGCGCGGTTGGCAAATACCGCCACCCATTTCCCTTACCATCGCCCTTCAGTTCTCTACTTTCGGCGCGTCGCTAACGCGACGTGTTTGCCTTCAGCGCGTAGCCGAGGCCTCTGGGGTCATCCAATATTTTGGGCAAGTCGTCATCGCCCGACGGGACTTGAAATTTGGTTCATATCTGTGTATTCAGCTCTCAGAGGCCCCTCTTGGGGTGGAAGTTGGAGTCCATCCCTCTTCTTTACGCATCTTGGGAGAACATACGGGTTACTTAGGGCAAGGAAGCGCGGGCGGGGTAGGGGGGCCTTTGGTTGCCTCCCCACCTAAGGATGGGGGCAAAGGAGAGGCAGTGGTCTTTCCTGCGGCAAGCACGGTTGAGAGGAAGCTTCGGGAATGCGTGGGGATGGAAGATGCCCCCTATGTGAGTCCCGGAAGGTATTTGGGTGAGCTTGGCTGGCCGGGCCCGGGCTCTAGTGTGGACTGTCGGGACTGGTTGCGCGTGAACCTCAATACCGGACACGTTCTGGAAGTATTGATAAATACCCCAAGAACTGTGAACCTGTGGCTTCTCAATCCGTGGGGGCAAGAGGTGGGGCGGGTAAGCGGTTTTGGGAAGATCGGGCTCACCTACCAAGCCACGGCCCGGGGCGTCTATTGGGTATGCATTTCCGTAACCGAGAGCCCCCCTTCTTTTACTTACACCCTCGACCTTTCCATCCACCGTTAAACTTGGGAAGTGAACCCTGAAGCTCTCCTCTGTTTACTTCCTGAGGGCGTAGAACCTTGGGAAGACCTGGTGCGCAGGACTGGGCTTCCATTGCCCACACTTCAAGAAGTTGTTTCTTATCTGCAGAAACAAGGTTTTCCAGTGCTAAAAGAGGAGAAAGGCGCAGGTATTGCCCCCGGCAGTCTCGCTCCACAACACTTTTTGCCGCGGCTCCGGGGAAAATTCGGTCGCCATTATCGATACCTCGGGGTAGTCAGCAGCACTCAAGACGTGCTAAGGGAGTGGGCGGGCGCGGCACCTGGCGCAGTGGTTGCTGCGGAACAACAAACGTGTGGGCGCGGCCGCCTGGGCCGCCGTTGGGAAAGCCCCCCGGGTAACCTTTATTTCTCGGTGCTGCTCACTACTGAAGTGGACTCCCTTCTTCCCTTGCGGGCGGGGGTGGCGCTGCGTGAGGCCGCCTGCGTAGGGAAGCTGAAGTGGCCCAACGATCTTTTGGCTCCCGATGGGCGAAAACTCGCGGGCATACTCATCGAGCGCTGCGGAGAGCGCGTCCTTTTAGGGGTAGGAATAAACGTAGAGGTCGCGCCTTTTCCCACGGCCGCAGCATTGAGCGAATTTCGTGAGGTCCATCGCGCCCAACTCTTGGCGGACTTCCTTTGGGCTTTAGAGGAATGGCTGGCAGAGAAGCCAGAACTTGTCCTCACTACGTGGAAGGAAGCGAACGCCACGCTGGGAAAGCCGTTGCGGGTGCGGGTTGGGGAAAAAGTGGTGGAGGGGGTAGGGGTAGACATAGGTCCAAGGGGTGAACTTCTCCTCCGCACTTCAGATGGCGTGTGCGCTGTCCATGCTGGGGAAATAGAAACTGTCAACCCCGGTTGACAATGTAAAAGATGCCGAGATAGGCCAGGGAGAGGCGCAATGCGGAGGCGCTAGCCATAGCTAGGGCGAAGGCCCAAGGCCGACGGTTGAACATGGCAAGGACATAGGTCACTACGGTATCTGGAAAGCCCGGGATGAGGAGCAGAAAAAACAGGGCCGGCGCACCCAACCGGTTCACCCACCGCTCGGTTCGTATAACCCATCTTTGAATGCGCTTGTCTTTTTCCCGCCAAGCTCGCAGTTTCTGCCAGCTTTTGACCTTAGCGCCCAAAAAGAAAAGGAGATATGCGCCCAAAGCTCTCCCAGCTGCGGCTACGGTGATGACCGCCCAACCGGGAGCCGTAGCCACCGCTCCCAACACAAGTTCCTGTGGGGTGGGCAAGGCGATCACTGTACCCGCAGCGTAGAGGAAGACGAGGAAAAGGGCGAAGGCCATGCCTCATCTGCTTGGCTGGCTCACATTCTGGCACCGCGGACAGTAATTGGTGCGCTGGCCTTCGGCTAAAACCTCCCCAATAGGGGTCCCGCACACACGGCAAGGCGCGCCAGCCCGACCGTGAACATAAAGGAAATCCCTGACCTCTTTGTCGAACAAATTTCCACCTACGCGTGCCTTTATCTCCCGGATCGCCCAAAGCAACGTGTCCGGAATCGCTCGCCAAAGAGTTTCCAGTTCGGCATCACTCAGGGTATGAACATAGCGAAACGGGGATATCTTCGCGCGAAACAATATTTCATCAGCGTAGGCATTGCCTATCCCGGCTATTACAGATTGGTCCATAATGATTTTTTTGACCATCCGGCGCTTGCCACGTAGGGCCCGGGCAAAACTCTCCAAGGTGAACTCCGCGGACAGCGGCTCAGGCCCCAATTTCTGCAGGGCCTCGGCTTGCGCGAGGTCTTGTACTAGCCACACCGCCGCGATCTGAACAGTTCCAGGCTCGATGAGGCGGAGGTCCGTCGTGTCATCAAAAGAAATGAACATAGTTGTAGCTTTGGTCACCTCATAGTGGGACGGGCCATGCCAAAGCCAAGCGTAGCGCATGAGATGAACGATAAGATAAACGTTGTCAAAATGGAAAAGCAAATGCTTGCCGCGGCGAGTGAGGTCGCGGAGACTTTGCCCACGGATAGGCGACAAATCTTGCGGGCCAACCTGGACCAGGCTTGGCCGACGCACTCCCACGGAGAGAACCGCCCGGCCAAGGAGCCGGGCGGCCAAATTCTCCCTAATTACCTCAAGGTCCGGAAGTTCCGGCACTTATGGTTCGCCCACACCTAGATAGATCGTCACCCCGCATGGCCCTACACACGAGGGCGCACACGGGGCCACGCATGTTGGGCAGCGGTATAGCTTTATGTAGGGCGAGCACCAGGAAACCGCGCAAGGCTTAGAAGAAAGGCCCCAACAACCGAAGAAGAAAAATGGGAAGCAACAAGAGCACGGCTGGCAACACTCAGACTTGGCCACAATCTTCACGGTGTTCTGGTATTCGCCGGTAGTGGTCACGACGATGATCTTGTAATAGCCCGGCGCAACGGGATTGCCTAGCGTATCCACTTGCTTCCACACCCATTTTCCCGGTGCCACCGGAGCAGGGAAAATCTCTTGGTACACGACGTTTCCATCCTGGGTTACCACGCGCCAGCCTGTCACCTGGAGCTTGAGATCACAACAGGAACAACAAAAGTACCAAGGGACAACAAGCTCAAAGCAGATCTCCTCGCCCTGCCAAAAAGCCGTATAGCATGAGGGTTCCGTAGCGGGCGCGGCACAGGAAGTACACGACTGTCCGGCGGCCAAAAGCCCGAATACCCCTATCCCTAAAATCAACGCCACCGCTCTCTTCATGCCCAGCACCTCCTCACCCTAGTTTTACACCCCAAAACATCCGCGAGTTTCATACCGAACACATGCTATGCAAGAAAGGGCCAAGGTCAAGTAGCGCGCATTACATAAGCCAGGCCTCGGGATTGACCAACGTAGGGGGACGCTCCCCCCGAAAGAAAGCCAACACGTTGTCCACCGCGAGTGCAGCCATGCGCCGCCGCGTGGTCCAGGTGGCTGAGCCAATATGCGGGGTAAGCACAACATTGGGTAACAGGAGAAGGTCGGGATGAACCTGAGGCTCGTGTTCGAACACATCTAGGCCAGCGCCGAGGATCCGTCCCTCTTTTAGGGCCCGTGCCAATGCTTCTTCGTCCACTACTGGCCCACGCGCAATGTTCACTAAAATCGCATCCCGCTTCATGAAAGAAAGCTCGCGCTCACCGATGAGGTGACGAGTATCAGAGGTGAGTGGCACACAAAGGACGACGAAGTCGCTTGCCGAAAGGAGTTCAGCGAGGGGGGTAAAACGGGCGCCCAGTTCCTCTTCAACCTCCGGTTTAGGTGTTCGCGCGTGGTAAAGAACGGTCATGCCAAAACCTTTAGCCCTCCGGGCAATAGCCTGCCCAATCCGGCCAAATCCGATGATTCCCATGGTCTTTCCGTACACATCCACCCCGAGGTGCTTGGAGATGAAGGTCCAACCGAGGAAACCCTCACGGCGCAAATCCTGATCAGCTTCAACAATGCGCCGAGCCACCGCCAAAAGCAGAGCCCAGGCGAGATCAGCTGTGGCTTCTGTAAGCACGTCCGGGGTGTTCGTTACCAGTATTTTTCTGCGCGTAGCCGCAGCTACATCAATATTATCCACTCCTACTCCGAGGTTGGCGATGATCTTAAGCGCGGCAAGCCGGGCAATGGTGTCCACGTCAATGCGTAGCGAGAGGGGGATGACGAGTGCTTCCGCATCGCTTGCGTACTTCACCACCGCGGCCTTATCCCCTCCCTCCTCATGAACGGTCACCAAGTGACCGGCGGCGCAGAGGCGCGCTACCTCTTCGGGGAAGAACTTCGTCATAATCGCCACTTTGCTCATCTTGCCTCCTTATCCTGAGTCTACCCGCCATAGCGGAGAAGAAAGAGAGTGAGGGATATAGTAACCAGGGCAAAGACTGTAGAAAGAAGTAGGACTGCAGCGGCAAAATCGGGTCGGCGCTTATATTGACTAGCCAAAATGTAGGCGTTGACCGCACTTGGAACGCTGCCTTCAACCACAAGGGCTTTTCGCACCATAGAGGCTACAGGGACAACGTAGGCTAAGCCCCAAGCAAGGGCGGAAGCCAAGATCAAACGAAGCCAGGCTGCTAAGACCGCAGGTCTGGCAAGGTTTCGCATGTTTGTGCACGAAAGCTCTAGGCCAAGCACAAGGAGGAATATGGGGATTGCGGCTTGGGAGAGGAGGGCAGAAGCGCGGGCCAAAACCGCTGGCCACACATGCGTTACTTTCGCAATTAGGGCGAGCAAGATCGCATAAGGCCAAGGTACAGTCAAAATGCCACGCAAGAACTCTCCTGGCGTAGGGCGCTCCTCCCAACCAGCGATGCCCACCCCCAAGGTGGCAAGGAGAACAGTGTTTGTGGCCAAGAAAATAACACCAACGTCTAGGGTTCCCTGACCGTAAGCAAAAACGAGGATGGGCAGGCCGAAATTTCCGCAATTACCAAAGGTAAGAAGCAGGCTTGTTGCCCGTTGCGCGTTGCGATCGGTGGGGAAAAGCATGCGTCCCACTGGCAAGGAAAGCAAGAACATCAGCCCGTAGTGGGCAAAAACGAAAAGGGCGACCAAACCAGCCTCCCGCATGGGCAGCTGGGCTGTGCGCAAACTCTCAAAGATGAGGGCCGGGGAGAGGATCCAAAAGCTGACCGCCGTAAATGGCTGGGCGGGAATTTTCCCAAAACGACCTAAGCAATAGCCAATGCCCATGAGAAGGAGGGTTGGCCCGATGACCTCCGTGATCACAGGTCAAGCCTACACGGCGGGCGTGGACTTTTACAATTCGGACTGATGAAGATCGGGATCACCGGTTATCCAGGTGTGGGGAAGACGACTTTGGTCAAACGAGTGCTGGAGGCTGTGCCCCTCAAAGGTGGGGGAATGATCACCGAGGAGATTCGGAAATGTGGATATCGTGTGGGTTTTCTTGTGCGGGATATTGCCACTGGTCAAGAGGGGTACCTCGCCCACCTCCATCACTGTGATGGGCCGGAATTTGGGAAGTATCGCCTGTGCTTACGCGACCTCGAGGAGGTTGGCGCAGCGGCTATCGAGCGCGCCGTGGAGGAGGCGGAACTCATTGTGATCGACGAGGTGGGCCCCATGGAGTTGAAATCACCACGTTTCATTTCCGCGGTGGAAAAAGCTCTGGCTAGCAAAAAACATCTCCTTATCACCGTGCACCGCGCCTCCAACCACTCTCTAGCTTACCGTGTTCGCCATGAGGTGGACCTTTTGATTCGGCTCACGAAAACTAACCGCGAGGAAAAAATTCACGAGGTCATCAGGCTTCTTTCAGGCTGAGCCCAACCGGGCCAGGAAGGCCATGAAACTCTTGCCGAGTTAGCGAAAGACAGGGTTTGGGATCAGGTTAAATGGGCTTAGGCAAGTGCATGGCGATCTATACTCTCTACGGCGCACAGGTGAAGCCGCGCTAAATTATGGTAACCCTAGTCTCAGGCTTATCGGCTAAGTTGTCCCCAATCCCTTGGGTGTAGTAAGGCTCCCGTTGGGAAAACGTTACCGAAACTTTCGCGATAAAGTGCGACAACACATGGAATGGAGCGGCCAATGAACACACTGCTGCTAAGCGCAGCCGCTGCCTAAAGTGAAATGTTTAGCATGCGAATTCCGCGCGAAGATCAAGGGTCAAAAAAACACCCTTTTAAGGCGATTTGTCAAGCTAGGGCCATTTATTTATCTTTGTACTTAAGAGATGAGCACAGGTGCAACGCGGGTGACTGTTGTGGTCCCCGTGCTCAACGAAGAGGATTTCCTTGAAGAAACATTAAGATCTTTGCGTCACCAAACTTTTCGTGATTTTGAGTTAATCGTTGTAGACAACGGGAGCACCGATGCTAGCATAGACATCGCCCAACAATTTGCGGATAGGGTGGTCATTGAACCCCAAAAAGGGTATGACTTTGCGCTACATCGCGGCATTTTGGAAGCCCAAAGCCCACTGATCGCCCAAGCAGATGCGGATACGCTTTATCCACGTGACTGGCTCTCCAAAATGGTTCGGGCTTTGGACAATAGCGGAGTTGTATGTGCTTATGGTCCGTGGGCCTTTCGAGAAAATCCTAAATGGAGACGCCATTTGGAGTTAAGCCTTTGCTGGAGCACGCAGCTCATCACTCACCTTTTTGGGTTTCCCTTGGCTACGGGATGTAATATGGGATTTAGGCGAGAAGCATATTTCCGTGTCGGCGGTTATCCTGCCCTGAATCACCTTGCCGGTGCTGATACTAGACTTGGGTTGCGGCTACGACAGGTGGGCAAAGTCCGCTTTGTGCCAGACATGATAGCCTATACTTCAAACCGTGTGGTCAGGCAACAAGGGGTTTGGCGGCGCTGGGCATTGACGGTGAGGGTTTTGGTAGACATCTTGATGCATCGGGATCAGGTAACCCTCGACCAATGGTACGATTGGAGGCGATCCTAAAATTCCCGGTTAACGCTTGGCTTACGGTTACAATCACTGATCCGGCGCTGATCGCCCCGGCCTTGCATGCGTCTCTTTGTCGCCCAAAACTTTTCTCACCGCTTAGACCATGGGCCTGGCTGCTCTAAGTGCCTCTTGCGCCGCGTACTTAAAGAGTCCGTAGTGTTAAAAACGCAGAGAGGTTTCGCCGTGTGGAAACCCTTGGTTGCGTGCGCTTTCATGATAAGAAAGAGGCCGTTCCCAGAACGCTAATTCGTAACTCATTTGGCCTCGGAACGCCAGACTGGTCCGGGGAGGCCATAAAACTTTTGGTAGAACTCTCCGAAGGCCTGTTCAAGTTTGCGCATCATTCTGTCAACGTCTTCGTCTTCGCTGCTGCTTGGATCCGGGAAAATAGGGTCTGCAAAATGCACGGCGACCCACCGTTTTCGAAATGTCTTGCCCAAAGCTCGCAGGACGCCGCGCCAAACGGGAAGTTTTTCAACTCCAGGCTCATACATAGGCACATTCTCCAGGCCCACCGGGATCAAAGGCACCTGCGCCCGATGCGCTAAGATGGCAGCCCCGGGATAGAGCTTTCGCTCCCAAAACCTATCCCCCTCCGGATAAACCTGGAGGCTTCCCTGTTTTTTCAGGAATTGAACGGCGGCTTCGATGGTCCTGGGGTTGATCACCTTTTTCTTTTGCGGATCCTGGGTGACCCCAAAGCGCCAAAAGCTGTGAGCAAGCAAACGCGCGAGACGACCAGGCCGATCCAATGAATAGAGGGCGAAGCCGCGGAAATGGCGGCTGGCCCAGGTCACGAAGAGGGGGTCGAATCCATAGCCGCTGATGTGCGTCACCGCAAGAACGCAGGGCCGGCGAGGTCTATCTCCCTCACGGCGGATTCGCACAAGGCTAGCCAAAAGGAAGATGAAAAAGACGTACCAACACCAAAAGAATTCGTACACTGCCTGCAGTAAAGCGCTTTTGAGGCGGGCAGCAAAGCCTGAATTCATCCCTTTTTCTTTTTCGACCAACCGAACGTGTACCGGAAACGATCGTACGGGATGCGGCCAAAGGGGCGCGCGAGCTCGGTGTAGAGGTAGATAGCCAGGGTGCGGAGAGTCCCTTCGGTGGCAAACCTTCGGGTGGAGCCGAAGATCGGCCCCACTCGCAAAAAGCCGATCTTACCGTGGCGGCGAATGCGGCTGATGTAGTCGTGATCCTCGCGGAAAGCCGGGGTTTCGTCGAACCCCCCAATCTTCTGGTGCAGTTCCTTTCGCACCAGGATGGCCCACCCGGGCACGTGGGGGTCAATCCTCTGGGTCGCCCAAAACAGGGCGTTTCCGAACAGGAAAAGAAGGCGATGCCCAATATGCCCGTCCCAGGCGCGGATGTAAAACCCGGCCGCTCCCAATGCCCTTCGCTCAAACTCTTCCACCGCCTTGCGCAAAAAATCCTTCCCGGGCAAGCGTACGTCAGCATCCAGGAAGAGAAGGAGTTCGCCCTGGGCCATCTCCGCCCCGCGGTTGCGCCCATACCCCGGGCCGCGCTTCGGGCCCACCACAACCTTCGCTCCGTAATGCTCGGCGATCCTCACCGTGTCGTCAGAAGAACCCGCGTCGGATACGATGATCTCGTAATCCTTCCAAGCCTGAGACGTGATGGATTCCAAAAGACCCGGAAGATAATCCTCCTCGTTGAGTGTAGGTATGACGATGGAGAGCTTTGGCATCTTTACCCCCTTTCCCGCCGCACCTTATACCACGGTTGGGGGCCACGGAAAGAGCGGAAGAACGCCACGGCCACAGTCAGTTGCATCCAAAAGTACAGGAAGGGGAAGGCCCAAAGGAGCACAAGCCCGGGTTTTCCTTGGTCCAAAAGGCTGGGGACGGAGGCAGCCGCCCAGAGGAAGGCTAAAAATCCCGGAAGGACAAGCGGAACAAGGAGCCATGTCCCCCGTATCCCGTCCACCAAAAGGGCGATCTGAGGGAAGTAAATCACGAGCGCAAGTCCCGCCATAAGTAAGAGGTAGGAAAGATCGCCATTTTTGATCTCCTCCACCATCTCCCGGATACCCCCGGTATACCAGCGCAGAAATTGATAAAAGAGATCGCGTAGGGTTGGTGCGTATTGGATGAGGCACCGCGGACCGCGCACAAACGGCACTTTTACCTTTGCCCGCGCCAAACGAATCCCAAGGTCGAAGTCATCCACCAACGTCTTGGGATCGAACTCTCCCACCTCCTGCAGAAGGTCCTTCCGCACAAATAGCCCGCAGGTCATGAACACTGGACGCCAAAACAGGCCGGAGAACACGAAACGGCGTGCAAAAGAAAAGAAGTACTCTTGGGCCCTGATAACCCAAGTTTTGCGCAGGTTGTAGGGGGCAAAGTCCGCGTAGACCGCCCGCACCGCGGGTTGGGCCAAAAGCTGGGGATAGAAGGTCAGCCCCGCATGGTCCATCCGGGCATCGGCATCCAAAAAGAGGATGACCTCCCCTGTCACGTGTTTGAGGGCGTAATTGAGGGCCGCGGGCTTGCCCGTGCGGTATGGATCGCGGAGCACTTTGAGCGCCGGGATTTCTTGACACAGGCGGGCGAGGATCTGCGGGGTGGAATCCGTGGACCCATCCACCACCACTATCTCCGTTCGCAGTGGCGCATGGGCTGCCAGGGTCCGCAGGGTGTTTTCGATCACCGCCTCTTCATTGCGGCTGGCGATGACGATGGAAAGCGTTGGTGGGGAGCCAGCACGCGCCGCCAACCTTTTCAGGGTCCAACGATTTTTCGCCTCCCCCAGGAGCGCAAGCGCCGCTCCCACGAGGATCCCTACTACAATGCCCCAAAGGGTTGGGCTCATCGCGCCACGATGGAGACGAGTTTCTCCGGCACGGCGATGACCTTCTCGATACGCAAGCCTTGGAGACGCTGTTTCACTTCGGGAGCGGCAAGGACTAGAGCTTCCAAAGCCTTGGGATCCGCAGCTTTTGCACGGGGGAAACGAAGTTTCACCCGCACCTTCCCATTGATCTGTATGGGAATTTCTACCTCTGCTTCTTCCAAAACCCTCGGATCATAAGTGGGCCAGGGTGTCTCCAGCACTGCCTTTTCCTCACCAAGACGGTGCCACAGTTCCTCACAGATGAAAGGAGTGAATGGGGAGAGGAGCAAGATGAGGTTCCGGAGGGCCCAGCGGAGGAGTTTCGGATCCGCCGCGGGATCCTCAGCATAACTAGAAAGCTCGTTGGTGAACTCCATGAGCGCGGCGACCGCTGTGTTTAAGGCTAGTCGTCCTTCGAACTCCTCAGTCACCTTCTTCACCGTGGCTTGCAGCTTGACCCAAAGTGCTTGTTCCTTGGGGCCAAAGGATTCTGGTACGGGCTGTTCTTGGCATTCACCAGTCCTCGCGATGATGGTTAACGCCGTGTTCCAAAACCGATTGAGGAAGCGCCAACAGCCCCGCACACCCTCCTCGCTCCACTCGATCTCCTTTTCCGGCGGCCCCATGAACAGGGTATAAAGCCTTTCGGTGTCCGCACCATATTGGGCAATGAGCTCATCAGGAGACACCACGTTCTTCTTGGACTTGGACATGGCGACCACCGATACCACTAGTTCTGCGCCGCATCTGGGACAGCGGGTCCCAGGGGAGACCTCTTTGGGAGGAATCCAATGATGATTAGGGCACCAATAAGCTGGGTAAGTCACCATCCCTTGGGTAAAAAGTTTCTTGAATGGTTCATCGAAGGTGAGCAGACCCAAATCAAAGAGGAACTTGGTGATGAACCGTGAATAGAGGAGATGAAGGATAGCATGCTCTACGCCCCCTACGTAAAGATCCACGGGTAGCCAGCGATTAACCAGATCTGAGTCGAATGGACGTTCTTCGTCCTTTGGCGAAATGTAGCGCAGGAAGTACCACGAAGAATCAACGAAAGTATCCATGGTGTCCGTATCTCGTTGCGCTACCCCTCCGCAGCGAGGGCAAGTGGTAGGGATGAACTCTGGAATATCCGCAAGACCCAGTTTTCCAATCCTCCGCACCTCAGGAAGCCTCACGGGGAGATCTTTTTCGGGGACAGGCACGATCCCGCACCTCGGGCAGTGGATTATGGGGATAGGTGCTCCCCAGTAGCGTTGCCGAGAAATGAGCCAATCGCGGAGTTTATAAGTCACTGCGGATTTCCCTATCCCTTGCCGCTCCAGCCACTCCACCGTTCGCGCTACCGCCGCAGACCCCGCTGTTCCGGAAAGTGGGCCGCAGTTGATCATCGTTCCATAGTCGGCGTGGAAGAGGAGGTCACGGAGGAAAGCCTCAGCCCAAAGAACCTCTGCGATCGTCTTTTTTGGGCGCTGAGCTTGGTCCCGCTCCTTGATCATCGCCAAGGCCCGCCGTTCCTCAGCTTGTGAGCCTACATTTACCACCTCTTCTTGGAAGACGATCCGCCAGCCCTGGCCGACAATCGCTGCCCATCCCTCAGGGCGAAGATGCTGTTGGATTAAAGCCTCTACTGTTTGCTGTTTCTCCACTGAAAACCGGAGGAGGAGAGCCCCTTCCTTTTCCTCCACCTCAATCCCCTGCGTCTGTAGCGCCGGGAGAATTTCCTTCCGATAGGCTCCAGCGGGAATCAGGGCTTTGGCGACGGCAGCGGGATGGGCAATGACGGGGATCACGGGAAGACCGTATTTGAGGGCAAACAAAAAGTCTCGTTCATCATGAGCGGGCACTCCCATTACCGCTCCAGTTCCATAGCCAAAGAGGACATAATCCGCAATCCAAATGGGAATGCGCTCTCCATTCGCCGGATTAATGGCATATGTTCCAAGGAAGACACCGGTCTTCTCTTTTTCGGCAGAGGTGCGTTCCACTTCGCTTAGGCGCTCCGTGATCTCCCGGTAAGCCTGGACTTCTTGGCGTTTCGCTGGGCTGGTAAGCCTTTCCACAAGCGGATGTTCGGGGGCAATGACGAGGAAGGTCGCTCCCCAAAGGGTGTCTGGCCGCGTAGTGAAGACCTTTATTTCCTGGCCGTTCTCGCTGCGAAACAGCACTTCCGCCCCTTCGGAACGACCGATCCAGTTCTCCTGCATCTTCTTCACGTGTTCTGGCCAATCGAGCTTCTCTAAATCCCGCAAAAGCCGCTCCGCATAAGCGGTGATTTTGAAATACCATTGTTCGAGCTCTCTTTTCTCCACCAAGGAATTGCAGCGCCAGCAGCGGCCACCGATAACTTGCTCGTTGGCCAAGACCACCTCGCAATGGGGGCACCAGTTGACCTTGCCCTTCGCCCGGTAAGCTAAACCTTTTTCATAGAGCTTGAGGAATAGCCATTGGGTCCACTTGTAGTAGTCCGGCTCGCAGGTCGCAATCTCCCGGTCCCAATCGTACTCCACCCCCCAGGCCCGGAATTGGCGCTTGAATTCCCGAATGTTTTGCCAGGTCCAATCCCGTGGGTGTACACCCTGCTCGAGGGCCGCGTTCTCCGCAGGCAACCCGAAAGCATCCCATCCCATGGGGTTCAGGACGTTCCAACCCCGCATAAGAAGGAAACGGACAATGGCATCCCCAAGGATATAGTTGCGACCATGCCCAGCGTGAAGCTTCCCCGAAGGATAGGGAAACATGTTGAGGTAGTAGAACTTCTTGTGGGTGTCATTGATTTTGGCCTTAAAGAAGCCGCGGCTGCGCCAAAAGTCACGCCATTTCTCCTCGATGGCTTGCGGATTGTATGGTTCGCGGTTCACAGGAGACCTCCTTTCACTAACCCTTTCGCCGCTTCCAGCACCTTTCGCACTTCCTGCGGGTCATCCATTTCACAGTAGAGGCGGAGGATGGGCTCGGTCCCCGAGGCACGAAAGAGCACCCAGCCACGGGCGAACCGAAGTTTTAGACCATCAAGGGTCTCCACTTCTTTCACCGCATGTCCGGCCAAGGATTCAGGCGGTCTTTTCTGAAGTTTATCGGCGATTTCGAAGCGGTTGGGAAGATGAAGATCACAGCGGGAATAATGATGGGGGCCAACTCGTGCGAAGAGGTCCGCTACCAATGCCGAAATGGGCTTTCCCGTTGTAGCTATAAACTCAAGCAAAAGGAGGTTGGAAAGGATTCCATCACGCTCAGGCAGGTGCCAAGCGTACCCATAACCACCGGACTCCTCCCCGGCAAACACCGCCTGGCCTGTAACCAATCCTTCTACCGCCCATTTGAATCCAATCTTAATCTCATGGCAAGCGACACTGGCCTCATCCGCAATTTTTTTGATCATGTCTGTCAAAGCGAAGGATTTCAATACCGGTCCAAAGACGCGGCGGTTTTGAAAAAGGTGCCAAAGGAGAAGGGCAGCAGTACGGTGGGTATCCAGGAATTCCCCGTGCTCATCCATGCCAGCGGCGCGATCGCCGTCGCCGTCGGTGACAAGGCCGACGACGATGCGGCCGCGCACCCGCCCCCGCAGCCCACGAATGACCGCGCGCAGGGGGCCCATGTTCTCCGCAATTGGTTCCGGCTTTTTCCCGCCAAAAAGAGGATCTCGCCCAGAGCGAATAGCGACGTATGGGATACGCAACTCCCGCAATATCGTGGGCAAATACCCCTGCGCTGAGCCGTACATCGCGTCCACCACGGGAAAGAGGGGGGCGCGGCGCAGGAGGGGGAGATCCACGGCCTTTCTGATCCTCTCTAAATAAAGTTCCCGTACAGCCCGCGTGGGGATGTCCGTAGCATCCAGGGCAGGGGGAAACGGAGGGAGACGGGCTTCGATCTCCCGCGTGACCTCCTCTGTCGCTGAACCTCCGTATTCAGGCTTGAATTTAACCCCGTTATATTCAGAAGGGTTGTGGGAAGCGGTGATCATCACTCCTCCAGCCAATCCTTCCTCGCGCACGGCCAGGGAGAGAGCGGGGGTGGGGATGGGCTCCGGCGTTATCCAAGCGGGAACCCCATTTTTGGCCAAAGCACGGGCGAGCTCCAACGCGAATTGCCCGGAAAGGAAGCGCGTGTCGTATCCCACCAACACCCCGGCTTCCGCCGGTCTGAATGGCACCCCCCACTCTTTATAGATCCGCACCCCCTTGCGGGCCGGATCCCGGAGGTATACGGCTAACGCCGCTCCCACCCGCGCAACGTTCGCGAACGTGAAATCGCGGGCGATCACGCCCCGCCAACCATCCGTGCCAAACTTAATGTCAGCGTTCACTTCCTACCCTTTCTCTTTGCCTTTCCCAAATCCACCCTCTCCACATGGGGAGGAATCTTTACGCCATCGCTCTCCAATAGCTCAACGATGAGATCAATAGGTATCGCTGTCTCCAGCCAAAGGTCCTCAACAGCTACGACCCCGTTGCGCACGGGGACGCGCTCGAACGCTTTTTCCAATGCCCGGCAATATCCCTCCCGCAGCCGGGCTAACTCCTCCTCGAATTCCGGCATACTAGTAACGCCACTCTACAACGTACTCTAACGCGGTCTCACTCCCCGGAAGTATGGGGACTACGAATTTTACGCGCTGGGCATCGACGATCTCATAGGGAAAGGAGGCACTCAAAATCCGCCAATAGCCGGAAAGGGTCTCGATGACCTCCACTTCCACTTTTTTATCCTTCGCGGAACGCAAAGTGATGCACCATGTGTCGCGATATAGGTTTTCGCCGATACGTTCACGCCGTACCTGTACGCGGGTACCGGTGAGGTCGAAGGCTGCACCAACGACAAGCTCTGCGTCTTTCCCTTTGGGGAGGTGCCCGATGTTGTTAGCGCCCACGAATATCCCTTCTGCGTAAACGCGAATCTCGCCCGCGGGGAAAACCGTTTCTTTAGTGTTGAATCTTAATCCCACTTCCACAGGTCCTCCGCTGAACCTGTAGAACTCTGTCGCAGGAATAGTAGCGTGTACAAGCGGAAGAACCATGCGTCCCTGGGGAAGGTCCCAGGTGCCGAAAAGATCGTATCGGTGGTATTCGAACGCCTCTCCAGCTTCTGTGGAAGCGGCCTCGGGAGCAAAAGCCAGCGCCCGCAGCCCCGTATCCTTCGCCGGGCCACGCACCGCCCCAGCGATCAAGGTTATCTTTGCGTTCCTAAAGTCCATACCCGTGTCGTTTTGCACTAGCGCCTTTCCCAAAATCGTTAGGTTACCCCCCGCGAATTCCGCATCATAAGAAATTTCCCAGGTGAGGCCCTGAGCAAGGTACCTAAAGCGCACGTTCTTTTCCCCGGGCTCCGCACAGCGGTAGCAAAGGATAACTTGGCTTTGTCCTGTTGGGGTGTAGGTCGGACCCAGTAGCCAGAGATACTCGCGAACCAAAACCACACCTTCTTCGGTTTCCACCACCAATCCTTCCTCACTGATTTCTCGCAAAACGCCGCGAAACGCCCCGGCTTTGGTCTGCACCGTTATTTCTTTCCCCAAAAGATCTTGTAGGCTCCAGGCCTTTGGCGGAACGGGGCGAAGAGCAAGGATCTCTACTCCCTCAACCACCAATGTCTCCCATAGGGTGCCGCGCGGAAAACCCCAGAGTTCAAGAACGCCCTCCTTGGCCAGTGTGACCGTTCTTGTCTCCTCGACCAGGGCTGTGCCGGTGGAATAAAGCACAAGGGAAGTCTGGCCGAAGGCCATAACCCCAAGCATCCCTAAAAGTCCAAAGATAAGCATGAAATCACCCCACCCCATCTTACCCGGTTTCCGGGACTATCCCCCGAGCCCCTCCAGCTCTTTTTTCACCGCTGCGATCTCCTCTTCCAAGTCCTTTTTATACCGCTCTAACTCTTCCAAATATTCCTGAAGGAAGCGGCGGTATTCCTCACGGCTCCACCAGGGAGCAAAGCGGGACGGACCGAAACGAAAGAAGAAAAACGGAGGGAAACCGAAACCAAAAGCACCATAGCGCCACCAACGCATGGGGATCACCTCCCCATCAATGATAGCGGACAGAAGCTGGTAGGGGGGACCGCTCAGGAAGAAGTTCAGCAATGAGTTGGGAAAGTTCCGGTAGATTTTCCCCGGTCTTCGCAGAAATCACGAGCCCCGGCTGGGCTTCCAAAAGGAGGCCCTCAACCCTTGCCCAGTCCTCACTTGTTCGAAGAAGATCAAGCTTGTTGAGAGTGTAAATGATGGGTGGACGTTGCTTTTCTGGCCCAAAGAGGTCCTCAAAGAGCACCCTGCGCACAGTACGCAAATGTTCGAACACCGCGGGTGAGGCAGCATCCAGCACCACCACGATCAATGCAGCCTCACGCACCGCTTCCAAGGTTGCGTGGAAAGCGGGGATTAGCTGGGGAGGGAGGTCGCGGATGAACCCTACGGTGTCGGTGAGGAGGGCGCTGCGGTTATCGGGGAGGAAGAACCGGCGTACTTTTGTGTCCAGGGTCGCGAAGAGCTGGTCGGCAACGAGGGCGTCACCATGCGTGAGGGCATTGAAAAGCGTGGATTTTCCGGAATTGGTATAGCCAACGAGGGCGATTTCGGGGGGGCCGAAGCGCCGGCGGCGGGCACGGCGAACTTCCCGGGCGCGTTCCGCTTCCTTAAGCTCCCGTTCCAGGGCCTGGATGCGGCGGCGGATGGCGCGGCGGCTTTGCTCAAGTCGCGTCTCCCCAGGTCCCATCGTGCCCACAATCCCCCCGGGGTCGGACAAAGCCTGCCCCCAACCTCGCAATCGGGGCAAAAGGTACCTAAGCTGCGCGAGTTCCACAGCCAGCGCGGCTTCTTTAGTGCCGGCATGAAGTGCGAAGATATCCAGAATGAGCTGAGAACGATCAATAATCTTGAGGCCTGTGAATTCCTCAAGGTTCCGCGCTTGGGCTGGGGTGAGTTCCACACCGAAGATCAGGGTATCGGCGTTCACTTGCTGAGCCAAGGCCAAGATTTCCAGAACTTTTCCCCGCCCAATATATGTGGCGGGATCTGGCCGATCCCGCCGCTGCGTAGCTGTGGCTACCGGCAAGACCCCGGCGGTCTCAGCCAATGCGGAAAGCTCAGCCAGGCGTTCCTTAGCATCTGCGCCAGCTGGGGTCACCTCAATGAGGATCGCCCGTTCCCCCCCATAAATTCGGGCTCGTTGTCCAAGATAGTCCTCAATAACTAGTCTTCTTAGCCCTCTTCCTCCCATATCTGGGCTCCCAGCCCCCGAAGCTTTCCCTCCATATTTTCGTATCCTCGGCGCAGATGTTGTTCGCCGCGCACATAGCTTACCCCCTGCGCGGCGAGGGCGGCCAAAACCAAAGCCGCGCCGGCGCGAATGTCCGTAGCCTCCACCGCAGCCGGCCGAAGTTCCCCCACGCCTTCCACGATCTGTACGCTACCACTCACCTGAATCTTGGCGCCCATTTGGATGAGAGGTTCTACGTGGCCAAAGCGTGCAGCATACACCGTTTCGGTGACCGTGGAACGCCCTTCAGCTATGGCGAGAAAGCTCACCATGGGGGGTTGCAGATCCGTAGGGAACCCCGGATAAGGCCATGTGCGAAAATCCACAGCCCTTGGGCGCTGGGCCCCTCTGACTTCGATCCAATCCTCTCCGTAGTCGATTTCGCAACCTGCACAGGAAAGGCGGTCCAACAATGCGAAAAGATGGCGGGGCTCAGCGTTCACCGCCCGCACCCTTCCGCCGGTGATTGCGCCAGCCAAAAGATAAGTTCCTGCCTCGATGCGATCGGGAAGGAGGGTGTGTTCAGCCCCCCCAAGCTCCTCTTGACCGCGTATGACCACGTGGTCAGTGTTCCAGGTGACCTCCGCCCCCATTTTCCTAAGAAGTTCCGTGAGGTTTGTCAGCTCTGGCTCACGGGCGGGATTGATCACCACTGTCTCCCCTTCCGCCAGGGCCCCGGCCAAAAGGAGCTGCTCTGTGGCCCCCACGGACGGGAAGTCAAGGTAGACGATAGCCCCGCGCAAGCGCTGGGCTTCGGCCAAGACCGCACCATCGATAAAAGTGATCCGCGCACCAAGGCGGGAAAGACCATGAAGATGAAAATCTACAGGGCGTGGGCCTAAGGCACATCCTCCAGGAAGGGGAACGCGGGCAAGCCCAGTCCGCGCCAGCACGGGGCCGAGGACCAAGAAGGAAGCCCGCATACGTTGCACAAGCTCTGCGGGCGCCTCGGAGCTCAACTTCTCCCCACCCCAAATTTTCAAAGTATCCTTCTCCCAACAAACCTCTTTACCCAGGGCTTGTACCAATCTCACCGCGGTTTCCACATCCAAAAGTCGCGGCACGCGGTGAAGGATCACTGGTTCCGTGGTAAGAAGGCTCGCAATGATCGCTGGGAGTGCCGCGTTCTTTGCCCCTGAGATGGGGACTACGCCGCGGAGGCTTCTGCCGCCCAAAACGCAGATCACGGAAGAAGAGGCCGTGGATCCACAGGGGAATCACTGTAGCGGACTTCGAAATGAAGGTGAGGACCCGTAGAAAGCCCGGTGTTCCCGGAGAGGGCAATTGTTTCTCCCGCCAAAACTTTTTGCCCTGTGCTTGTCAGAAGCTTCGAAAGATGGCCATAGTAGCTCTTGTAACCATCGCCATGGTCAATAACCACGAGCAATCCGAAGCCCTCCTCCCAGCCAGCGAAAGACACCGTTCCGGCTGCAGCCGCGCGCACTGGAGTCCCCTCGGGAACAGCGATGTCGATCCCCGTATGGAAGGAAGGAACTCCGTAGATCGGGTGAATGCGTGGCCCAAACGTCGAGGAAATGGTCCCCCTTACCGGCCATATAAACCGATATCCAGTGCTGGAAGAACTTCCGGGCAGCGTGTTCGGATTTGGTATGTACAGACGTGTGCCAGGCTTGGGTTCATCTGCAACGCCATTGGCCGTGCGGATGACGTCCTCGGCTACTCCATAGGCTTTAGCAATAGAGCTCAGGGTTTCGCCGGATTTCACGGTGTGTAGAACCCCATCCTTTGGGATGAGGAGCCTTTGTCCGGGATAGATAGTGGTGGAGGTGAGATTATTAGAAATCGCAAGCCAGGAGAGAGGCACGCCATAGCGGGTGGCGATGGCGCTCAGCGTATCGCCCGCGCGAACCTCGTACACTGTGGCCTGGGTTTGCAGGGAGTCCAGGGCCTGGGAGGGGCCACCAAGCTCGGGTTGGAAGACAGCAGTGAAAATGGCAAGGGGCAGACAAAGCGCCAAGACTGCGATGATCCACATGTTATTCACTGTTCATCAGCTCCAGGAATTGTTTGTTAGTTTTCGTCCGTTCCATCCTCTGTTTTATGAATTCCAGGGCTACCCCTGGGTCCGGCATCTCGGAGATGAGCTTACGGAGAATCCACACGCGGCGAAGGACATCTGGCTCAAGGAGGAGTTCCTCTTTTCTCGTGCCGGACTGGATGAGATCGATGGCTGGAAAGATGCGGCGGTTGGCAAGGTCCCGGTTGAGGACCAGCTCCATATTCCCCGTGCCTTTGAACTCCTCGAACACAACTTGATCCAGGCGGGAACCGGTGTCGATGAGGGCGGTGGCGATGATGGTGAGGGAGCCGCCATCCTCGATATTGCGGGCCGCGCCGAAGAACTCCTTGGGCTTATAGAGAGCAGTGGGGTCGATGCCGCCGGAAAGGAGCTTCCCCGAGGGGGTGATGGAGAGGTTATACGCCCGGGCCAGGCGGGTGAGGGAGTCCATGAGGATCACCACGTCGTAGCCCACCTCCACCAGGCGCTTGGCTTCGGCGGTGACAAGCTCCGCGAGCTTCGTGTGGTGCTGGGGCTCCATGTCGAAGGTGGCGGCGATGACCTCCGCCCGCTTCACCGAGCGCTTGAAATCCGTGACCTCCTCGGGACGTTCGTCCACAAGGAGGATGAGGAGCTTGATGTTGGGGTAGTTGGCTTCCAGGCCCTGGGCGATGTGCTTGAGGAGGGTGGTCTTCCCGGCCTTGGGTGGAGAGACGATGAGACCGCGCTGGCCCTTCCCGATGGGAGCAAAGAGGTCGATCATGCGGGTAGAGAGCTCTTCGGGATCATGCTCAAGAACATACTGCTCATTGGGATGGAGGGGGGTGAGCTGGGCAAAATCCTTGCGTTTTCTCACTACCTCGGGATCTAGCCCATTGACTTCTTCCACACGTAAAAGAGCAAAATAGCGTTCACCCTCGCGGGGTGGACGCACAGCCCCTTTTACGATGTCTCCATCCTTGAGGGCAAACTTTCTGATTTGGGAAGGGGAGACGTAAACATCGTACCGGCTGGGCAAACAGGATTTATCCCGAAGGAAGCCGTAGCCATCGGGCATTATCTCCAAAACCCCGGTTACGCTGAGCTCTTGGCGATCGGCCAACGCCCGCATCACCGCCATCTCGAGCTCCGCTGGGGAAAGTTCACTTGTCCCATCGATGCCGAGCTTCTCCGCGATTTCCAAAACCTTTTCGTGCCCGAGGGCTCGGACTTCACTGATCTCCATCGCACCTCACCTCCCCGCTCGCTCAGATCCGCTGAAAGAGGGAGCGCACCACATCTCCGTACATTCTCAAGCGGTCGCAAAGGCCCAGCCAAAAGCCGCGCTTTTCTTCTTTGCGCACGTGACTTACACCCTCCCATACCACCGTTTTTTGCCGCCAACCTTCGCGAAAGGCCAACTTAGTCAGTGCTGTTTCGATCCCAAAATCGCTCGTATTCGCCAAGGCCTGTGCCTTCTCCCAAAGTTGGCGTCCCATGATCCTCTGGCCGGAAAGGAAGGGAACAACACGTTGAGATAAGTCGGTAGCCATGCGTCCCTTGCGGAACACAGCAATCACCACCTCAGCATCACCTGCCCGGTATGCCTGAACCAGATCCTCGATGTGTTGGGCGGTGAGCCCGGTGAGGTCAGCGTCCAAAAAAAGAAGAGTATCACCGCTTGCCTCCTGGGCCCCAGCGGCCATAGCTGCTCCTTTGCCTTGGTTCTCCCCAAGCCGCACGACTTTGACGCCGTAGCGGTGGGCGACGTCCCCGGTTTTGTCCGTGGAGCCGTCATCGACCACGATGACCTCAGCCACAGACGGCGCAGCCAGGAGTGCTTCCAAGACAGCGCCAATACGCGCAGCCTCGTTGTATGCTGGGACGATAGCGGAGATCTTCATGTGGCAAGATTCAAGGCCTACAAAAGGCACTATAGCATCGCGAGCGGCGGTGGTCAAGCCCCCTGCAAGAGCTCCATAACTTTGGATACCACAAGTTCAGGCTTGGCTTCAACAACGCGTTTTTCTCCATCCCGCCTGCGCTCTAGCTCCACCTGGTTCTGCCCCACCGCCCGCGGACCGACAACCACAAGCAACGGTATCCCCAGGAGCTTGGCGTCGTGAAACTTTTCGCCCGCGCTCTGATCCCGCTCATCCAGAAGCACTTCCAAACCAGCCTCGGCCAAAGCTTGGGCCAACCTCTCCCCCAGCGAGAGAAGGAGGACCTGCTTCGGATCCAAAACACTCACGATCACCTGAAACGGCGCCAAGTTTGCCGGCCAGATAATCCCGGCCTCATCGTGGTGGGCCTCGATCACGGCGGCAAGTAGCCTTCCCACCCCAATTCCGTAGCAACCCATGATCAGGGGGCGGGACTTCCCCATGCGGTCGAGGAAGGTCGCACCCATGGCTTCCGAGTATTTCGTGCCGAGTTTGAAGATGTGCCCGAGCTCAATGGCCCGTTGGATTCGGAGCGGGGCGCCGCAGCGCGGGCAAGGATCGCCCTCCTTCGCCATCGCCACGTCGGCCACGATGTCCGCCGTGAAATCCCGGGGGAAATTCACATTGCGCAGGTGGAATCCCTCCTCATTTGCTCCCGCCACAAGGTTCCGGGCTTTGAGGATGGAATCGTCCACCACCACTTTAACCCCGTCTCTGCTGATCCCAATGGGCGAGGCATAGCCAGGGACAGCACCGATCTCTTTGATCTCCTCCTCCAGGGCTGGACGAAAGTCTGTGCGGCCCAAAGCGCGCGCTAACTTCGCCTCATTCACCTCTAAATCCCCGCGGATGACCACGAACACCAACTCTTCCCCCGCCTTGTAAAAGACGGCTTTCGCCGTCTTTCGCGTGGGGACACCCAGGAATTTCGCCACAGCCTCGATGGTGTAGCAGTTGGGTGTCGCCACCTCCTGTAAGGGGAGAAGGGGCTCAGGTGGATCTGCGTCCTTCACACTTATTGCCCCTTCCAAGTTCGCCGCGTAGTCCCCGCTTTCGCACTGGATAAAGGAATCCTCCCCATAGGGGCTGGGGAGCATGAACTCGTGGGACTCCGATCCGCCCATCAACCCTGGATCGGCCTCCACTACAACCACATCTAGGGCACAGCGGTGGAAGATGTTGAGATACGCCTGGTAGATCTCGCGGTAGAACCGATCCAAGTCAGCTTTGGATTCGTGGAAGCTGTAGCCATCCTTCATGGTGAACTCGCGGGCCCGGATCAAACCGCCCCGGGGGCGGGGTTCATCCCGGAATTTCGTCTGGATTTGATAAAAAACGAGGGGAAGTTGGCGCCAAGACCGGATTTCCCTTCGCGCCAAATCCGTGATCACTTCCTCATGCGTTGGGCCGAGAACCATCTCCCGCCCCGCGCGGTCCCGCAGGCGTCCGAGGATGGGCCCGAAGTCCTGTAGGCGACCGGTCTCCGCCCAAAGCTCAGCAGGATGAAGGACGGGCATGGTGATCTCCAGCCCACCAATGGCGTTCATCTCCTCGCGGATGATGTTCTCGATTTTGTGGAGAACGCGCCTTGCGAGCGGAAGGTATATGTAAATCCCAGCCGCAAGCTTACGGATCATCCCCGCCCGTAGCATGAGCTTGTGGCTCGGAAGCTCGGCCTCGGCGGGATCCTCTTTCCAAGTGGGTAAAAAGTATTGACTCGCCCTAACCAGAGCCATCATCACCTGGAGATTACCGGAAGACCGCGTGCAAAACAACGTCTAGCTCCGCTAGGCTATGGATGGTGTCTGGTGCAATGGGCAACGCGGAGAGGAAGGCATTCCGGTATGGGCGGGAGGTGAGCCGGGGATCGGCGATAAGGATCACCCCGCGGTCCGTGGGGGTTCGCACAAGCCGCCCCAATCCTTGCCGCAATTTCAAAACCGCAAGGGGCAGGGAAAGCTCGCGGAAATCACTTCTCCCTTGGGCCCGCAATTTCTCGGCCTCGGCCTCAAGGAGCGGCTCAGCAGGATGGGGGAAGGGCAGTCGCGCGATAACCAGGATCTCCAATTCTCTTCCGGGCAGGTCCACACCCTCCCAAAAGCTCTCCAAGCCCAAAAGGAACGCAGGGGGTGGCATAGATTTGAATCGGCGGAGGAGTTGGTCGCGTTCCCCATCCCAGCCCTGCGCAAGGTGCGGAACTTTAAGGTGCATGCGCACCGCCGCAAGCGCGCGCTTCGCCGTAAAGAGGACCATGCCTTTCACTGCCACCTTTTGGGCCACATGGTGAAGGAGTTCCGCTAACGCTTGGGGATATCTCGGGTCGTCTGGCTCCGGGACATTGTCGAGGATTGCGATCCTCACGCATTCATAGCTAAAGGGAGAAAGCCAGGAAGCAAAAGGCGTTTCCCCAGGAAGACCCAGACGCGAAAGGAGAAATTGCGGGTTTCCCTGCACGGCTAAGGTCGCAGAGGTCAGAATGCCCGCGCGCACGCGAGGCCAAAAATCCTGGGCAAGCTCTAAGGAGATATCCAAGGGGGTCACTCCCAAACTCACCCCCTCTTCGCGGTTCGACCACTGCACCCATTCCCCTGGCCCAGGAGAGAGGATGCGAAACAAATCCCCTCTATACCCAGCAAGGCTATTTATGAGCTCGTCCCCCTCCCCTTCCTTTGCCTCTGCTTTTAACTTCCGCACAAGCGCATCGATGGCATGGAAAAGGGGCTCAGCCGCGATTAAAAGGGCATTCGCTATTTCTGGCTTAAGCCGGCTTCGGCCGGACGGAATAAGACCGCGCACGGTTTCCCAAAAATCCCGATGAGAAGCGCGAATTTCCTCCTCTAACGCGTTTATTTCGTGGATTCTTTGGGGATCTATATCGACTCGCCTCACCTCGGATAAAATAAGAGGAAGCACATCGGGTGTTAATTCCGTTCCCAGGCTTTCCCGTAGCACGCTGGCTAAGGCGTGGGCTTCGTCTACCACAAGATAGTCATAGGGGCCAAGGAGGGCATTTTCGGTGGCCCAGTCTGCCCCAAGAAGGGCGTGGTTGACCACCACGAGTTGGGCTGAGTGCGCGGCCTCCCGGGCCCGGCGTGACGGACAATGTGGCCAAAGCCGACAGCGTTGACCTTGACACCGCCATGGCCGATCTCGTAACCCCTCGATGAGCCATGGCTCACTCAAAAAACCAAGCTCATCGAGATCGCCGCTGCGCGCAGCCAGGACATGCAGCGGAGCAACGATATCTTCCGGAATCAGTTGGTGCTCGAGCTCTTGAACGCGCCGAAGACAGAGATAATTTTCCCGGCCCTTGAGAAGTGCCCGCTCCACCCGCAGACCAAGATGCTCTTCAAGCCAAGGCAGATCCTTTTTCCAAAGTTGATCTTGAAGGGTGCGCGTGCGGGTGGCAACCACGGCTCTTGTGCTGGTATTTCGCAAGGCGAGGAGGAGCGGGATCAAGTACCCGAAGGTTTTTCCTGTACCAGGGCCAGCTTCAAGGAGCACAACCTCGTTGGAATTCAAGGCCTGCGCCACACGCTGCGCATATTCCCACTGCGCTGAGCGCGGGGACAAACCCACCTTCGTCAAGCGGTGGAAGGCCTCGGCAAGGGTTCGCGGGGGACGGGGAAGGGGGCGCGGACGGAAAGCAGGCAGAGCCCACGTGCTTGGGAAAACACGAGCTAGGGCTTGGCGGGCCTGCGCGGGCCAACGCTGGACTTCGGCTAGGGCCAAAAGGACGAGTTTTCCCAGCGCTTCCGCGCGCGTCCATGGGTCAGGGTCAGCCAAAGGAAGGCCGGTGTTCGCACATAACCCTTGGAGATCGGGGATTTCCGGCCACACTGCGCGGGCAAGAAGACGGAGATCCAACACCTCTTTGTCCTTTGCCCCCCAAGTCGCGCGAGGTAGTTCAGGCCAAGCATCAGTTGGGGTGAGTCGCTTTTGTGGTCCTAAAGCGGAAAAGATTATCCTCGCCAAAACGTCGGTGGTCTCAACAAAAACGATGAATTCCACTATAGTCGGGAAAGAAGATCGATACGGCGGACCACCCCTACGAGCCGTCCTTGCTCATCCACAACCGGAAGCTGCTTCAAACCCTTCCGCAGCATAAGGTCAGCGACATAAAGATCGGTGTCCTCCAGCCGGACAGATATGACCTCTTTTACCATGTAGCGCTCAATTGGGTGGTCCCCGATTTCCCTGAGTTTCTTGGTTAGCCTGTCCAAGCTGGGAAGGAAGGAAGGGGAGCGGAGCATGTCCACATATTCTGGGAGAAGGGCGCGGATGATATCACGCTCGGAGATCACCCCGACCACCTTCCCTTCATCGTCAACCACAGGAAGGGAAGAGAGGCCAGAGTTCTCTAGGAGTTTAATGGCCTGACTCACACGGGTGTCGCGTTCCACTGCGGTCAAATCCCGGCGCACGAAGTCCCGCACTTTCATGATCCCTCTCTCCTCCGCACCTCCACCTTTTCCAATTCAGCTAGGATTTTCTTACGATCAAGGCAAAGCTTTTCCTCCACCTCGGCGGAGGCCACCGCGGCGGCCATCCCATATTTCACGCTTTCGATGAGGTCCGCGCCCTGGTGCAGCCCCACCAGCACTCCCCCCACCAGGGCATCATCAGCCCCAACGAGGTTTCTGAAAGCGCTTAGAGGAGTTTTCGCCTCGAATTTCCATATCCCCTCAGCACTAACTAAGATGTCCCCGGTCAATTGATGGGAAATGAGACAGATCTCCGCGCCTTGAGCGATGGCACGGCGGCCAGCGGCTATCACTCCTTCCTCCGTATGGAGGGGCAGATCTCCAAACCGCAGACCCTCGCGCACGTCAGGTTTCACCAAGAATGGGCGCTCGGCGAGGCTGCGTAACATCGGCTCCCCACCCGCGTGCACCACCACGCGCACCCCCTTCTCGCGCGCCCGTCGTGCTAAGTCTTGGTAGAAGTCCAGAGGGATACCCGGGGGGAGGGCCCCGGCCAAAACTACATAGCTTGCGCGCAGAAGCATCCGTTCGTATTTACGCAGGAAGATGCGCAAAGCCTCCGCGGGGATGGGGGGGCCTTCTTCGTGGATGTGAATGGGGCAATATTCATGGCCCCGCACAATTAACGCGACATTGGTGCGGTTTTCCTCGTCAATCCATACGAAATTCGTGCTCACCCCCCGGGCAAGAAGATCTCGCAAGATGACCTGCCCAGTATGCCCACCAAGAAAACCCATGGCTACAGTGTCAATATCGTGGGCTGCGAGGAAGACAGAAACGTTTATGCCCTTCCCCCCAGCAGAGGTCAACGATTTTGTCGTGCGAATCGTGACCCCCTCTTCGCTTGGCGCCAAACTTTCGGGAAGGTGCTCTAGCCAATAAAACTTGTCCAGGGCCGGGTTGAGGGTTACGGTGAGGATCATAGAACAGGTTCCTTCACTCCACCGAGAAGAGCCGCGGGGGTAGCTCCGCTGACCTCCACCTCGACCAGGGTTCCCACTAGCTCCGGTCCACCTGTGGCCAAAACCGTCCGGAAATCGCGCGTCTTTCCTATCACCATCCCCTTTTCCGGCAAATGCTCCTCCACCAAGACCTCTACGGTTTGCCCCACCCGTTCCTGGTGGAGTTCCAGCGCGATTTTACGGGCTAAGTTCAGGACTTCTTGGAGGCGGCGGGCCTTTTCCCCTTTGGAAACGGGATCACCCAAAGCTTCCGCGGGCGTATTGGGCCTAGGCGAGTACGCAGCCACATACACCGTGCCAAACCGCACCTCTTCGATGAGGGAAAGGGTCTCCTCAAAATCTCGCTCCTCTTCCGTGGGAAAGCCTACGATCAAATCCGTGGTGATGTTCAAAGCAGGGATAGCCCGACGCAGACGCTCCACAAGAGCGAGGAACTGCTCGCGGGTATAGCCACGCCGCATCGCCCGAAGTACGCGGTCGCTCCCGGACTGCACAGCAAGATGCACATGCTCACAGATGTTTTTCTCCTCCGCAAGGACAGAAATAACTTCCTCTGTCATGTACGCCGGATGAGAACTGGTGAAACGCACGCGCGGAATGTCAATCTTCCCAATTCGGCGCAGAAGCCCAGCGAAACTCGTCCCATCATGGAGATCCAGGCCATAAGCATCCACGTTCTGGCCAAGCAGGGTGATCTCCATGTACCCCTTTTGTGCGAGTTCTTCCACCTCGGCCAAGATTTCACCCATTGGGCGAGAGCGCAGAGGTCCGCGCACCTTGGGGATCACGCAGTAGGCGCAGGAATGAGAACACCCTTCTGCGATGGTCACGTATGCCTGGAATGAGCTTTTCCGCAATATCGGCAAGTATTCTAACCCTGTAGGCTCCGGGATGAATGCGATGCGTTCCCCTCTTTGCGCCCGCTGAATGAGTTCAGGAAGGTAGCGCAGCCCCGTGGTGCCAAAAAGGAAATCAGCCGTAGGACAGAGGGAGAAAAGTTGGGAGCCGCGGCCTTGGGGCATACACCCGCCCACGCCGATGAGCACCGACCTTTCTCGCTTGAGACGGGAAAGCTCGGCAACCCGACTGACCACTTTGTCTTCGCTCTTTTGCCGAACCATACAAGTGTTGAGGAGTATCACATCCGCTTCCTCCGGCTTTTCCACAATGCTGAACCCCGCCGCGGCAAGGACCCCGGCGATCTCCTCGCTTTTGTGATGATTGAGCTGGCAGCCCCAGGTAAGGATGCACGCGCGCATCATTTCGATCCTAGCAAGTTTACCTTCGTCCACAACCCCTGTGCTTCCTTCGAGTATCATCGTTTTGTGCGGCTGCGGTTGGATAGCTATCTTGTGCGGGAAATCCTCCCGCCTTTTTTTGTGGCCCTCTTGGCCTTCTTGGTGTTCATCGGTCTGGAGCTGATCCTTTCCCTTTCCGATGTCCTTTTTTCCCGCGGGATCTCCACCGCTGTTCTGCTCCGCCTCCTTTCCTACAAGCTCCCGAACATCCTGACCCTCGCCGCTCCGGCGGGCGTCCTCTTGGCCACCTTCCTCGCCCTGGCCAGACTCGCCTCCGATCGCGAACTTTTGGCCTTCCAGGCCCTGGGGTATTCCTTGCGCCGCCTCCTCCTCCCATTTTTGGCGTTCGGTCTGGTGATAAGCGGCCTTTCCTTCGTCTTTTCAGAGCTCGTGGTCCCCACAGCGGAAGCCCGCTACCGCCAGGAACTCCTTTCCCTCCTTTACCGTGGCCCAAGCCCGGTGATCCAAGAGAACGTGTTCTTCCGGGGAGCACAAGGAGAGCTTTTCTACGTGGAGCGCTATACCGGAAACAAGGTGGAGGGCGTGGTGATCTATGACCTTTCCGGGCAGCTTTATCCCCGCAGCTCCTTCCCCGCGGTGATCACGGCAAAGACCGGGCAGTTCTCCGCTGGCCGCATAACCCTCACGGAGGGACGGGTGATGCATTTTGGCGCTAGCGGGGAGCTCACAGAGATATTGGGGTTTCAGGAACTGACCATCGCAGTAGGGGAGGGGGTGGAGGAGGCCATTCTCGGTGGACGTACGCCAAGCGAAATGTCCACGCGCGAGCTTCGTGCGCGCATTGAAATCCTGCGTCAAAGCGGCCACGATGTGCGTAGCTTGCTTGTGGAATATCATGGAAAACTCGCTGTGGCTGCGGCAGCTTTTGTATTCGTGCTTTTCGGTGCCCCTCTTGGTGCTATCCTTGGCCATCGGGGACGAGCGACCGGCATGGTGGTGGGGTTCCTCCTTGCAACCGGAGCGCAGGCGCTCTTTCTTTGGGCCCGAACCCTGGCCCGCCGAGGCTTCCTTCCCCCGGCTTTGGGCGGCTGGTTACCCCATCTGGTGTTCGGAGCCATCGGCGTCCTCCTCTTTTTAGGTGCAGACCGGCTACGCTTTCGCGGCCTCCTCCTCTTCATTCTTTTGGGCGTCGCCGGCTTCGCTGCCCCGCCGTTCACAGAACTTTCCGCGGAGGAGCTCGTTATTGAGGCCGAAGGCACAGTGTTTTTGGCCACCAACGCCCGCCTTGTGTTATCGGAATACACCCTCGTTGCTGCGCGCCTCTCCCTCTCCGAACAAGAGGGGTGGGTACTGGAGGCACAAGAAGCAGAGGTGCGTTCGGCGGAAAGCAGTGTGCACGCAAAATATCTTGCCGCAGAGCTCACAAAGGATGGGGTCCTCACTAGCGCGGAGCTTCAAAACTTTTCCGGCGCGGTGAAGTTCAGCGGGCCAGAGAAGGAAGAAACCCTTTGGTTCAGTGCGGAGCAAGGCGAGGTGGAGTTTCAAGCGGGGGAGCTTGTGCGCGTGGCCGGAACCGCGGTGGTTTTCACCACCTGCCCCTGCATCGAGGGCGCCCCTTACCGCGTGCAGGCTGAGGAATTCCTTCTTCTCCCGGAGAAGTGGCTTTTTGCCCGAAATCTTCAGGTCCACTCTTTTGGTTATCCGGTGGTCTGGCTTCCGTTTTACGCAGCGCGTCTAGGGGAAGCGGGGGTGCCATTCCTGCCGGAGGTGGGGCACTCCGCGCTGGGCTGGTTTCTACGCTGGTCCATCCCTTGGTCCTTGGCCGAGGGGACGGTAGGCGCGTTCACCCTCACTCTCTACCCCCAAGCAGGAAGGATAGATCCTGCTATGCACGCGTTCTGGGACAACGGAGAGCTTGCGCTTTCCAAAGAGCGGGCGAATTTGCGCATGCGCGGCATTTGGTTAGGCCAGGATTGGGATGTACAAGGGCGATATGACTCCACCGGGCTTTTTTTCTCCCTTTCCGGCCGTCTTCGGGACTGGCAATTGAGCGTGCAAGCTGGGGTCGTGGAAACAGGGGAGAAAACTTATACGCGTCTTCCGGAGATCATCTTTTCCCGAAGCCTCTCAGTTCTTGGGGGAAACTTGATTCTACGCCTAGGGGTTGGACGATATCGCGAGGGCGAGACCGAAGGTTGGCGGGCAGGATTCAGCGGCTCATGGGATTGGTCTGCTCCCCTTGAGACCTTCCGGCCGCAGCTATCCCTGCGTTTCAGCGTCGATCAATATCCCGGCGCGGAACAAGCGTATTTTGGCGTGACCCCCAAACTTTCCCTGGGCTGGCTTGCCCTCTGGTACGAAGGGCAAATAAGTGCCGGGCGGTCACTTTTCACATTCGATGCCGCCCCAAGGCAAAGCCAGTTTGGCTTTAGCATCCAAGCCATGGAATCTGGCCGCTCCCAAAGCTTGGTGGTGGGCTGGGACTTTTTGGAGAACGCTTTCCTCCCCATCCGCTGGACAGTAAAGAGCTCAGACCTCTCCTTCGCCCTTTCGTTTCAGTTGCCGGCGATCTCCCTCCTTTCCGGCAAATGGGAGGCCAAAGTTCAAACGCAGGACGGGGTAGCCGTGGTTTCTGGAGGGTTCTCCGGGACAACCTGGGAGGACGTGGTCGTGCGGGGAAGTGCAAGCCGCGGGGAATGGATGGTGGAAGGGGGGCTTCGGCTAGCCATTCCCTGTGCTTGTCCGAAGCGTGTGGCACTCGCTGTTCAAGGAGCGTTGAATCCGGAATGGAGTGCCTTCCTTTGGCTGGAGTATGACTTCCTCAGCCAGGAATTTGTGCAGCTTGGGGGCAGTGTTTTTTACACTTTCCTTGGATGCCTTCGCTTGGGCTTGAGCCTGTATTTGGGTGGATTCTCCGTGAGTTTGGAGATCCCAGCGTTTCCCGAGGCCAAGGTGCGGTTCGCTCCCCTGGACGAAGGATTACGGGTGGGCGGGTTATAATAAAACTGATGAGTAAGCGTGAGTATATTCCTGATTGGCTTACTGCCAGCCGTATCCTTGTCGCTCTCGGTATTTTGGCTTTAGTCCCATTTGGTCCAGAAGCCCTGGATGCGGTGGCTGGCCTTCTCCTTTTGGGGTGGACCACGGATATGGTGGATGGCCGCCTAGCCCGGCGGTTTGAGAAGGGGCCAAGCTGGCTCGGTGAGCACGACTTTCAGATCGACATGCTCATGGTCCTCGCCTCCGCGGTGTTCCTCACCGCCACCGGCCTTGTTCCTGCAAGGGTGGGTATACCCTATATCTGCGCGGCCATCCTCATTTCTCTCTACACTTTGCGGTTCCGCGACTTCCTCAAATTCAAGTCGGTGACAATGCTTTTGGCTTTCCCCTGGGTGTTCACCCCGTTCGTTTTGGCCCTGTTTTACGCGCCAGTGGCGGCCTATGCGGGGCTAGCGTGGATGATCCTGGCCCTCGTTTTTGACTGGCGCCGGTTTTTAGGGGTAGTGGGGGATTTTCTCTCCGGAGCGCGGGCCTATCTTCGCCGCTAAAGGAGGCGCGGAAAAGGCCGGCCAAGATGGGCGTATGCGCGCTCTGTTACTACCCGGCCTTGCGGCGTCTTCCTGATGAACCCCAAGGCAATAAGATAGGGTTCGTAAAGTTCAGAAATGGTTTCAGGGTCTTCCCCCAATGCCGCGCTCAAAGTCTCCAGTCCCACAGGCCCGCCGTCGAAGCGCTCGATCATGACCTCCAGAATCCGCCGATCCAATTCATCAAGGCCCTCTTTGTCGATCCCCAACATC
>JANXBC010000020.1 GCA_025060555.1 Candidatus Bipolaricaulota bacterium
TGTCGATCCCCAACATCCTTAAGGTCTCTTGAACTGCGTCGAGGGTTATGGTCGTCAGCCCTTGGACCTGAGCTACATCGCGGGCCCGCCGCAGGAGGCGAAGGGCAATGCGGGGGGTGCCCCGCGCCCGCGTTCCCAATTCCCAAGCTGCTTCCGCCTCTATTTCCATGCCTAGCTTGGATGCAGCCCGGCACAAAATCTCCGCAAGCTCCTCGGCCCGATAGAACTCCAGGCGGAAGACCACCTCAAACCGATCCCGCAAGGGGGTGGTGAGAAGCCCCTCACGGGTTGTGGCACCGATGAGGGTGAAGGGAGCTAGGGGAAGCTCGAGGCAGCGGGCATGAGGACCTTCCCCTAACACGATGGGAAGCCGCCAATCCTCCATGGCTGGGTAGAGGATCTCCTCCACCTGCGGTCGGAGCCGGTGTATTTCGTCGATGAAGAGGATGTCACCCGGGGAGAGGTGGGTGAGGATAGCGGCGAGGTCTCCGGGGCGCTCCAAGGCTGGGCCAGAGGAAACCTTAATCTGAACGCCCATTTCATTGGCGATGATGTGGGCAAGGGTGGTTTTCCCCAACCCCGGCGGAGAGAGGAGAAGCACGTGATCCAATGGGTCCCCCCGCGCGCGCGCCGCCTGAATATACACGCGCAACCGCTCCTTTACCTTCTCTTGCCCCACGAACTCCGCAAGGGTTTTGGGCCGCAGCGTCCGCAGCTGGGGTTCGGTTGCCTCCAATCGCGGATCTAACCACCGAGAAGCCATGGTGAACGCATTGTAGCCAAATAAACCCCAGAAGATCCAGTTTGTCTAACACCGTCATGCCTCCTAAAATCCTAGCGATGCGCGCTTTTCTGACATGTCTTATGATTTTCACTGTTTTTGCCCATGCTCAGATCAGAGATCTCACATCTTTGGATTGGTCTCCAGATGGCCAACATCTCCTCCTTGCCATTGGTGGCCAGATATTTCTCGCCAAGGCCCCGCGTCTGGCCGACCTCATGCCCCTATACCCTGAGATGTGGGTGGAGTGGGCTCGCTTTGCCTCTGCGGATTGGTTCGTTTTCGTTTCGCCCATAGAGGGAGGTTTCGCTCTGTGGCGGGGTTTTCTAGACGGGAGCGCACCAGAACTTCTTTATCAAAGCCCCTACCTCATACGTTGGCCAACGGTCTCCGCGGATGGCACCAAGGTTGCCTTCGTGGAGGACTGGGAAAAACTCGTGTTGCTTGATCTTGGGACGGGCTGGGCGGAGGTGGTTCTCGCTGGGGCCTGGCCGAAGGCCGTACCCGAGTTCACCCCCACTGCCCAAGGACTAATCTTTTCCGGTCTATGGCCACAAGCCAACGAGCCGAGCTGGGAAATTTTTTATCTGGACCTAGGGTCACACAATATCCTTCAATTGACTTCTGACCAGTTTTTCGACTGGTGTCCACGGTCATCTCCTGATGGCCGATGGATTGCGTTCGTTTCCAATCGCGGTGGATCTTCCGATATCTGGGTTCTCTCCCTTGGTGGCGGTGAACCCTTCCCTGTGACCCAAGACCCCTGGGAAGATGCGTTCCCTTGCTGGTCACCTGAGGGAGGCCAGGTGGGCTATGCCTCGTTGCGGCCGGAAGGTTGGCAGTTCATCCTGGCCGGGACTTACTGAAGCGTGTTCCGCGTTGTGACGGTAGGGCGGTTTGATGGAGTCCATCTTGGCCACCAGCGTTTACTTTCCTACGCCAAAAGCCTAGCCGAAGAGCGGGGCTGGTGCGCGTTGGCCTATACTTTTCCTCCTGAACCACCGGCGCTCCTTCCCCTTGCCGCGAAGGTCCGCCTGCTCAAAGAGCTGGTGGACGAGGTGGAAGTGGTGGAGTGGGAAAAAGTTCGGGACCTTTCCGCGGGGGAATTCCTGCAAAAAGAGGTGGTGGGCCGCCTTTCTGGGCGAGCCTTGGTGATGGGGCCAGATCACCGATTCGGCCGAGGACGAGAAGGTGACGTTTCCTTTGCCCGGAGTTTCTCGCAAATCTTAGGGATCGAGGTCCACGTGATCTCCCCGGTAAAAGTGGGCAACGATATCGTGAGTTCTCGGCGGGTTCGGGAACTCCTCCAACTTGGGGAGGTGGGAAAAGCTGTGGAGATCCTGGGCCGGCCACCTGTGCTCTTTGGGCAGCGTGTCGCTGGAGCTGGGCTAGCGAAAACCCTTGGTTTCCCCACGATAAATCTGGTGCTCGACCCGATCCTTGCCCGCCCCAAAGACGGAGTTTACTTGGCGTGGACATTCTGGGCGGGCGGAGACGCACCGGGCCTCTTTTACCACGGAAAACGCCTAACCTTTCCCAATCTTCCCCCTTCTGCCGAAATTCATCTCCTTTCTGCCCCACCTAACCCTTTGCCCGAGGCATTCGAAGTGCATCTCCTGAAATTCCTGCGGGAAGATATCCGTTTCCCCTCCCCGGAAAGCCTTGTAAAGAGAATCAGCGAGGATGTAGTGGAAGCTAAAAATGTCCTGAGCGCGTTGACCCCTCCGCGTCCGATCCTTCTTGGAGTATAATCTTTTGTGTACGTTCTAGCCATTGAAAGCGCAGGTCCCATCGGTGGTGCGGCTGTAGTGGGACCAAAGGAGTGTTACGAGACGCTCGTCCCCCTTGGACCAGGCCATGGGGAAATCCTTCCGGAAATAGTCAGGGACGTGCTTCATCGGGCCAAAGTGGGATGGCGTGAGCTTTCCCTTCTCGCGGTGGATATAGGACCTGGTTCGTTCACTGGGCTGAGAGTAGGACTAAGTTTGGCCAAGGCCATCGCGCAGGTCCATGGGTTGCCCGTTGTTCCCGTACGCCAGACGGAAGCGGTGGGATTACCCTTGGCGGAGCTTTGGCCTGGCCGAGTCTGCGTATGGATTCACGACCGCCGAGAGTACCTGTACATGGGATGGGTCGACCGGGAGCGGGCTGGCCAAGAAGTGGTTCTTCCCTTTGTGGAAGCGTTGGCTCGGCTGCAAGAGCGCCCTGGCACGCTTGTGGCAGGGACAGGAGCACTGCGCTTTGCCCAAGAACTGAAAGCCCACGCCACGGGGGTTGTACTCGCGCCCTCCGTGATGTGTTTTCCACGTCCAAGTGTGGTAGCGCAGATCGCGAAGATTCGGTATACTCGTGAAGGTCCAGCAGAGTTATTGGCATTAGAACCGCATTACATACATAAGGAGGACGGTCATGGCGAGAGTGTGCGCGATCTGTGGCCGCGGTCCTGATCACGGGCGGAGTGTGTCGCACTCCGGCCAACACACCCCCAAAGTGCGTGCCCCAAACCTCCAGCGCGTTCACGTTGTGATTGGTGGAGCGCGACGGAGGGTCCGCGTCTGTACACGCTGTCTTAAAGCCGGCAAAGTACAAAAAGCTTGAAACTAGCGAGGAGGTGAGAAAAGGTAGAAAGAAAAGGCCACGCGACAAAAAAGGAGGTGGCTGTGCGTAAATCTCTTGCGTTTTTGGTGTTATGCGGCTTTATCGGGGTGGCGCAAGTTCTCAACATCGGGATTTTCGAGGACCTCACCACCAAAAACATTTGGGCCCAGATCGGTCCGGACGCCACCGTTTGGAACACATATGTACTCGGTGGCCAGTACAGTCCCCTTTACCTCTCGGTTCCCCCTACCTGGACATGGCTTCCAGGCCTTGCTGATGGCTTTCCAACCCCATTCGTGGAGGAGAACGGGAGTTGGGTAGCCACTGTTAAGGTTCGCAAAGGGATCACCTGGAGCGACGGAACCCCCTTCACCGCGGACGACGTGGTTTTTACCTTCAATGTCCTCCTCACCGAAGTGGGGGGAATGCGCATGGCTTTGGCCTTAGGTGGTAACTGGCCGAGCTACTGCCCGGATAGCCTCGCCGCTGTAGAGAAGATCGATGATTACACCGTGAAATTCGTGTATTCCGCCGAGCCCGGCCTTGGTGAATGGACGTTTGGGGCATTGGCCTGCCCGATCGTGCAAAAGGCCTATTGGGAACCAAAATTCTTGGCGGCACTGGAGACGGAGGATCCCGCGGGCTCGCTTCTTGCCGTAGTCCCCGGTGATGACGAACCCATCATTGGCGGCTATGACCTTGCGCGGTGGGAGCCGGGCGCCTTCGCTCAGGTGAACAAGAACCCCGCTTACTTTGCAACCGGAGAGCGCCTCGTGCTCTACGAGGGTGGGGGGGCTACCATCGAGAACCCCCGGCTTGGCTACCAATTTACGGCCTATGGTGGCGCCACTGGTTCAGTCCTCTATGATCTCGTGGAGGGACCTTATGTCGATTCCATCATTTATCCGATCTACCTCAACCAAGATGCTGCCGTGTTGGCCTTGCAGAAGGGCGAGATCGCCATGTTCCTGAACCCCCTTGGGTTATCCAAGGGGTTCGAGGACCGCCTGAAGGGCACTCCGGGGGTGCAGATCATCGCCAACCCGCCTTGGGGCTTCCGGTATCTGGCGTTCAACATGCGCCGCGAGCCCATGAATTACAAAGCTTTCCGCGTGGCTGTGGCCACCCTCATCGATCGCGAGTTCGTGGCTGAAAGCGTGTTCCAGGGGATCATCACCCCCATGTACTCCGCTGTGCCCGAGTTCAACCCATTTTGGTATAACCCGGATATCGTGGTGTATGGGAAGGGGTTGAGCCACGCCGAGCGCGTCGCTGAGGCCGTACGCATCCTCAAAGAGGCGGGTTTCTCCTGGGATGCTGAGCCCAAGGTCGTCAATGCCGGCACGCGCAACGAAATGGTCGTCGGTGTTCTGCCCGATGGGACGGAGGTCCCTGCTCCCAAGGGTTTTAAACTCCCCGATGGCCGTTACTGTCCAGAACTGGAGCTTCTGGCCCCCTCGGCCGGTTACGACCCACTCCGTGCCACTTTCGCCATCTACATTGAGCAGTGGTGTCGGGAGTTGGCTATCCCAGTCAAAGCTAACCTTACCGGATTCAACGTCATTGTGAACAAGGTGTGGGCGCCCGAGGGCTTCGAATTCGATATGTATATCCTCGGATGGTCCTTGGGTAACCCAGCTTTCCCTGACTATCTCTACTATTTCTGGCATTCCTCCCAGGACGTCCCTGATGGGTTCAACACCCCGGGTTATCGCAATCCCCAATACGATGCTGTAGCTGAGGCTTTCCTGAAGGCCAAAAGCGTGGCGGAAGCACGGCCTTTGGTGTTCAAGTTGCAGGAGATGCTTGCTGAGGATGTGCCTTATGTGATCCTCTTTGACACCCCCATTAAGGAAGCCTTCCGGGTTGACGAAATTGCGTTCCCCTACACGGAGGTCTTGGGCGGCATCCAATTTGTCTGGCCCCTTACCACGGTCAAGGCCCTCAAATAACCATGGGGGAGCGTAAGGGGGGTGGCGCGGACCACCCCCCTGTTTCCCTAACAAGAGGGCCTGCGCATGCTACGGTACATTGGTTGGCGACTAGCCCAGATCTCTGTCACTTTTTTCCTCTTCCTCACCGTGGTCTTCCTCCTTTTCCAGGCCATGCCAGGAGACTACACAAAGCAATTCATCATGAACCCAAGGATTCCCCCGGAAGCCCGACGGGCGTTACAAGAGCGCCTTGGATTAACAGGAAGCGTCTGGGATCAGTACCTTCACTACGTGCGCAACGTATTCACCGGAAACCTCGGGATTTCCTTCCAGTATTACCCTCGGGAAGTATGGGATGTGATAAAGGAGAGGCTGCCTCGCACCGCTGTGCTCTTTCTTGTCGCGGATCTCTTGGCCTTCGGCGTGGGTTACCCCCTGGGAAAGTACATCGCTTGGAAGCGGGGCAAACTTTCGGATTACGCGGTGACCGTCACCGGCGTTCTCTTTTACACGATCTTTACGCCGCTTTTGGCCCTCATCCTTCTCTTTGTATTCTCCAACGTGCTTGGCTGGTTCAGAAGCGGTGGATTCCTCACGCCAAGCGTTTGGCTTAGGCCACCTGTGGATCCACAAGTCGTTTTTCTCCTCCTTGCTGCGACCATCGGCGGGATCCTCGCCTTGGGAGGGGGGATATTTTTCCTCACCAAAAGGATTGGCCATCCGCGGCCGCGGAACTGGGCCCGACGCAGCTTGATCCTCTTGCTTTTGGCCTGTGCTGCCCTCGGTTGGTATCGCTCTGGTATCGGTACATATGCATGGGATATCGTCTGGCACATGTTTCTTCCTGTACTAGCTGTAACCCTTATCTCGTTTGGGGGGACGATGCTACTCATGCGGGACTCCATGCTAGAAGTGATTCGGGAAGACTACATCACCACTGCTAAAGCTAAAGGGCTTCCGGACAAAGTGGTGCGGGACAAGCACGCGGCACGCACCGCCCTCTTGCCCACCATCACCAACTTCACCATCGGGCTTGGGTTCATCGTCTCCGGAGGAATAGTTACGGAAACCATGTTCTCCTGGAAGGGGATGGGGCTCACCTACCTCGAGGCTGTGCTCCAGCAGGATTTTCCCTTGGCCATGGGATGCCTCATCTTCACTGGGATCCTTGTCCTCCTTTTGCACCTCGTGGTCGACGTGCTCTATGCTTTTTTGGACCCGCGGATTTCCTATTGAGGAAGAAGGATGATCCCCAGAAGAAACGTTGGGATTGAGCCTCTTTGGAAGATCCGTGCGCGCCTGTGGGCACGCAGTTTGCGCAAGAACTGGGGGCTATTTTGGGAGTCACGCATTGGCCCACTAGGGCTGGCGATCATCCTCTTCTTTGTCCTCCTCATGGTCGCGCATCCGATTCTCATGGCCACGGTTTGGGATCCACGTGTTTACGATCCGGTTGTAGGGTTCGATCGGGCAATGGTTGGTCGCCACCCGGCTCCTCCCTCCTGGGCCCACCCGCTTGGCACTGATCCCATCGGACGTGACATCCTCTCCCAGCTCATGTGGTCGACGCGCTCGGAGTTCGCATTAGGGGTGACTTCTGCCCTCATCACCGTCGTCATCGGCACTTTCATTGGGGCAGTTTGCGCATATTTTGGTGGTGTAGTGGACACGTTTTTCATGCGCCTCGCCGATCTTGTGATGCTTTTCCCGTTCATCGCCCTCCTCATGGTTCTTCGCAGCATCGTCACCCTTGATCTTTGGCGGCTAGCGTTGGTTATGGGTGTCCTCTCTGGTTTTGGGGGAATCACGATCATCCTTAAGGCCCAAGCGCTCACTGTGAAGGTAAAGCCATACATTGAGGCGGCGAAGGTAGCCGGAGGAAGCGCGTTTCACATCATTCGCCGCCATATCGTACCCAACATCATGCCCCTTTCCTTCCTCTATATGATGTTCAATGTCACGGGAGCAGTGTTTACGGAAGCGGTCCTTTCCTACTTCGGCCTTTTGGACATCCGCATGAGTTGGGGGATCATGATTCACACCGCCGAATCCGCTGGGTACCTTGGGGCATTCGGGCAGTATTGGTGGCTTTGGGCACCACCTGGAGCAGCCATTACTCTTCTTTGCTTCGCCTTTTATCTAGTTGGGCGTGGTCTCGATACTGTCGTGAACCCGCGGCTGAGGAAGAGGTGAGTTCATGCCCCTTTTGGATGTACGCAATTTGACCATGCACTATGTAACGAAAATGGGGGATGTTCACGCCGTAGATGACGTATCCTTTATGATCGAGGCAGGGGAAGCCATTGGGCTTGTCGGCGAATCCGGCTGCGGCAAAACCTCTATTGCCTTGACCCTCCTCCGCCTTCTTCCCGACAACGCGCGTTTCCTGGGCGGCCAGGTCCTCTTTGAGGGAAAGGATCTCACCCATATCCCCGAGGAAGAGATGCGAAAAATCCGGTGGCGCGGGATCTCCATGATCTTTCAGGCGGCCATGAATTCCCTTAACCCCGTCTATCGCGTGGGGGATCAGATTATCGAGGCCATACAGAACCATTTGCCCATCTCTTATCGGGAGGCCAAGCGGCGCGTGTCCGAACTCTTCGAATTGGTGGGACTTCCGCCGGAGGTCATTGATCGTTACCCCCATGAATATTCAGGGGGGATGAAACAGCGGGCGGTCATTGCCATGGCCCTGGCTTGTGATCCCAAGCTTGTCATCGCCGACGAACCCACCACCGCCCTGGACGTCATCGTTCAAGACCACATCCTCCGCCGCATCGACGAGGTGCGGAAGAAATTGAACATGGCCATGATGTACATCTCCCATGACATCGCAGTGATCGCGGAGGTTTCCCAACGGCTTGGGGTGATGTACGCCGGTTGTCTTGTGGAATTTGGAGACACAGTGACCATTTTTAAACGCCCTGCTCATCCATATACTGTGGCTTTAATGTCCGCATTCCCTTCCATAAAGGGGGAGAAGCGCAAACTCCAAGGACTTCCTGGGGAACCCCCGGACCTCTTGCAACCACCGCTTGGGTGCCGCTTTCACCCGCGCTGCGCTTATGCCACCGCTATTTGTGCCCAACGTGCACCGCGATACGAAGAAATCGAGCCCGGGCACCTCGTCGCGTGCTGGAACCCCCGGAGCGGGAGAGCATGATGTCCACTATTCTTCAATTGCAAAACGTCACAAAACTTTTCCCGGTAAAACAGCGAACTTTTGCCCTCAAGGTCCGCCAGTTCGTCCATGCTGTGGATATGGTGAATTTTGCAGTGGAGACGGGCGAAATCTTTGGCTTGGTTGGGGAGTCGGGATGTGGAAAGACCACCACTGGGAAACTCATCGTCAAGCTGTATGAACCTACATCTGGAAAAATTTTCCTCGATGGTCAGGATATCACGCTCATTCGGAGTGGCGCGGCGTTGCGCCGCTTCCGCCGCGCGGTGCAAATGATCTTTCAGGATCCTTACGAGTCTTTAAACCCGCGGTTCACCATTTTCGACACGATAGCCGAGCCCCTGGAGATCCATGGCGTTCGGTCTCTTTCTGAACGAGAGGCCCAGGTTGCCGAGATCTTGTCCCAGGTGGGCCTGACCCCACCGGAAACATTCATGTTTCGCTACCCACACGAACTTTCTGGCGGACAACGTCAGCGGGTGGCTATTGCCCGGGCCATGGTTATCCGCCCCCGCTTCGTGGTTGCCGACGAACCCACATCCATGTTGGATGTATCCGTCCGCGCAGGGGTCATGGAGCTTTTGCTCGAGCTGCGTCGGGATTTCGGGGTGAGCTACCTATACATCACCCACGATCTTGCGGTGGCGCGATATATGTGTGAACGTTTGGCCGTGATGTACCTTGGGAAAATCGTGGAGCTTGGGTCTACTGAAGTGGTCATTCAAACTCCTTTGCATCCCTACACTCAAGCGTTGCTCGCCGCTGTACCTGTTCCCGATCCCACCTATAAGCGGGAGCCCCCGCAAATAAAAGGCGATGTCATCGCTCCCATAAATCCTCCCCCTCAGTGCCGGTTCCTTCCACGCTGTCCGAAGGCCCAAGAGGTATGTGCCCGTTCCCCTCATCCGCCCCTTGTGGATGTGGGTGGCGGGCATTTTGTTTCCTGCTATCTTGTGCGGTGATGGCGGAAAAGTATCGGGTAGGCGAGCTGGTTTGGGCGCGGGTGCTGGAGACCCTTCCCAGCGGTCTTGTTCTGGGGTTGGACGAAGAAACCCAGGGTTTTCTCCCCGCCTCTGAGGTTTCCGCGGAAGGGAATGAAAAGGGCCTCCAAGGATTCTCTACGGGTATGGAGCTTCTCGTGAAGATCGTCGGCTACGACCGGCTTGGTCGGCCTACTCTTTCCCTTCGTCGGGTCACCGAGACGGACCGAGAAGAAGCGGAGTTTCACCGCGAAGCTTTGGAATTCCGCTCCATGCTTTCCAACCGAACCATGTCTCTTTCTGCGGAAAGCCAAACCGAGGAGAGGTTGGAGTGGCGTCTGGCCTGGTGGTTGACCCAGGCTGAGGGGGTTCTTCGCCGGCGTCAAAGTGACCGATCATTCCCCGGCCTTCCCGAGGAAAAGGAGTGAGTATGGCCAAGGGGTTGGTCCTTGTTGATAAGGATCGCTGCAAAGGGTGCGGCCTGTGCGTCATCACCTGTCCATTTGCCGTTTTGGCCATCACAAGCGAACTTAATCGGTATGGTTACAACGTGGCCGGGCAGCGAGATCCTGAGAAATGCACAGGTTGTGGGATGTGCGCCCAGATGTGTCCCGATGCAGCGATCGAGGTCTACCGTTTACGGCCGGTGAAGGAGGAAGTATGAAGGTCCTCATGCGGGGGAATGAGGCGATGGCCGAGGCAGCCATCCGTGCTGGTTGCCGTTGTTATTTCTGCTATCCCATCACCCCCCAAGGGGAACTCGTGGAGTACATGGCTCGGCATCTCCCCCGTCATGGCGGGGTTTTTCTTCAGGCAGAAAGCGAAGTAGCCGCCATCAATATGGTCTACGGTGCCGCTGCCGCCGGCGCGCGCACCATGACCTCCTCCTCCTCCCCTGGGATCTCCCTCAAGATGGAGGGAATCTCATATCTTGCCGGCGCCCGGCTTCCCGCGGTGATCGTGAACGTCATGCGCGCCGGCCCCGGCCTCGGAAACATCGCTCCCGCCCAGGGTGACTACTTCCAGGCCACAAAGGGTGGGGGACATGGCGACTACCGTCTCATTGTGCTTGCGCCTTCTACCGTGCAGGAAGCGGCGGAGCTGGTCATGCTTGCCTTCGATCTTTCGGATCGTTACCGAGTCCCCGCCATGATCCTCGCCGATGGCATGCTCGGCCAAATGATGGAACCGGTCGAGCTTCCTGAGCCCATTCTGCCGCAAATGATCCCCCCCAAACCTTGGGCCCTAACAGGGGCGAAAGATCGCGCTCCTAATGTGGTTTCAAGTTTCGATCTCGATCCTTATAGATTCCGCGAGATTCTCCGCGCCCTCTGGGAGATCTATCGGGAAATCGAAAGGAATGAGGTGCGCTGGGAGGAGTACGAGACAGGGGATGCGGAGCTCGTTCTTGTGGCGTATGGGACGATGGGGCGGATTTGTCGGACGGTAGTGCGGCAGGCCCGGCGGGAGGGGCTCCGGGTTGGCCTCTTCCGCCCTATCACCCTTTGGCCCTTCCCTTCTGAGCCCTTGCGCGAGCTCTCCCACCGCGTCCCCGTGCTTTTGACTGTGGAGCTTTCCGCAGGGCAAATGTGGGAGGATGTGCGGCTGGCGGTGGAGGGGAGGGCAAAGACCCCATTTTATGGGGAACTAGGTGGGGTCGTGCCCACCCCCGATGAAATCCTAAGTGAGGTGAAAAGATATGTCCGTGGTTGAAGCCAAGGTTCCCGCGGGCTTTGTGCCGGTGTATACGCGACCAAAATCCCTTTCGGAAAAGCGCTTCACTTACTGCCCCGGCTGCCACCATGGGATCATCACGCGGCTTGTGGCCGAGGCCATCGATGAGCTGGGGATTCAAGAGCGCACAGTGGGCATCGCTCCTGTAGGCTGCGCTGTTTTCCTATACGAGTTTTTCCGCTGTGATTTCGCGCAGGCCGCGCATGGCCGGGCCTGCGCCGTGGCCACCGGGATTAAGCGGGCCAATCCAGATCTCATCGTGTTCACCTACCAGGGCGATGGTGACCTTGCCGCCATCGGTGCCGCGGAGACCATCCACGCCGCCAACCGCGGGGAGAACATCACCGTGATCTTCGTGAACAACCAAATCTACGGGATGACCGGAGGGGAAATGGCTCCCACCACCCTGCCTGGGATGCGCACGGTTACCACTCCCGAGGGCCGCGACGTCCGCATCACTGGCTATCCCCTGCGCATGTCGGAGATGTTGGCTCAGCTCGACGGACCAGCCTACATCACGCGGCAAGCGGTTTTCGATGTCCGCCACGTACAAATGGCAAGAAAAGCTATTGTGAAGGCCTTCAAGAACCAAATCGAGGGGAAGGGCTTTTCCCTTGTGGAGATCGTTGCGGCCTGCCCCACGAATCTCCACATCCCCCCTGTGGAGGCCAGCCGGTGGGTGACCGAGCAGGCTCTGAAATACTTCCCGCTTGGGGACCTGAAAGTTCGCGACTAGGAGGGTTTAATGGAGACGGGGATTGTGTTCGCGGGCTTTGGCGGGCAGGGGATTCTCCTTGCGGGAAAGGTCTTGGCGCGGGCTGCGATGGAAGAAGGATTTGAAGTGACCTGGCTTCCCAGCTACGGTCCAGAGATGCGCGGGGGAACAGCAAATTGCACGGTGGTCATCGCCGATGAACCCGTAGGTTCCCCTATCGTGGACACCCCCTGGATCCTCGTGGCCATGAACGGCCCCTCTTTGGAGCGCTTTTCTCCCCGTGTGGCCAAAGGTGGCTTGATCATCGTTAATGCCTCCCTAGTGTCCCAAAAAGTGGAACGCGCGGATGTGAGGATTTTGTTGATCCCGTTGAATGACATCGCCCAAGAGCTTGGTGAGCCAAGGTGCGCAAACATGGTGGCCCTGGGAGCTACGGTGAGGGGGCTTGGCCTTTTTTCACTGGACCCGGTGCTTGTGGCCATGGAGGAGGAGTTGGGAACCCGCGGCCGGGAAAAACTTGTAGAAGTCAACCGCCAAGCCCTCCTGCGTGGTTACTCCTTCCTCAATGCTCTCCGTTGACGCCTTCCCCGGGTACAATACATCGCAAAGGTTGAAGGGGGTGATAGGGAGGAAGAAAGGCTTGCTGTAACGCGGCTTTTGGTAGAAGGAGTTTGGGATCCTGGAGAAGGAGGGCGTGGATGAAGAAACTGCTTGTTTTACCGATGATCGGTTTATTTGTTTTACCGGTGTGGGCAGGCTTTACCTTGGCTGACTTCGAGAGGATGGCCACAAAGGATATCATCCCGGGAATCCGACTAGCTGCGGGCTACGCCCTTGTCAATCACTATGTGGTCACGAAAAGCGAGGCCGAGCTTTTGAAGCTCGCGGAGACCGGGGCTACTGAGGCCATAAGGACGGTAGCCTCATTGGCTTTAAGTCAGAAATGGGTAGGCGCAGGGAAGACCAAGGAAGAGCTTTTGGCTTTGGTCACAGAGAATCCTGTTCCCGAGATTCGCGCGGCTGTCGTGCCTGCGTTGATGGAAGTTTTGATCGGGGAGAAGAACGATGCATTGTTGGAAATGGCCAAGACCGGGGCCACCGAGGAGCTACAGTACGCAGCGGGCAAGGTCTACCTGCAAAAAATCCGGGCTCAGCTGAATCGCGCTAAGCTTGAAGCCATTTGCAACGACGAGACTTTGCCCGCTGGTTATCGAAAAGCGGCGGCGGAGGTACTTGCCGGCTATTATCTTTTCCCCACCCAGACAGCCTTATCTCGAGCTCAACTGGAGGAACAAGCTCTAAAGAACGCTAATCCGTATTTGCGCTATGCCGCAGCTTATGCGCTTGTAAACATCCTTGCTGAGGAATCCACCGATACCTTATATCGGAAAGTGGTTTCCCTGTTCATGGCGCCAGGGGTGAGCGCGGAGTATCAATGGGCCTTTGCGCGCGCCCTTGGGATCAAGTGGGCAAGCGGCTTGTAAGCTGAGTTTCGAGGAGGTGCGAGGATGAAGAAGTTAGGAGCCATTGGGATTTGCGCGGTCTTATTCGTCGGGTTTGCCCTCGCCCAAGAGTATAAAGTGGTCCCGTTTGGTCAGGGCGAGTGGAAGGACTTTACAGTTGGAAAATATGGAGGCTACCTGGTGGTGGGCACGCTCGATAACCCCAAGACCTTCAACCATCACGTGGCTCAGGAAACTTCCTCCACGGACATCACCTCAATGCTTCATGCTGGCCTCACGGAAGTAAACCCCATCACGGATATGGTTGAGCCGGGCTTGGCCAAGTCCTGGGAGATTTCCGAGGACGGTCTGGTCATCACCTTCCACCTCCGCCAGGGCCTTAAGTGGTCGGATGGCACGCCGTTTACCGCCGATGACGTGGTCTTCACCTTCAACGGCGTCATCTTCAACGAAGATGTGCGCACAGACTATCGGGACGTCCTCTTGGTGGAGGAGAAGCTCCCCACCTGCGAGAAGATCGATGATTACACGGTGCGGTTCACTTTGGCTGCTCCCTTCCGCCCCTTCCTGCGGCAGATCGGCGGGGCCATCTATCCCGCGCACAAGCTCCAGCACCTCTCCCGCGTGTACAACCCCAATGCTGATCCGGAAGCCCTGAACTCCGTGTGGGGCGTGGACACGCCTCCGGAGGAGATCGTGGGCATGGGGGCGTTCAAGCTGAAGCAATTCATCCCCGATCAGCTTGTGGTCATTGAGCGCAACCCCTACTACTGGAAGGTTGACCCAGCCGGCAACAAGTTGCCCTACCTGGACGGGATCAAATACGTGATTGCGTTCAGCTTGGACACAATTATGCTCAAGTTCCGCAATGGCGAGCTTGATGTTTATGCGCCGCGGCCGGAAGACATCGCCACTCTCAAGGCGGAGGCCGCCCAAAAAGGCATCAAGATCCTAATCGACCCAACGAAGCCCTTGTTCGGTACCACCTGGATCGCCTTCAACCAGGACTGCCCGAACGAGAAACTCAAGGAGTTCTTCCGCATGGTGGAGTTCCGCCGCGCCATGTCCCACCTAGTAGACCGCCAGACGATCATCAACAACGTGTATCTGGGCCTGGGCGTGCCCCAGTGGAGCCCGGTTTCCATGCTCTCCCCGTTCTACTATCCTGATGTGCCCAAGTACGATTATGACCCGGAGGCTGCGGCTCGTCTGCTTGACCAAATCGGTCTCATCGATCGGAACGGCGATGGTTGGCGAGACTTCCCCGATGGCAGTACGTTCGAGTTTGAGCTCAACACCAACGCCGGCAACACCGTGCGCGAGCAGACCTGCCAGATTTTCGTAGCCGACTGCGCGAAGGTCGGGATCAAGGTGAACTTCAACCCCATCAACTTCAACGCTTTGGTCACGAAGCTCCTTGGAGGCCAATACGAGGCCTGCCTCCTCGGCCTCACCGGAAGCTCTGAGCCCAACGGCGGGGCCAACGTGGAGCGCTCCTGCGGCGGCCTCCACTTCTGGAAGTACTCGGACTGCGAGGACCCCACCCCGGTGGCCAAGCGCATCGACGAGCTCTTCGACCTTGGCGTCAAGACCTACGACTTCAACGAGGCCTACGAGTACTACAAGGAGTACCAGATCCTCGCGGCCGAGAACCTGTTCCTCATCTACACGGTGAACATGCTCTTCCGCTACGCCTACTATGAGAACCTCCAGAACACCGCGGGCTTCAGCCCGCTTGCCGGGGCTTTGGGCTTCGGCGATGTCCTGTGGAAGAAGAACCCCAATATGGTGGGGAACCGCATCGCCGGATAAGGGCGACAGGGGGGCGGCTATTGAAACCGCCCCCCTTCTTTCTATACTCCAAAGCCATGCTGGGTTACATAATACGCCGCGTTCTCTACATGGTCCCTGTGCTTATCATCATTTCCATCGTCAGCTTCTTCGTTCTCCAGCTCATGCCGGGTAACTTCACCACCGCGTTCAAGCTCAATCCGCGGTTTAGTAAAGAGGAGATCGCTCGGCTCGAGGCTCGCTACGGCCTCGATAAACCCTCTTATGTACGGTATTGGAAATGGATCACGGGCATCATCACGCGTGGCGATTTTGGCTACTCCATGGAAACCCAACAGCCTGCGTTTGACGCCCTTTTCAAGGGGCGATTAGGCTGGACCCTTCTCATTTCTTTCGGCACCCTCATCTTCACTTGGGTTATTGCCATCCCCATCGGTGTGTTCTCCGCTGTGCGTCAGTACTCTGTAGCTGACTACATCCTCACCTTTTTCGGCTTTGTGGGCGTCTCTATACCCAACTTTTTCTTCGCTTTGGTGGTCCTGTGGTTCATGGTTTCGGTCCTGCGGGTTGGCGAGCGCGGGCTTGGGATCGGTGGTCTTTTCGACGTGCAATATGTGAATGCCCCGTGGAGCTGGGCGAAATTCGTGAACTTCATGTGGCATCTTCTTCCGGTGCTCATCGTTGTGGGATTGGCGGGCACGGCGGGGTTGATTCGCTACATGCGCGGCCAACTCCTTGATACCTTGGGCCAACAGTATGTGCTCACTGCGCGGGCCAAGGGTTTGCGCGAACGAGTGGTTATTTGGAAGCATGCGGTTCGCAACGCCATCAACCCCCTCATCACAATGCTGGGCATGTCTCTGCCAGACCTTTTTGCCGGCGCGTTTTTCGCCGCCATCATCATGGGACTTCCCACTGTTGAGCGCGCTTTCTGGAATGCCCTGCAGCGACAGGATGAATACGTGGTCATGTCGGGCCTCCTTTTCTTCGCGTTTCTTTTGCAAGTAGGGAACCTTTTGGGCGACATCATGCTTGCTTGGGTGGATCCGCGGATTCGTTATGACTAAAGAAAAAGAGGGCGTTGAGGAGCAGGGGATAAGTCAGTGGCGACTGGCCTGGTGCCGGTTCCGGCGACACAAGGTGGGGCGGGCCGGAGCGGTGATCGTTGGCCTCCTTTTCCTCGTCCTCATTTTTGCGGAATTCCTAAGCCCTTATTCCCATACCCAGCAATTTCGCGATGCAACTTATGCTCCGCCGACAAGGATTCACATCTTCGACGAAAACGGAAAACTCACACGCCCGTTTGTGTATGGTTTGAGCCGAACACTCAACACCGAGCTTTGGCGGTGGGAGTATCAAGAGGACCGTACGCGTAAGTATCCAATTCGCTTTTTTGTCCGTGGGCATCCTTACAAGCTTTTCGGCTTGATCCCCACAAATCTGCACCTATTTGGTGTGGAAGGAGATGGGCGGCTCTTTCTCTTTGGAACGGATGAAATGGGCCGTGACCTTTTTTCGCGCATCATGATGGGTAGCCGCGTGTCCATGGTGATTGGCCCGTTTGTGGTGGCCATTTCACTCCCCATCTCCTTGCTCCTGGGCGGGGTTTCCGGGTACTACGGTGGGGGGGTGGATATGCTCCTCCAACGCGTTTTCGAGATCATCATGTCCATTCCGACCCTTCCCCTTTGGCTTTCTTTGGGCCTGGCCTTGCCCAAGGGGCTTTCTCCCACCATGCGCTTCTTTGGCTTGGCGGGGATCATGGCCCTCATCGGCTGGGCTGGCCGCGCGCGGGTCATCCGCGGCGTGGTCTTGGCCATCCGCTCCATGGACTTCACCGAAGCTGCACGAGCTATGGGGGCCAATGACTTGCGCATCATCATTCGGCACATTGTGCCTAACCTCGCTTCCTACCTGATTGTCAATGTGACCCTTACTATTCCCGGGGCCATCATTGGCGAAAGCGGCCTCTCTTTCCTTGGAATTGGGATCAATGAGCCCATGGTAAGCTGGGGGTTACTCCTTTCCAAAGCGAATAATGCTGCCACAATCCAAAGTTACCCCTGGCTTCTTATCCCTGGGGTATTCATCACTGTAGCTGTCTTGGCCTTTAACTTCCTCGGTGATGCCCTGCGAGACGCATTCGACCCGTTTAGGGTTGTTTGATCCACGCAACTAATTCCTCCTCCAAGGTCGAGAAAGAAGTTCCAAGACAGGTTTCCGCAGCGCGGAATGGACTTGCTCCCTCTTCCGTAGCTTGCCAAAAAGCGCGCAACCTTTGGGGGCCGTAAGTTTCGACGACAAACTTCACAAATACCCCTGCTTCTGCCTCCACTAACCACCTTGGGTACACCCCGAACAGGTTCTGGGTCAAGGAGACCCAACGATTCTCTTTCAAAACTTCTTTGGCCTCCGCGCGAAAATCGCGTGTAGGTTGGGTGAGCCAGAGCAAAACCCCTTCTACAAGGGTGGAGAAGGCCGGCAGGCCCAGCGGAGAGAGCGCTTCCAACGAAAGGCGGGCGCAGATCTCCGGAATCTCTTGAGCTGATCTCACCCAGGCTACACCCCATGGAGTTGAAGCTTCCGGCGTTTCAGCGATGTAAAACACAAGGCATTCAGGAAGGAAAGCCGGTAATTCTGGCCAGATCGTAGCTGCGCGGGTCAAAA
>JANXBC010000021.1 GCA_025060555.1 Candidatus Bipolaricaulota bacterium
CATGACGACGAGTACATCCAAATCGGTGAGGAGATCCCTTTGCCCCCGGGCGTAGGAGCCAAAGAGGATGACACGCTCCACTTCGGGAAGGCCCGCCAGGACCTCCCTCACCCGCTCCACAGACTTCTCCAGTTCCTCCACATATTTCCGGCGCTTTTCCAAAAGGCTCATGAGTCTTGCCATTGTACCGCGCGTACCGCGGAACAAGCGGGCAACTTAGAAGTCCCCGCTTACTTTATAGGCTCACAACCCAAGCCAGCATGGCCAGGCCAGGTTAACATTGTCCGGCCATGGAGCGAAGTCGAGATTGGATGGACCAAGCGGAGGGCGATCTCCTGCACGCCAAAAGCGACGCCGAGCGCGGCTTTTACGAATGGAGTTGTTTTTCCTCTCAGCAGGCAGCAGAAAAGGCGGTGAAAGCGGTATTCCAACGCTTGGGCGGCGAGGCTTGGGGGCACTCCGTGGCCGATCTTTTACGCGAGCTCGCGCGGTATCGCCCCGTGCCTGGTGAGCTCATGCAAGCCGCATTGGAACTGGATAAGGCCTATATCCCAGCGCGGTACCCCAATGCCCATCCCTCGGGATCGCCCAGACGGCGCTACACAAAAGAGGAAGCGCTGCGCCTCATCGGCCATGCCGAACAAATCCTCCGGTTCTGTCAGGATCTTTTGGCCCAGGCTTAGCCGGGAGGAGCTCCTTCGGCTTTTGGCGGAGCGAATCCCTAAGCTTGCGGAAAAGCTTCCGTTGGTGCGGGTGGTGCTCTTCGGCTCGTACGCGCAGGGCACCTATGGGCCAGGAAGCGATGTGGACCTCCTCGTGATCTATCGCGGCAAGCTTCGCGAGGACGCGTTTCGAGTGGTCTGGGAGACCTTGGACATCCCAGGACTTGAGCTCCATGTCTATACCGAAGAGGAGTACGCAAAGCTCAAAGAGACCTTGGACCGCATGTGTTCCCCTGGGATCACGCTCTACCCCCTTGGGTAGCATCTTTTTAGAGTAGCTCACGAGAAGCTTTGATTGACACAGGAAATGCCTTCTCCCTAAGGGCACTTGAAAGTCTTGCTAGATATCTTGAGCATCCATTGCCATGCCGTTTCCACAATGGGCTCAAGGGTGGTGTACTGTGGTTTCCAACCAAGCTCTTTTTGGGCACGGGTAGGATCAGCCACAAGCACAGCCGGATCTCCGGGGCGGCGTGGTCCCTCCTGCACAGGGATTTTTCGCCCCGTCACCTTCCGGCAGACCGCGATCACCTCGCGCACAGAGTAGCCCCGGCCGATTCCGAGGTTATACACTTTGCTTTCCCCACCCCTCTCAAGGCGTTTGAGGGCAAGAACATGGGCCCTGGCGAGGTCCACAACATGGATGTAGTCCCGCACTCCAGTGCCATCAGGCGTCGCATAATCGGTGCCGAAGATCTCCACATAGGGCCGCTTTCCAAGCGCGACCTCGAGGACAATGGGAATAAGATGCCTCTCAGGCTCATGCCACTCCCCGATCTCGCCCTCCGGATCCGAACCGGCGGCGTTGAAATAGCGCAGGGAGACGAAGAAGAAACCATAAGCCTGAGCATAATCGGCAAGAATTTCTTCGAACATGAGTTTGCTTTTTCCATAGGGGCTTTTTGGCCGCGTAGGGTGATCCTCGGGGATCGGGATTTTCTCCGGGTCGCCGTAGACCGCGGCGCTCGAGGAAAAGACGATTCTCTTCACACCAAATGCCCGCATGGCCTCGAGGAGGTTTAGGCTGCCAAGGAGGTTCACGTCGTAGTAGCGGCCGGGGTCCGCCACCGACTCGGGGACGGAAGTGAGGGCGGCGAAGTGCATCACGGCTTCGATCGGATGGCGCTCGAAAACTTCGCGCAGGGCTTGGCGATTGCGGATATCAGCGCGGACGAAATGTTTGGTGAGCACGAATTGACGGTGGCCGCTGGAGAGGTCGTCCACCACGACCACCTCGTAGCCTGCGCGCAGAAGCTCCTTCACCGTGTGGCTCCCGATGTAGCCTGCTCCACCGGTCACGAGGATCATGGGAAGCCTCCTTTATGCAGGGAGACGGGGGATAAGGGCAGAAAGAAGGCGGCCAAGCTCCGCAGCCTTGTTTTGGGTTACCGCCAGGACTTCTTCGTGGGAGAGGGGTCGCGGCGAGACACCGGCGGCGAAGTTGGTAACTACAGAGATCCCGAGGACCTGCATTCCCGCATGGCGGGCGGCGATGACCTCGGGCACGGTGGACATGCCCACGAGGTCCGCACCCCAGGCGCGGAAGGCCCGGATCTCCGCCGGCGTCTCATACGAAGGCCCCAGGGCCGCCAAGTAAACACCCTCTTTCAGACTGATCCCAAGCTCTGCTCCCACCTCCCGGGCAAGCTTGCGCAGCGCGGGGTCGTAGGCTTGGGACATATCGGGGAAGCGCGGGCCAAGCTCCGGAAGGTTTGGCCCCCGCAAAGGATTCACGCCCAGGAAATTTATGTGGTCGGAGATAAGGACGATGTCGCCGGGGAAGAACCCGTAGCGGATCCCACCGGCGGCATTGGTGATGACGAGGATTTTCACCCCGGCCAAGGCATAGGCCCGTACGGGAAAAACTAGATCAGCGGGGTCATAGCCCTCGTAGTAGTGGATGCGGCCGCGCTGGATGAGCACTTCTTTCCCGCCGAGCGTGCCCACGGCGACCTCACCCACATGGCCCTCCACCGTCGGCCTGGGAAAGCCCGGGATCTCCAGGAATTTCCGCCGCCGCTCCCCAGCTAAAGTTAGGATCCCTGAGAGCCCAGAGCCCAGTATCACCGCGACCTTGGGAGAACCCAATTCCTTTATGGCTTGTGCCGCTTCCTTTAGCCGTGCCACGTACTCCATCCCCTCCTCCTTGGCGCAAGCTCAGCTATAAAAGTTCTAAGGCTTCCATGCCTTCCCGCAGAGTTTTGGCCCGCACCACTTCCAGGTCCAATTTCTTTGGGAGAGGCTGGTGGGCGACGATAGCGCGTCGGAACCCGAGTTTTGCCACCTCCTGGAGGCGTTCCGGTCCCTTGCGCACCGGGCGCAGATCCCCTGCCAACCCCACCTCACCTAGGATCACTGTGTCCATGGGGATGGGCCGGTCGCGGAGGCTAGAGAGCACAGCGGCGCAAATCCCGAGATCCGCCGCGGGCTCAATGACCTCCAGCCCGCCCGCGACGGCGAGGTAGACGTCAAGGGCACGAGTATGCACGCCCAGGTGTTTTTCGATGACGGCCAAAAGGACAAGGGTGCGGTTCAGATCGAGGCCAGCCATGCGCCGCTGCGGCGGCCCATACCCTCCCGAAGGGGTCACCAACGCTTGCACCTCCACAAGGAGGGTGCGTGTGCCCTCTAAAACAGGGACGATCGCGGTGCCCGGCCTCGGCGTCGCCTCCTTGGACACAAAGAAAAGCGAAGGATTGGGCACCTCTACCAGGCCCTTTCCCGTCATCTCCAGGACCGCGACCTCAGCGGTGGAGCCGTAGCGGTTCTTCACGCAGCGGAGGATGCGGAGATCCCCTTCACGGATGCCCTCCAAATACACGGCCACATCCACGAGGTGCTCCACCGTTTTTGGTCCGGCGAAGCCGCCCTCCTTCGTGATGTGGGAAACGAGGAAGGTCAGGATGCCCGCGGTCTTGGCTACCCGCGAAAGTTGAGCTGCCGATTCCCGGACCTGCGCGAGGCTCCCCACTTCCCCGCCTTGGGGATCAGCCAAAACGGTCTGCAGAGAGTCCACGACCAGGGCGACCGGGGCCACGCGGCTCACCGCGTTGAGGATGGCCAAGAGATCCTGAGTGGAGAGGAGGTAGAGGTTTGGGCTTTCCCGGCCGAGGCGCTGGGCCCGAAGCTTCACTTGCGACGGAGCCTCCTCCCCGGAGACATAAAGGACTTTTCCGTAGCGATCGGCGATGTTCGCCGCAAGCTCAAGAAGAAGCGTGGATTTTCCGATGCCTGGCTCGCCGCCGAACAGGACCACCGCCCCTGGGACAAGGCCACCAAGGACGCGGTCCACTTCGGGCATGCCGGTGGAGAGGCGCTCCGGGGGCGGGGCGGGGACTTCCGGAAGAGGTTTTGGCGGCTCCGGCGCCACAAGCTCGGGAGGGATTGAGGATGGAGTCTCCTTCTCCTCCGCGAAAGTCCCGTACTCACCACATTGGGGACAGCGGCCAAGCCATTTTGGCGAACGATAACCGCAGGCCTGGCACCGGAAACTCATTCGCCCTTCCGGACCAGGATCTCCCCGTCTTGGGCCCCGACGATGATCTTGCAGCCATCCGGAAATTCATGAGATAGGATCTTCTCGGCGATGGGGTCCTCAAGGAGGCGCTCGATGGTGCGGCGCATGGGCCGGGCCCCGTACTTCTCGTCGTAGCCCCGGCTGATCAGGACCTCCAGGGCCGCGGGCTCCACCGTAAGCTCGATTTGATGCTCATCCCACAGGCGCTTCCGTAGCCGACTGATCATGAGCTCAGCGATGGCCTGCACCTGCTCTTTCGTGAGGGGGTGGAAAACGATGATGTCGTCGAGTCGATTTAGGAATTCGGGCTTGAAGACCTTGCGCACCTCGCCCATCACCCGGCTTTTCATATCCTGATAGGCCTCCTCCGACTCAATATCCGCGGTAGCAAAGCCCAAGGAGGTCTTGTCCGTGATGAGCTTGCTCCCGATGTTAGAGGTCATGATGATCACGGTATTACGGAAATCGACCTTGCGGCCCTGGGAGTCGGTGAGGACGCCATCGTCCATGACCTGGAGGAGGATGTTGAACACATCGGGATGGGCTTTCTCGATCTCATCGAAGAGGACCACGGAGTAGGGGCGGCGGCGCACGGCCTCCGTGAGCTCCCCGGCTTCCTCATAGCCCACATAACCCGGGGGCGCGCCGATCAGGCGGGAGACGGAGAAGCGCTCCATGTACTCGGACATGTCAATGCGGATGAGGGCATCCTCATCGCCGAAGAGGAATTCGGCGAGGGTGCGGGCAAGCTCGGTTTTGCCCACGCCAGTGGGGCCAAGGAAGAGGAAGCAGCCGATGGGCCGACGGGGATCTTTGATGCCCGCGTAGGCCCGGCGGATGGCCCGCGCTACTGCCTTCACCGCCTCGTCCTGCCCCACCAGCCGCTCATGGATCTTCTCCTCCATCTTGAGGAGGCGAACGGTGTCCTCCTCCTGAAGGTGATGCACTGGGATTCCGGTCCAGGCGGAGACGGTTTGGGCCACGTGCTCGGCGGTGACCACTGGCACCACCGGCTCGGTCTGGTTTTCCTCAAACTGTTTTAGTTCCTCCACGAGTTTTTCCCGCTCATCCCGCAGCTTTGCGGCCAGTTCATAGTTCTGCTCAGCTACCGCCGCCTCCTCTTCCTCCTCAAGCTTGGAGATCTCCGCCAAAAGTTCGCGGGCCTCAGGCGGAAGTTCTGTGGCCTCGAGCCGAATGCGCGCGGCCGTCTCGTCGATAAGATCGATGGCTTTATCGGGCAGGAAATGCTCGGTGATGTAGCGGTCCGCCAGGCGTGCCGCTTGCCAGAGGGCCTCGTCGGTGATGCGCACTCCGTGGTGCTCCTCATAGCGAGGCCGCAGTCCCTGGAGGATTTTGAACGTATCCTCAACAGAGGGCTCCTCCACGTAAACCACTTTGAACCGACGTTTTAAAGCCGGGTCCTTTTCGATGGTTTTTCGGTAGTCGTCGGGCGTGGAGGTGCCGATGCACTGAATGGCTCCGGAGGCCAAAGGCGGCTTTAGGATGGCGGAGGCATCGATGGCCCCCTCCGCGCCGCCCGCGCCCACCACAGTGTGAAGCTCATCCACGAAGAGGATGATGTTCCCCGCGGACATGACTTGATTGAGGATGGCTTTGAGGCGTTGTTCGAACTCCCCGCGGTATTTTGTGCCCGCCACGATCGCGGCCATGTCGAGCTCGATGATCTCTTTGTCAGCAAGAAGGGATGGAACTTCCCCGCGGGCAATGCGCTGGGCCAACCCCTCCACGATCGCGGTCTTCCCCACGCCGGCCTCGCCCACCAGGACAGGGTTGTTCTTCTTTCGCCGGCAGAGGATCTCGATGACCCGCTCCAATTCCCGCTCTCGGCCGATGACGGGGTCGAGGAGGCCGGCGGCGGCTTCCTCCACGAGGTTCCGCCCAAATTCCCCAAGCTCGCCGGGTAGACGCGCGGTGGCGGTGCGCACGCGGGGGCTGCCACGCCGGGGCGCGAAGTATTCGCGTACGGTGCGCAAGTCCACTCCATGGGCCCGCAGGATCTCCGCGGCTGTACATTCCCCCTCCCGCAGGACAGCGAAGAGAAGATGCTCAGGTTCGATGGTCTCTGCCCCATCCCGGCGAGCTTCCTCGTAGGCAAGCTTCATCACCCTTTTTAGGCGTTGCGTGGGCTCCAGCTCGTCGGGCGAGACGTAGATGCGGCCGCGCCCCTTTTGCCGCTCCACATAGCGGGCCACCCGGTCATAGGTGAGGCCCTTGGAGATGAGGAACCGGCCGATGCGGCTGCCCTCATTGCGCAACGCCGCGAGGAGAAGGTGCTCCGTGCCCACATAGCGGTGGCGCCACTCCGCGGCCTCCTCCTGGGCTTGGGCCAGAAGCTTCATGGACTCCTTGGAGAACTTCTCGTACATGCTTTGTTGCTCCTTCCGAGGATTATACCGGCCGTGCCGGGCGCCTCCGAGAGAAGGCGTCGAGGGCCACAGAAAGGCCGTTTTCCAAGAAAATGCTGGCCAATTCCGCGGCAAAGTCACAGGCCTCCGCAAGGACCAGCGCCTCTTCGGGTTTGGGCGGAGAAAGGACGAAGTCCCTAAGATCGGTGTTCGGCGGAGGAGCGCCGATTCCTATTCGTAGCCGCGGCACATCTTCCGTTCCCAGCGCGAACAACACGGATTGCATCCCGCGGTGTGTACCTGGGCCGCCAGCTGGCCGCAGCCGCACCTCCCCCAGGGGAAGGTCCACGTCATCGTAGACGATGAGCAGTTCCCCTGGGGAAAGGGAAAACCGGCGGCAGAGCTCGGCCACAGCCTGGCCGGAGAGGTTCATGAACGTAAGCGGCCGCAAAAGGAGGGCTTCCCCCTTTTGAAAGACTTCGCCCCAGGGAAAAATTTCCTTGGTCCAGTGGTTTTTCTTGAGGAGTCGCTCGAGGACCCAGAAGCCTAGGTTGTGGCGAGTGGCCGCATAGGTGGGGCCAGGGTTTCCCAGGCCAACGACCGCCCTCAAGCGCTCTTGGTTTCCGGCTTCTTCGCCTCAGGCGCGGCGGGAGCTTCCGGAGCTGCGGGTGCAGCCTCCACTGGCGCAGCGGGAGCCGCCACCTCCACCCGCGGCGGCACAACCACGACCACCGCGTCCTCCGGCGGAAGAAGGGGTTTCACTCCCTCCGGCCAGGGAAGATCCCGCACCAACACAGCCTCGTCGAGGCCAAGCCTGGACACGTCCACCACGATGTGCGGCGGGATTTTCTCGGGCAGGGCCTCCACGGGGATCTCGGAGTGGATGACCTCCAGGACTCCCCCAGCCTTCACCCCCGGGGCCTCACCCGTAAGTTTCACCGGGATCGCGATCTCCAAGGCCCGGCCGGCCTCAGGCACATAGAAATCGAGGTGCAAGAAATGCGTGGTGATGGGGTCAACTTGTACGTCCTTCACGAACACGCGGTACGTTTCGCCGTCCACCTGGATCTCCACCATGGTGGAGCGGGTGATCTGGGAGAACAAGCGGCGCACGTCGGTCTCCGCCAGGGCCACATGGACCGGGTCAAGGTGGGCTCCGTAGAGCACCGCGGGCACAAAACCCCTCCGCCGCAGGGCCCTTGCCTTCGCGTGCTGCGGCCGACGCATAGCTTTCACCGTGATCATCTCTTCCTCCTCAGGGACCGTAGGCCAAAAGGTCCGTGATCGACTCGTTTTGATAAATACGGCGAATAGCATCCGCGAGGAAATGGACGATCGACACCACTTCCACGCGTGGATGCCGCCGCACCTCTTCGCTGAGATTTATGCTATCGGTGACCAAAACCTTGCGCAAGGGTGAGCGTTCCAGACGGGCTAGCGCATTGCCCACAAAGAGGCCATGGGCGCAGGCGGCATAAACCTCGGTCGCGCCCGCTTGGAGCACGGCTTCCGCCGCCTCGGCCAGCGTCCCGCCGGTGGCAAGGATGTCGTCTACAAAGAGCACGCGTTTCCCCCTCACCTCACCGATGACCTGCACATCGGAAACACGCTCTTTCTCCCCTTTAGATCGTCGATAGGTAGCGACCACCGCCAACGGGCACTTGAAGAGCTTCCCTAATCGGCGGGCCCGCCAAAGCCCGCCCAAATCGGGGGAAGCCACCACCAAGTCCTTCATCCACTCGGGATGACGCTGGAGGATGTACTGGTGGAAGAGGGCGTCGGCGCGAAGGTGGTCCAGGGGCACATTGAAGAACCCCTGGATTTGGCCGGCGTGGAGTTCGAGGGTCACCACCCGGTCCACCCCGGCCGCCTCAAGAAGGTTAGCCACAAGGCGCGCGGAAATTGGGACCCGGCCCGTCTTCTTCCGGTCCTGGCGAGCATAGCCAAAGTACGGGATAACCGCGCAAACCGTGCGTGCCGAGGCCCGCTGCAACGCATCCACAAGAAGGAGGAGCTCCATGAGATGGTCGTTCACGGGGGGAGAGGTGGATTGGATGACGAACACGTCTTTCCCTCGCACCGTTTGACCGATCTGGACACGAATTTCCCCGTCGGGGAAGCGTCCGGGGGTGTAGTGGGGAGTGCCCGTAGTGGGGTCAGGAAGGTCGGCTTCGCAGAGGGGTAGTCCGAGGGTTTGCGCGATCGCTTGGGCCAAGGGAAGGTTAGAACTTCCTGCGATGATCCGCACGTTGTCCAAGCTCATCCTGCCTCCTTGCGGCGAGCCCAATTGGGCTTCACCACCTGCGGGCTGCGCTCCAAGGCCAAGGCGTAGGGCGGCACATCCTCGGTGATCACTGAACCCGCTCCGACTACCGCTCCTTCACCGATGCGGATGGGCGCGATCAGGCACGCATTGCTTCCGATGAACGCCCTAGCCCCGATTTCCGTGCGGAATTTTTCCGTCTTGCCGGGCTGGAAATTGCAGGTGATCGCGCCGGCGCCGATGTTTGCGGCCTGGCCAACCTCGGCATCCCCGATGTATGCCAAGTGCAGAGCTTTTGCGCCCTCACCGATTTGGGAGGCTTTGACCTCCACGAAATTACCGATGCGCGCGCGGGCGCCAACCTTGGCCCCGGCACGGAGATGGGCATATGGCCCAATTTGTGCTTCTTCACCGATCTCCGCCCCCTCCAGGACAGAAAACCAAATATGTGCCCCCTGGGCGACTCTTGTGTCCAAGAGGTAGGCCTGGGGGCCGATGCGACAATTCTCGCCGATCTCCGTCTCCCCAAGGAGGAAGGAACCGGGGAAGACCACAGTATCCGGGCCGACCCGCACATCCGGGCCAGGGTAAACCGCGGCTGGATCCACCACGCTCACGCCCTCGCGCATCCACCTCTCGAGGATTCGCCAGCGCAGGATCCCCTCAATGCGAGCCAAATCCACACGGTCATTCACCCCAAGGAGAACGTCTGATTCTGGCCAGCGCACTGCCTCCACCTGCGGATAAAGGCTGGCCACAACATCGGTGAGGTAGTACTCGCCCTTCACGTTATTCGGCCTCAGCCTCTCCAGCGCTGCCCACACCGCAGGATGATTTTCCAGACACCAAACGCCCGTGTTCACCTCGTGGATTGCCAGTTCTTTTGGGGAGGCATCGCGAGCCTCCACGACTTTTTGCGGTTTCCCTCGCTCATCCCGCACCACCCGGCCGTAAGACCCGGGATCGGAGAGTTCTATAGTGAGGAAAGAGGCCAAAGCCCCGGTCCGGAGGTGTTGGTCCAGGAGGGCGCGCAGGGCCTGGGCTGGCACAAGGGGTACGTCGCCGGGAACGACGAAGAACCGGGGCACAGACAATGCTTCTCGTGCGGAAAGCACAGCATGTCCTGTGCCCAATGGCTCGCGCTGGTCCACGAATTTCACCGGCCAGTGGGCGAAAGCCCTTTCGATCTCCTCTTTCCCGTGGCCGACAACCACGATCGTCTCCGTCGGGGCGAGTTCTCTTGCCGTGCGCAGGGGATATTCCAGGAGAGGAAGGCCACAGAGGGTATGCAAAACCTTTGGCCGGGCGGAGCACATCCGCGTGCCCTTCCCCGCCGCCAACACCACTACCCCAAAGGTCTGGGACATCTAGCCATGGGACTATAGCCGTGCCCCACCTTTCTCGCAAAATTACGGGGCTTCCCAAGGTTGGAGCAAGGAAGGACTTCGGTCTATACTGGGAATGAAGGAGGAGCCAGTGCGGATTTTTTCGGGTATTCAACCCACAGGAGTCCTTCATCTTGGCAATTATTTTGGCGCGATAAAGCAGTGGGTCGAGCTCCAAGAGGGAAATTTCTGTGTCTACTGTATTGTGGATTACCACGCCCTTACCAACGAAAACACTGTTCCTCACGAGCTTCGCACGAATGTCAAGGAATTGGCATTGGACCTTTTGGCCTGTGGAATCGATCCTGAACGCTCCATCCTTTTCGTTCAATCCGCTGTGCCCGAGCACACCGAGCTCTGCTGGATCCTTGGGTGTGTCACCTCCTTTGGGGATTTGGCGCGCATGACGCAGTTTAAGGAGAAGGCGAGGGGGCAAGAATTCGTGAACGGCGGGCTTTTTTACTATCCTGTCCTCCAAGCGGCCGACATCCTCCTCTATTTGGCGGACCATGTGCCGGTGGGAGAGGATCAGCTTCAGCACTTGGAGCTAACCCGGCGCATCGCCCGCCGGTTCAACTGGCGGTTTGGCGAGTTCTTCCCTGAACCTGAACCGATTTTGGGGAAGGCCCCGCGCCTCATGTCCTTGGCTGACCCCATGCGAAAGATGAGCAAATCCTACGGCCCCGAGCATTACATCGGCCTTATGGAGCCCGAGGAGGAGATCTGGCGGAAGATCCGCACGGCCGTGACGGATATGGGTCTCACCCCTGGGCAAACCATGAGCCCTGGGGTGGCCAACCTCTTCACCCTGCTTGAGCTTGTGGCGCCCGCGGACGTTGTGGAGGAATTTCGTCGCCTCCACACCGAGGGAAAGCTTCTGTACAAGGACCTAAAGGAGACGCTTTTCCGCTACCTCATGGCGGCCATGCGGCCGCTGCGCGAGCGCAGGCGAGAACTAGAGGCCAAAGGGCAGATAGAGGAGATCCTCGCCGCTGGGGCGGAGAGGGCAAGAAAGATAGCGAAAGGCGTGATCAAAGAAGTGCGGGCCCGTGTGGGCCTGGATTAACCTCGTATCTCAGTGGGCACAAAACGCTGAAGTTCCGGAAGGATCCGCTTTAGCTCCGTTGCGTTTAAGGCTGGGCGCCGCCAACTCTCCTCCACCAACCGCTTCTTAGGCGGGGCAAAAAATGGCTGGAGCACGTAACGTTTAGCCCCAGAAATCTCCTGGGCGATTTGGAGGAGGTCCTGGGCTGTGAGTCCCGGGGCTACGGTAGTACGTACCTCGTAGTCCGGCGCCTTTTCCGCGATCAGCTGAAAACTTCGGCAGACCGCCTCTACCACCCTTCCCGCCTCCGCAAGGCCAGTGTATTCCCCATAGCGGGCAAGCGGAGCTTTGAAGTCCAAGGCAACATAATCGAGAAGCCCCGTGGCGAGGAGGTCAGCGAGGACCGCGGGATTGGTACCGTTGGTGTCGAGCTTCACCAAGAAGCCCAGATTTTTTAGGCGCCGAACGAAGTCGGGAAGGGAGGGGGAGAGGGTGGGCTCTCCTCCGGTGATGACCACACCATCCAAAAAACCGACTCGCTCGGCAAGCTGATTTAGGACTTCCTCGAGCGAAAGGGGCGACAAATTTTCCAAAAGCTCGGGAAGAACAAGCTCAGCATTATAACAAAAGGGGCAGCGCAAATTGCATCCCCCGAAGAACACAAGAGCGGCGAGCTTCCCAGGGTAGTCCAGGAGGGTGAGGGGCTGGACCCACACGATCTGGCCAAAAGCTTTTTTTACCGACACTATGCGGAACTCGCGCTCATTGGGAGCACAGACACGTTGGGAACGAACGTAGTTCGATCCTTGAATTCCTCTTGTTTTCCAGCGTTCCATTGCTCCACGGGGCGGAGGTAGCCCACCACGCGGGAATAAACCTCCGTGTGTTCCCCACAAATTGGGCAAACCTCCTGTGCTCCCACGAGATACCCATGGCTTGGGCACACGGAAAAGGTCGGGGTGAGGGTGAGGTATGGGATGCGGAAACGCTCGAAGATGCGGCGGACCAAAATTTTCGCAGCCTCGGGAGAAGGCGCCTTCTCGCCAAGCCAGATATGAAACACCGTGCCCCCTGTGTACCGGATCTGCAAGGGTTCCTGAAGCCGCAACGCCAGGAAAAGGTCGTCCGTATAGTTAACGGGGAGCTGGGAGGAGTTGGTGTAATACGGGGGAGCACCGCGTTCCCGCACAGCCCGCTCGTTGGCCACGATGATCTTGGGATAGCGTTTTTTATCGATCATAGCCAAGCGGTAACTCGCTCCTTCAGCCGGGGTGGCTTCCAAATTCCACAGATGACCGGTGGCCTCCTGGAAGGCCACAAGCTTCTCGCGCAGGTGGTCAAGAACGCGGATGGCAAAAGAGATCCCCTCAGGTTCAGCGATGGTGCACCCAAGGAGGTTCAGGCAGGCCTCGTTGAGGCCAATCACCCCGATGGTGGAGAAGTGGTTTTTCCAATATTCGCCGGTGAGTTCCTTGATCGAGCGCAAATAGAACTTGGAGTAGGGATACAGTCCCTCCTCAGTGAGGCGCTCCAAGAATTTGCGCTTGATGATCAGCGATTTCCCCGCCAGTTGTAGCAGGCTATCCAGGCGTTCCAAGAACTCTTGCTCATCACGGGAGAGGAAAGCCAGGCGTGGGAGGTTAAGGGTAACCACGCCGATGGAGCCGGTGAGCGGGTTTGAGCCGAATAAGCCCCCTCCCCGATAGCGCAACTCCCGCAGATCTAAGCGCAATCGACAGCACATGCTCCGCGCATCCTCAGGCTTCATGTCGGAGTTTATGAAGTTGGCAAAGTATGGGATGCCGTAGCGAGCGGTCATCTCCCAAATCGGGGCAAAATGTGGCTCCTCCCAGGGAAAGTCGGGGGTGACGTTGTAGGTGGGGATGGGGAAGGTGAAGACCCGGCCTTTGGCATCGCCTTCGGCCATGATTTCAGCAAAGGCTTGATTGAACATTTTCATTTCCCTTACGAATTCCCCATATTGAGCGCGGAGGGGCTCTCCGCCCACAATGGCCGGGAGGCTCGCAAGGTGTTCAGGTGGCCGCAGATCCAAAGTCACGTTGGTGAACGGGGTTTGGAAACCCACGCGCGTGGGGACGTTCAAGTTGTACACGAACTCCTGGAGAGCCTGCTTCACTTCCCGGTAAGAGAGGCCATCGCTGGCGATGAAGGGGGCAAGCAGGGTATCGAGGTTAGAGAGGGCCTGCGCCCCGGCGGCTTCGCCTTGCAGGGTGTAGAGGAAGTTTACGGCCTGAAGAAGGGCGGTGCGGAAATGTTTAGGCGGGCGCGACTCCACTTTCCCCCGCACCCCCCGGAACCCCACGGCCAAAAGATCGGCGAGATCCCAACCAACGCAATAGGGGCCGAGCGTCCCAAGGTCGTGGATGTGGAAATCCCCGCATTCGTGGGCCTCGCGAATGGCAGCGGGATAGACTTGGGAAAGCCAGTAGCGGCTGATGATCTTCTCCGTGAGGAAGACGTTCAAACCCTGAAGAGAGAAGGCCATGTTGGAGTTTTCCCGCACGCGCCAGTCCTGGCCGTTGAGGTAGGTCTCCACAAGGGCGGGATCGATGAGCTCCTGGATCTCCCGCATCCTTTTGTGCTGCTCGCGGTAGACGATGTAGGCCCGCGCCGCCTCCGGGATCCCCGAGGTCATGAGGACTTCTTCCACCGCATCTTGGATTTCCTCCACGTGGGGTGGGCCAAAGAGCGGGCCGAACCGGCCCTCAAGGATGCGCTCCACCCGCAGGGCGAGATCCTGGGCCAAGAGAGGATCATCCCGCCCCACTTCCCGCAAGGCTGCCAGGATCGCCGCGGCGATCCGGCTGCGTTCGTAAGGCACAATGCTCCCGTCCCGTTTGCGGACGTACTCAATCATGGCTGCCCGTGAGCGTACCGCAGTGCCCAACCCTTGCCAAGAGGACGTTCGTCACTGGACCCCTCTTGCGAAAGCGTTTCCTTGGGATAAGCTTCGCTTTCAGATTCCCAAGGGCAAAGGGGTGATGCGCTATTCCCGTCACACGATCAGCAGAAAAGGCGTTGCGGAAAAGTCTTGTGCGCCGCCAGCGCAATGAGCTGAGGAAGAGCGCGATCCGCTACTGGCGGCGGGAAGTACTCCGTTTGTCTCAAGCGGGGGATATGGACGGCGCTCGTCGCGCGTTCGCCATGTTCCAAAAAGCTGTGGATAAAGCGGCCATCCGCGGTACGATCCACCCAAACAAGGCCGCGCGCCTGAAGTCCCGCCTTGCGGCCAAAGTCTTCGGAGGCTAGCCCATGACCCAGTTCGACTTCATGGGGAAAGCCAAGTTCTTCGGGCTCATCTCCTTCGTCCTTTTCCTCGGTTCGATCTTGTCTTTGGTCCTCCTTGGTTTGCGGCCGGGCATCGACTTCACCGGGGGCTTCCAGCTCACCCTCCTTTATCCGGCCGGGGTGAGTGTGGATTCCCAAACAGTCCGGACCCAAGTGGAGAAAGCGCTGAGTGAGGTTGGATCCAAAGCCAGTTTTTATCTCCAGCGGATCTCCGCCGAAAGGGCCGTGGAAGGCGCCGGCCAAGCGAACCTGGAGGGCATAGTCATCACCGTGCGGACTACGGAGGAAGCGGTGGTGGAAAAACTGCGGCAGGCCTTCGTTCACCCTGAGAACCCAAGCATCCCTCAGCCGTTCGAGTACAGCGTGACCACCATCGGTGCCCAGATATCCCGGGAGATTGTGAACCGCGCCTGGCAGGCGATCCTCGTGGCCTTGGCGGGGATGCTTGTCTACATTGCCATTCGGTTCCGCCTGCGCTACGGGATCGCCGCGATCTTAGCCTTGGTCCACGACGTAGTCCTCACCCTGGGCGTGTTCAGCGTGTTCCGGCTAGAGATAAACCTCCCGGTGATCGCTGCCCTTCTCACAGTGGTTGGCTATTCCATCAATGACACCATCATCGTATTCGACCGCATCCGGGAAAACCTCCGTCTCATCAAGAAGGCCTCTCTTTGGGAGGTGATCAACCGCTCCGTCAATCAAACCCTGACCCGCACGATCAACACCTCGAGCACAACCCTATTGCCCATCGTGGTGCTTTTGATCGTGGCCGGGATTGCCCTGCGGGAGTTCACTGTGGCCATGGCCTGCGGGGTCATCTTCGGGACCTACTCCTCGATCTTCATCGCTAGCCCCATCCTCTACGCCTGGACGCGCGCGGCGGAGAGGCTCAGGGCTCGCTAGCTTCCACTGGCTCGATCACTACCCGCCGATTTTCATCCCGGCCCACGGAGTGGGTGCGCACTCCCGGCACATTGGCCAAGGCCAGGTGAATGAGCCGGCGGTCCTTGGGCGGCATGGGTTCTAGTTCGACACTGCGTTTTTCGGCCCGAACGCGCTCGGCCAAAGCCAGGGCCCGCGCAACCAGCTTCTTGCGCCGCGCCTCCTCCTGTCCGTTTATGTCGACCTCGATGTTCACGACCTGCCGTAAGTTCGCTTTTATGTGCAAAACAGCCAGACGGCCCAGGGCCGTGCGGAATTCCCCGTCTTCTTGCGGCAAGGTCTTGAATCGGCCACGCAGGTTGACATAGATCTCCCCACCTTCCTCGCGGATTTCCACCCTCCCCTCCTCCCCCAGCACCGCAAGGAACCCGGAGAAAAACCGCGTCAAAGCTTCACAGATTCTCTCCTCCATCTTTCCCCGGTTGCACCGCCTGGCGCGCCTCCTCCCGCGCTATCTCCCAGTCGATGATCAACTGTTGGCCGAATTGGACCAAGGTGGTGAAGGTCCAATACAGCCAAAGGCCTGCTGGAAAGCTCAGGAATAGGACAGCCATCACCAAGGGGAACACATAACCGAGGAATTGGGAACCACCGGGAGCCTGTTCAGGCATGCGCCGCTGGGTGTACCACGTGTAGAGGACCTGAACTCCAGTGCCGAGGATGACCAAAAGATAGTAAGGATCAGGCTTAGAAAGATCCGCAATCCACAAGAACCCAGGGGAAAGGTGGATTTTCTCCGCGGAGTACATGATGGCCTGCCAAAGGAGGATGAGGATAGGAAATTGCAGGAGCAAGGGGAGACATCCGCCCAAGGGGTTGACTTTTTCCTGCCGGTAAAGCTCCATGAGCTGGCGTTGAAGGGCTTCACGATCGTCTTTGAACCTCTCCTGAATCTTCTTGATCTTCGGGGCAAGCTTCTGCATTTTCGCTATGGATCGATATTGGTTGCGCATAAGGGGGTAGAGGACGATGCGGGTGATGATGGTGAAAAGAATTATGGCCCACCCGTAATTTCCCGTGAGGCGATAAAGCCACTCGAAGAACCGAATTACTCCCACAAGCAGGGTGGTGAAAGCCCCGGACTTGGCGAGGGGGCCGAGGCCCGCGTCGGTGAGGAGCACGTACCGGTTTCTTCCGGTATAAAAAATCCCGCGCACCCGCAACGTTTCTTGGCCCTCGATGCCAAACAACGGTTGGCCGGCCGTGTTTCTTGCCAAAAAAGGCTGGGCTTCACCCTCGTCGATGCGGAAAAAGAAAACCGTGTCCTTCCCCACCAGACCCAGTCCCTGGAAGCGGGTATACGCTCCGGGGGCAAGGGGTGCCTTTTGCACCTTTCCATCGTAAAGATAGACGAGTTCCGGCGCGTTTTGCCCCGCGGGAAGATGCCCAAGGACCACACGCACCACACCCTTCCCCTCCACAGAAATCGCGAATTTCCCAGTGTAGAGCGCGTCCTTGGCTAAAATGAACTCTTTTTGTACTTTCAGATTTGCCGTCTCGGAAGAGAACACAAGGGTTAAACTCCCATGAGGGTCGGATTCCGCGCGTACCGTGTGGCTTTCGCTGACCGGTGTATCTCCGAGCCAAACCTCAAACGGTAGGCTTACTCCTGGGGCTAAAGCTGTGCCCATCCATCCTGGAACGGTCTCGATCGGATTAGAACCGTAAGTGGAAAAGTGAACATAGGCGCTGCGCAGGACCCCGCTATTTTTAAGAAATTGGTAACGCAGGAGACCTGTGGTTACCTGGAGGACCTCTTGACCATCGATGAGGGGACTGGTCATCTCCGGGGCATCGTTTGCCCAAGCTCCACCAACACAAAGAAGAAGCGAGACGACCAAAACCCTGATCATGGCCTGGGGACTTTACTGATTGTTATCACGATCTGCAACGTCGGGAAGAAGAGGTAAACTGCGTGGGTGTTCACCGGGATTGTGCGGGCGCTGGGGAAGGTTGTGCGCAGCGAGCCGCGCCGACTTTGGATTGCCCAACAAGGACTACGGGTGACCACAGGAGAAAGCGTGGCCGTGAACGGGGTGTGCCTCACCGTGGCGGAGCTTGTGGACGAGGCCATGGCGTTCGACCTTTCCTGGGAGACCCTTTCCCGCACGAACCTTGGGGAGCTCCGGGTGGGCGACTGGGTGAACCTCGAGCCGTCCTTACGGGTTGGGGAGGAATTGGGCGGGCACCTCGTGCTGGGGCACGTGGACACCGTGGGGAAGATCACGGTCCTTTCCCGCCGCGGCGAGGATTT
>JANXBC010000022.1 GCA_025060555.1 Candidatus Bipolaricaulota bacterium
TGCGGGTGGGAGCGAAGCTTCCTCCCGGCGCAGAGATCGAGCAGGAACACAAGGTTTACGCCGGGGCCTCCGGACTTGTGAAGGTCCGGGAATACAAGGACAAGCGAGTGGTCACCATTCAGCGCATCGAGAAGCGCCGGCTCATCCCGGGATATGTTTTCGCCAAGATGGGGCTAGACGAGGAGCAGATGCGCGAATTGGTCAAGGGGCTGGAGCGGGCGGCGCGGTTTGTGGGCAGCCGCTCCACCCCTGTCCCCATCGATGGGCCAGAGGCCACCGTCCTTGGGCGCATAACCGGGGCGGTCACCGTGCCCGCCGCGGAGGGCAAGCCCAAAGTGGAGGTCGGGTTTGAGGTGGGCGAAGTGGTGCAGATTGTGGAAGGTCCGTTTGCCGATTTCACCGGGGAGATTAAAGAAATCGATAAAGAGGCTGAGGAAGCGGTGGTGATGGTGCGGATCTTCGGCCGAGAAACCCCAGTGCGGATTAGTCTCAGCGGGATCGAAAAGATTTAAGGAGGGGAGGATGCCAAAGCAGACGGTGGCTAAGATCAAGCTCCAGATCCCTGCCGGACAGGCGAACCCGGCCCCGCCCGTTGGCCCGGCCCTCGGGGCCCACAAGGTCAACATCATGGAGTTCTGTAAGCGTTTCAACGAGGCCACGAAGGCCGAGGAACCGGGGACGTTGATCCCGGTGGAGATAACCGTATACGATGACCGCACATTCGACTTCGTTCTCAAGCAGCCGCCGGTTTCCGTGTTGCTAAAACGGGCCGCAGGGATTGAAAAGGGCTCTTCCCAACCAGGCAAGATCAAGGTGGGAAAAGTTACAATGGAGCAAGTTCGGCGCATTGCGGAGAAGAAAATGCCGGACCTAAATACCGATGACCTTGAGGCGGCGATCCGCATGGTGTTGGGCACAGCCCGAAATATGGGGATCGAGGTGGTGCCATGAGGCACAGCAAACGTTACCTCCAAGCGGTAGCATTGGTGGAAAAGGAGCGGGTTTATCCGGTGCGGGAGGCGATTGCCCTCCTCAAGCGCACATCCACCGCGAAGTTTCCGGAGACAGCGGAGGCCGCGTTCAAATTGGGGATTAACCCAAGCCAGTTCCAAATCCGCGGGACCTGCACCCTTCCCCACGGAACGGGCAAAAGCGTGCGGGTTTTGGTGTTTGCCAAAGGGGAAAAGATCAGGGAGGCGGAGGCTGCGGGTGCGGATTACGTGGGCGGTGAAGATCTCGCTGAAAAGATCCTCAAAGAAGGGTGGCTGGAGTTCGATCGGGTGGTAGCCACGCCGGACATGATGCCGGTGGTGGGAAAACTCGGGAAGATTTTGGGTCCGCGGGGCCTGATGCCTTCTCCCAAGACGGGGACGGTTACCCAAGACGTGGCCCAGGTGGTGCGGGAGCTGAAGGCCGGGATGATCGAGTTCAGGGCTGATCGTTATGGGATTGTGCACGCAGTGTTTGGGAAAACCTCGTTTACGGAGGATCAGCTCTACGAGAATCTTCTCGCTTTGACGCGGGCCATTTTGGAGCGGAGGCCGGAGGGTGTGCGCGGCCGGTATGTGCAAAAGGTGTCCCTCTCCTCCACGATGGGGCCGGGGATCCGCGTAGATGAGCGGGAGCTTCTCACCGCGGCCGCACAGTTGCGCTAAGGGGGGATCATGCCGAAACCGGAGAAACGCATAGCAGTGGAGGAGTTGCGGGAGAAATTCGCGCGCTCGCAAGCGGTGGTGGTGGTGGGCTTTCAAGGGGTTCCGGCGGCGGAGATGACCATGCTGCGGCGGGCCGTGCGCCAGCGCGGTGCGGAGATCGAGGTGGTGAAGAACACGCTGGCCCGCTTGGCCGCAAATGAGGTGGGAATTTCTGGCCTTGCGGAATTCCTACGCGGACCGAATCTGGTCATCATTGGCCGAGATGACCCCACCGTCCCGTTCAAGATCGCCCTCGAATTCATCCAGAAATACCCGAATTTCTTCCAGGTGCGGGGCGGGGTATTCGCCGGCGAACTAGTCCCCCCTGACCAAGTGAAATGGTACGCCACCATGCCTTCCCGGGAAGAGCTTTGGGCTAGGCTCGCCGGGGCCATGACCGGACCGGTGCGCGGGTTGGTGTTCGCTCTTTCCGGAATCATGCGAAAGCTGGTGGTAACACTAGGGGAAGTTCAGAAAACCAAGGAAAAGAGGGGTGAACAATGACGAAGGAAGAGATCATCCAGGCGATCGAAGGGATGACGGTGAAGGAGCTAGCGGAGTTGGTGAAGGCTCTGGAGGAGCGGTTTGGGGTTTCCGCCCAGGTCGCTGCCCCGGTAGCCGTGGCCGTGGCACCTCAACCCGGGGCAGCGGAAGCGAAGGCTCCGGAGAAGACCACGGTGGACGTGGTCATCACCAACGCCGGACAGCAGAAAATCCAGCTCATTAAGGTGGTGAAAGACATCACTGGCAAGGGCCTCAAGGAGTGCAAGGACCTTGTGGACAATCTGCCAGCGGTGGTGAAGGCGGGGGTCTCCCGGGAGGAGGCCGAGGACATCAAAAAGAAGCTGGAGGCCGCAGGAGCGGAGGTACAACTCAAGTGATGAGCACACGACGTTTCTTCAGCCGGGTAAAGCCCCGCCTGGATCCCCCTGATTTCGTTGCTCATCAACTCCAGTCTTACGAACGCTTCCTGAGGGAAGGGATCCCGCAGGTGTTTGCCGAGGTGAGCCCGATCCGCGCTCCTGGTCGCGATGATCTTTACTTAGAGCTTGTCGACCCTTACCTCGGTGAGCCGCGCTACGACGAATGGGAGTGCCGGGATCGTGACTTGACTTACGCTGCGCCCCTTAAGGCCACTGGGCGTCTCTATGCGGAGGGCAAGCTCCGCCAGGAAGCTGAGCTCTACCTTGCGGATATCCCCCTCATGACCCCGCGGGGGACCTTCATCATAAACGGCACAGAGAATGTGATCGTAAGCGAGCTTGTGCGCTCACCCGGTCTGTACATAACTCAAGATGAGCCGCATCTTTTCCGTGCCCACTTCCTTCCCGAACAGGGGGCCTGGCTGGAGATCGAGCTGGATGTGCGGAAGTGGACGCTTAAGGCCCGTTTGGATCGGCGGGCTACGGTTCCAGCCACGACTTACCTCCGGGCCCTGGGATTGGAGACCTCGGAGATCATCACCCGTTATTCCGTACAGGTTTCCGTAGAAGGGTTGGATGAACTCTTCGACCGCTGGAAGGCGGTGATCCTGGCGGAAAACATCCCCGCTGGCGACGAGGTTTGGTCGGTGGGGGAGGAGTTAACGCCCGCGCGGGCAAAGACGTTGAATCGGTTGGGACGCACAAGCGTACGCGTGGCTCATCCCGCCATTGCCCGCTCCCTCCAGGAAGAAAAAGTGGCCTCGCGGGAGGAGGCCGTTCGTCTGATTTATTCCAAGTTCCGTTCCGGGGAGCGGGTGCCGCTCTCTCAGGCCGAGGAGTACTTGCAGCGCTTCTATTTCCGACCGGATGCCTACCACCTAACCCCGGTTGGGCGGTTCAAGATCAACCGCAAGCTCGGCCTCAACCGCGAGGAGACCTGCCTTACCCCTGAGGATGTGTTCAGTGCCCTAGAGCTTCTCCTCCGGGCCCCCGAGGATCCAAGCCTCTTGGATGAGCCTGACCATTTGGCGAACAAGCGCGTGCGCCTGGCGGGCGAGCAAGCGCAGGCGGCGCTGCGCGAAGGGTTACTGCGCATGGCCCGCGTAGCCGAGGACAAGCTCATCCACCTTGAGCTTGAGGAGAAAGACCTCATCCGGCGGGTTGTTTCCACCCGCACCATTCAGGCCGCGTTGAACAGCCTCTTTTACACCGGCCGCCTCTCCCAATTCCTCGAGCAGACCAACCCCCTTGCCGAGCTCACACACAAGCGGCGGTTGTCGGCGTTGGGGACAGTGGCGGCTGCGGCCCGCCGGGCAAAAGTGGAGATCCGCGATGTCCACCCCTCCCACTACGCCCGTATCTGCCCCATCGAAACTCCCGAGGGCCAAAACGTTGGGCTCATCACTTCCATGGCGGTGTACGTCCGCGTCAACGAGTACGGTTTCCTTGAGGCTCCGTATGCGGTGGTGAAAAACGGCCGCATTACGGGGGAGATCCGGTATCTCATGGCCGATGAGGAAGAGCACTACCGCATCGCTCCCGCCACGGTGGCAGTGGACAAGGATGGCCGCATCCTTGGGGAAAAGGTGCTTGTCCGGACGGGCAGTGAAGAATTCCGTTACGTTTCCCCGAAAGAGGTGGACTTCGTGGAGGTGGCCCCCAACATGGCTCTTGGTGTCTCCGCCGCCCTCATCCCCTTCCTTGAGCATGACGATGCTAACCGGGCTCTGATGGGGGCGAATATGCAACGCCAAGCCGTGGCCCTTCTCCGCCCGCAGGCTCCCCTCGTCGGCACGGGTTTGGAGGGGAAGGCCGCGCGTGATTCAGGGGCCGTTGTGGTGGCTGAAGAAGACGGAACAGTGGTCTACGTCGATGCCCAAAAGATTGTGGTCAAGGGCAAGAAAGGGCAAAAAACATACCGGTTGCGGATTTTTGAACGCTCTAATCAAAACACCGTGATCCATCAACGCCCCATCGTGCGCAAGGGCGACAAGGTGAAGAAGGGCGATGTCATCGCCGATTCCCAGTTCTCTGAGGGTGGGGAATTGGCCCTTGGGGCTAACCTCCTCGTGGCCTTCCTGCCGTTCGAGGGTTTCAACTACGAGGATGCCATCGTCCTCTCCGAGCGGCTTGTGCGGGAAAACCTCATGGACTCCATTCATATCCAGGAATTCGAGGTGCGAGCGGAGGACACGAAACTCGGCCCGGAGGAGATCACTGCGGACATCCCCAACCTCCCCCGCTCCGCCATGCGCAACCTCGATGAGCACGGGATCGTGCGGGTGGGCACGGAGGTGCGCACTGGCGACATCCTTGTGGGGAAGATCACCCCCAAGGGGGAGAGCGAACCGACCCCGGAGGAGCGCATTTTCCTGTCCATCTTTGGTGAGCGCATGCGCAGTTTCAAGAACACGTCGCTGCGGATGCCCCCCATCACCGGTACGGCCACGGTCATCCGGGTGAAGAGACTCTCCCGTGCTGCTGGCGATGAGCTTGAGGCCGGAGTAAATGAGCTAGTGAAGGTTTATGTGGCGCAGCGCCGCCGGATCGCGGTGGGAGATAAATTGGCTGGCCGGCATGGAAACAAGGGGGTGATCTCCGCGATCCTTCCGGTGGAGGACATGCCGTTCCTGCCCGACGGCACCCCCGTCGATGTTATCCTGAACCCCTTGGGGGTCCCCTCGCGCATGAACCTTGGCCAGATCTTTGAGACGAATTTGGGGTGGCTCGCTTCCCTGCGCGGGGAGAAAGTTGCGTCTCCGCCGTTTGATGGGGCGAAGGAAGAGGAGATCCTGGAAGAACTTGGCGAAGAGCTCAGGAAGCGCGGTCTTTCCAAGGAACCCCGCGTGGACGGCAAGGTCATCCTTCGCGATGGGCGTACTGGGGAGCCGTTTGAGTCCCCGGTCACGGTGGGGGTGATGTATCTTCTCAAGCTCGAACACATCGCGGCCGAAAAGATTCACGCTCGTTCCACTGGTCCGTACGCGCTCATCACTCAGCAGCCCTTGGGTGGCCGGGCCCATTTCGGCGGGCAGCGCTTAGGCGAGATGGAAGTGTGGGCGCTGGAAGCCTATGGGGCCGCTTCCCTCCTGCAAGAGATGCTCACCCTAAAAAGCGACGATGTGCGGGGCCGCGTGGCGTTGTACAAGGCCATCCTTCGCGGCGAGGACTTCCCCCGGCCGGGCATCCCCGAATCCTTCCGCGTCCTTTGGCAAGAGCTGCGTTGTCTTGGCCTTTCGCTTAAGGCCTACGACAAAAGTGGGCGAGAGTTGGATATCATTTAGCCCATCATGGAGGAGCGGGCAGCTGGACTGATTCTGTTCCGCGAGGACGGGGGCCGGCGTAGATATCTCCTCATCAAAAACCGCCGCGGTGGGCATTGGGGGTTTCCCAAAGGGCATGTGGAGCCAGGGGAGGACGAGTTCCAAGCGGCCGTGCGGGAAGCGGCTGAGGAGGTGCGGATCAAAAAGTTTCAGGTTATTCCGGGGTTTCGTACCACGGTGCGCTACGTTTTTCCTCGCAACGCGGAATTAGTGCACAAAGAGGTCGCGCTCTTTTTGGCTCGCACCGAGGAAGAAGGCGAACCTTTTGAAGACGAAGTGGACGATATGCTTTGGCTTCCCTTTCGTGAAGCTTTGAACCGCATCACTTTTCCCGAGCAACGCGAGGCCCTGCGGCAAGCGGAGACCTGGCTCGCTGCTCACCGTCCTGAAGGCTAAGTTATTGGGGCGGCCCTTATGACCACTGTGAGTATTGAAGCGAAATACTTCTTATGTTGATGAGCAAACTTATTGCTTCTGGTCTGATCTTCGCTGTTACTTACGGCCTCATTTTCACCGAAAAAGTTCACCGCACCATCGCTGCGGTTGCCGGGGCGGTGTGCATGATCGTCGTGGGTCAAGCCCTGGGCTTTTACTCCTGGGAAGAGGCCATCTCCGCCATCGACTTCAATACCCTTGCCCTCCTTTTGGGAATGATGATCATCGTTGGTCTCATCGGGCGGACTGGTTTTTTCCAGTATTTGGCGGTGCATGCGGCGCGCAGTACGCGTGGTCGCCCATGGGCACTATTCGCCGCCCTGTCCGTCCTCGCCGGCCTGGTCTCCACCATGCTCGACAACGTCACCACCATGGTGATGATTGCCCCCGTAACTTTCTCCGTCTCCGAAATCCTCGAGATCGACCCAACCCCCCTTGTCCTGGGAGAGGTGCTGTTTTCCAATTTCGGGGGGACCGCAACCCTCGTCGGTGATCCTCCCAATATTCTTATTGGCTCTGCGGCAAGCCTCTCCTTCATGGATTTCCTGGTATATTTGGCTCCCATTGTCATCATAACTTCCTTGCTTTGTTTGTTTTTGTTGCGCTTCATATTCCGCAGGGAACTTTCCCGATCCCCCAAAAATGTGGAGACCCTGGCGAAATTGGAACCGCGCAAGGCCCTCACGGAGCCTCGGCAGTTCAAAGTGATGCTAGCAGTCCTCTTTTTTGTCATCGGCCTTTATTTTGTCCACGATCGCTTGGGCTTTGAGCCTGGGTTGGTGGCCCTCCTCGGTGCGGCCTTGGCCCTTTTGGCCCTCCGCCCACGGATGGAGGAGGCGTTAGCCGCAGTGGAGTGGGAGGTGCTCCTCTTCTTCGCCGGCCTATTCGTAGTTATTCAGGGGGTGGAGGCCTCCGGGTTGTTGGAGTGGTTGATGACCCCCGTGAAGGGATTAATTGGGAGAGGCGAGTTTTTCGCCGCACTCACCATGCTTTGGATTGGTGCCCTGCTCTCCTCTTTGGGCGGGAGCGTGCCGGTGACCATGGCCCTCATCCCTGTGGTCCAAACCCTCATCAAGCTCGGGGGATTTGGGACGAGTTTATGGTGGGGCCTGGCCTTAGGGGTGGGTCTTGGGGCCAATGGCACATTGATTGGCGGCGCAGCCAATGTGTTGAGCGCCTCGTTGCTCGCCCGCACCCATGGGTCCATCGCCTTCAAAGATTGGTTTCGGCAGTGCACACCGGTGGCGGTGGTCTCCTGGGTATTAGCCTCGTTTTTCCTCTGGCTTTTCATGGCCACCGGTCTGATCCATTAACCCGATGGATTTCGTGCAGGAAATCCACCCCGGCGTCTTCCTTTTGGACACCAACCACTTTGGCCAACCGGGCCTGGGCGGTGCGTACATCATTCACGCCGAAGAGGTCGCCCTTGTGGATACCGGCGCGTCTTTGGCCAAAGAGCGGATTCTTTTAGGGCTAAAGGCGCTTGGCATCGAGCGAACCAAAGTCAAGTGGATCTTCCTCACCCACGTTCATCTGGACCATGCGGGCGGAGCGGGAGCGGTGATTTCGGCGCTGCCCAATGCCACGGTCGTGGTCCATCCGCGGGGGGCCAAACACCTTGTGGACCCAAGTAAATTGGTGGCCTCGACAAAAAGCGCGACCGGGGAGCGCTTTCGCTTTTATGGTGAAGCTTTTCCTATCCCGGAGGAGCGTATATGTACCGGCACTGATGGCGAGGTCTTTCCCCTTGGCTCTCTCAAAGTACTGGCTATCGATAGCCCAGGCCATGCTCCTCATCACCTGTGCTTCTTCATCCCGGAACACGGGCTCCTCTTCACGGGTGACGCCCTGGGCCTCTACATCAAGGGAAGACTCCTTCCCACCACTGTCCCGCCCAGCTTCGATCTTGTGGCCTGGTTGGCTACCCTCGAGCGTCTGGCCAGCCTGAAGCCACAAAAACTCCTGTTTGCCCATTTTGGTCCCGGCGAACCTAAGTTGATCGAAGAATATCGCGCTCTTCTCCTGGCCTGGGTGGAACGAGTGCGCCGCCACCAGGAAAAACCCGAGGAGGAAGCGATTTCCGCGGTTCTCAGCGAGCTTAGGCGCGAGGGCTGGCCGGTTGGGCCTGGCGTCTCCGGCGATTGGGCCATGTCCGTGCGCGGGGTACTCCAGTACTTGCATCGGAAGGAGGCTAGCGGTTGATCGCCTATGTTCTCTTGCCCATTCCTGGGGCGGCGGGATTCGATTATTTGGTCCCAGAGGGGATGGAAGTGCACCCGGGCGCGTGGGTGAAAGTCCCGTTTGGGAAACGCCTCCTCCTTGGGGTCGTAAAAGAAACAAAGGAAAAGCCGGAGTATTCCGGGGAACTCCAAAGCATTCGGCAGGTGCTTGCCCCAGGCTTACCAACAGTTTTTTTCCCCCTTCTTTCCCGCGTGAGCGAGGAAGCTTGCACTTCCTTGGGCATGGCCATTGCTCATATTGTTCCCAAACCGGTGCGCAGTCGTGAACACGCTGCCGCTCTGCCCTTTTCCTACACGGAGGAGGGGAAACAAATCGACCTCACCCCCGAGCAAGAAGCCGTGGCCAAGACCGTGGCGAGTACCATAGGGAATCCCGGAGAGTACCTGCTTTTTGGGCCACCAGCTTCCGGGAAAACCGAGGTGTATTTGGCCGCAGCTCGTGTCGCTCTCCGTGGGGACTTCGCTTGCCTTCTCCTTGAGCCGGAGATCTCCCTTCTTCCCCAGCTTTGGGCGCGGGCCCGCCGCGCTTTGGGGACGAGCCCCGCGGTATATCATGGAGAACTGCGCCCTGGCGAGCGTTTTCGCATTTGGACCGCGGCCATGCGTGGAGAAATTCAGTGTGCTGTGGGTACGCGCTCCGCAGTTTTCCTCCCGTTTCGAAAGCTGGGACTAGTGGTGATGGACGAGGAGGGCGAGCCGGGATACAAGGAAGAACGGGCTCCCCATTATCATGCGCGGGCGGTAGCCGAGGCTCGCCAGGAGGAAGGGGCCACCGTCATCTTGGGAGCCGCAGCTCCTTGCATTGAGACTTTCTTCCGAGCTGAAAACGGGGAGATTCGTCTCCTTGTGCTCTCAAAACGCGTAGCGGGGAAGGAACCGGAGGTAAGGGCGGTGGAGAGAACGCCGGGAGAGTTGATTGGGCCTGAGCTTCGGGCGGCCATGGCTCGGCATCTTGCGCAAGGCGGTCAAGTCCTCCTTTTTCTCAATCGGCTTGGATACTTCACCGGTGCTTCTTGCCGCCGCTGCGGCGACATTTTGCGCTGTCCCGCCTGCGAAGTCGCCTTGGTCTTTCACCTTGCAGAAAAAACTTTCCGCTGTCCCGCTTGTGGGCAGGATTTTCCTGAACCAGCGTGCCGGCGCTGTGGTGGGACCAGATTTCACCTTTTTGGTGCGGGAACAGAACGAGTAGAACACGAGGCCAAAAAGCTTTTCCCGGAAGCCCGGGTGGCCCGCTTAGATGAGGAGACCGCAGGGGATCGCGAGGTCATTCTCTCCGCTTTAGCCAAAGGAGACCTGGACATTTTGGTCGGGGCACAGATGGTCGGAAAGGGCCTGGATTTTCCGGGGATCACCCTCGTGGGAGTGATCGATGCCGACCAGCTTTTAGCCATACCCACCTTTTACGCCGCCGAACGCACTTTTCAACTCCTCGTTTCCGCCATTGGTCGCGCGGGCCGTGGGGAAAAGCCCGGCGAGGTTCTGGTCCAGACGAACATGGCCGAACACTATGCCATCACTAACGCCCTGCGTGGGGATTACCAAACCTTCTACCAAGAGGAGATCAAATTCCGGAAACTCTTGCGGTATCCTCCGTTTACAAGGCTTGTGAAAATATCGGCGAGTGGGAGGCGGGCGGAATCGCAGATAGAGACGATCGCGGCCACTCTGCGCGAGAAAAGCCTCGAAGTCCTGGGACCGGCCCAGCTTCACCCGCTTCGCGGGGAGCCACGTTTTCAAATCCTCGTGCGAGGAGAACGGACGTTGCCAAAGCTCATCAGTGAAATCCTCTCGAAAATCCCCCAAAACGTGCGGGTTGAGCCGGATCCTTTCTGGCTCGGCTAATCCAGCGGCCAAAAACCTCGCTCATGCCAGATCCTTTGCCGAATATCTTCTTCCCAGGCCGCAAGGAGATCAAGATGAGTTTGTTCCCAATTCGCCAGTGTGCGATATAGCTGCGCCAAAGCGGGGGGTGCAACCTTCGCTTTCTCCGCATAAAACGCCACAGCACGTTCCTCGAGGGCCATGCCCGCGTAAATTGCCGCGGCCTCGAAGTCGGCTACCTCGATTTCCTTCTTTACCTGATCTAGCGAAATTCCAGATGTCACAGGCATTGATGAGGGGGAAGAAGCTTGAACACCGCCCGTGCGTATAAGTTCGCTGAGCATTTTGATCAAAAACTCCTTATGATTTTCTTCTTCGTGCGCGAGGCGAGAGAAGATCTCTTTGACCCCCGCGGATTTAGCCTCCATCGCCGCGTGTTGGTAAAAGATCCGGCCCCACTCCTCCAAAAGAATCGCGCCCTTGAGCACATCCTCCGGACTCTCCACCGGTTCTCCTTTCTCCCCATTGTACTTGGGCTCGGCTTTCGCCATGGCCCGCCTTTTCTCCTCGTGGGTTAAAACGTTCAAGAGTTCCTGGCGGCGGCCAAGCGGGATCTGGCAGCGCAGGACTTCCCCACGCACCTCCCCGCAACCCAAAACCTCGCCGTCCAAACATAATGCCACATAACCCTGTGGTAACCCAGGTTTTCGAAGGCCGCGGCCCAAAAGGAGTTCGCGCAGCTCTCTTCGGGAAACCTCGACTCGTCTGGACTTCACCTTTGGACCAAGGAGCATGAGACCGAAGCTTGTGGGCTTCAATCCGTGCTCTTGGGCGCGAAGCAAGCGCACGCCAATGGAATGGATGTTCACGCCTTCGGGAATCTCTGAAGCGGTAGTGAGCCAAAACGCTCCGTGGCGCAGGATCAACTGGCCAGATACCTCTTCTACGCCGAACATGCGTAGGTATTGAAGCGCTTCCTTAATTTGGTCGGCGTAAGACGGCAATGAACCCCCCTTCCGAATCGAAGTGATGGGGATAAATGCGCACGGCCTTGGCCAGTTCCGCACGATATTCTTCCCCATCAAAGTGCACAAGGCCAGGGGCGTGTGGGACGGGCGGCTCCCAGGGAACAAGTTCGGCTAACCCCTGAGAAAGCACATGATTGACGACCGCCTCGTTTTCCTCTGGCGCCAAAGTGCATGTGGAGTACACGACGATCCCGCCTGGGCGGACAAGTTTCAAGGCCCGCGTCAACAGCCGCTTCTGCAGGATGCTTAGGCGGCGGATAGTGCCCAAAGGGGCTCCGCGTCGTAGGTGCGGAAAGCGCCGGGCTATCCCCTCCCCTGAGCAGGGAGCATCCACCAACACCCGGTCGAACTTTGCTTCCCCGGGGAAATTTTCGCCTGGGCATTCCGTGACCACTGCACACCTTACGCCGAGCCGATAAAGGTTGGTCAAAAGCGCTTGAATCCTCTTCCCCGAGTGATCGTTTGCCACGAGCAAGCCCTGATCTTCCATATACTGTGCGATTTGCGTGGTCTTTCCGCCCGGTGCGGCGCAAAGGTCAAGGATGTGCTCCCCAGGCCTTGGGGCTAAAGCCTTAACGGGAAGAAGTTGGGTGGCCTCCTGAACGTAGTAATAGCCGAGCCAGTGCTCTAGGGTATTGCCCACGGGAATATCCCCTTCCACCACAAAGCAGCTCGCATCCCATGGGAGTGGCCGGAGATCGAAGCCTTTAGATTCCAATCTACGCTTTAGCGTACTAGGTTCAATGCGCAGGGTATTAGTGCGGATCACTGGGGGCATTGGGCGCTCTAGCGCTTCCCAAAACTCCTCCCATTCTGGGATGATCTCTCGATATCGATCCATGTTGGCTAAAGCTTAGCCTGGCAGGAGGGGAAAGACATACCGTTTTGCGCCGAAGGCAGGAGAAACCTAAACTTCCCCAATCATGCGGGCGAAAAAGCTTCCTCGGAACCTTTGGGCTGTGAGTTTGACGAGTTTCCTTATGGATATCTCGTCAGAGATGGTTCTGAACCTAGTCCCTCTCTTTTTGGCCAACGTGTTGGGCGTGGGCGGTACGGTCATCGGCGCCATCGAAGGTGTGGCGGAGTCCGTGGCTTCCCTTCTCCGCGTCCTCTCTGGGTACCTTTCGGATCGCCTGCGGCGAAGGAAGTGGCTGGCCGTTTTGGGCTACGGGATCTCCACTTTGAGCAAACCTTTCTTTTATTTGGCGGGCGCCTGGTGGCATGTGGCGCTGGCCCGCTGGGCCGACCGGGTCGGGAAGGGGATCCGCACTGCGCCGCGGGACGCGTTAGTTGCGGACTCCATTGACCCTGGCAACCGAGGACTTGCCTTCGGCCTTCACCGCGCGGCCGACACCGCCGGCGCTTTTTTGGGAATCCTCGGCGCCCTTCTGGCTGTGAACTTTGCCCAAGGTGCTTCTCCCGCCCTTCAAGCCGGGACCTTCCGCACGATCGTCCTTGTGAGCCTCGTTCCTGCCGTTTTGGCCGTGCTTTCGCTCGCGCTCTTGGCCAAGGAACCCAATCCCAAGGGTTCCAGTCAGGCTCCGCAATTGCGCTTCTCTGGCCTGGGCCGCCCTTTCTTTCTTTTCCTTGGCCTTGTTGGGATCTTTGAGCTTGGGAACTCGGCGGACGCCTTTTTGGCCCTGCGGGCCCAGACCCTGGGCGCGAGCGTCCTTTCCATCCTCGGCATGCTTGCCGTGTTCAACCTCGTCTATTCTCTTGTCTCCACCCCAGCCGGTGCCCTTTCCGACCGCATTCCCCGTAAAACTTTGATCGTAGCTGGCTGGCTTTTTTACGCCCTCGTGTATTTTGGGATTGGACTAGCAGGAGAAAGTTGGCAGATGTGGGTCATCTATGGGGCCTATGGGGTTTACTACGGGATCGCTTATGGCACAGCCCGCGCCCTTATTGCCGACATCGTGCCAGTGGAGCTGCGGGGCACAGCTTACGGGGCCTACGCTACGGTGGTCGGCCTCATGGCCTTCCCCGCCTCCCTCCTTGCGGGGATCCTTTGGGACACCCTCGGCCCAAGCGCGCCATTCTTTTTCGGTGGAACCTTAGCTCTCCTCGCTTCTCTAGGCCTGGCCATGTGGCGAACTAAAACCACTTTTAGGAGAAGCACTTGAGAAAAACCGGCTGAACAAAGAACTTCACCAGGCGATCTTCAATCCAGGCTTAAGTTCCCAGTTTCCGTCGTTCTTTATCCAGTAATCTAAGGAGGCGCGCATGGTTGTAGCCAGGGAGTATTCCAAAACAATGCGGGTTTGCCCCCAGCCAAAGAGGGCTCCGTGCTCTTGGAAATATACGAAGATCTGCCAGCGGCCTGGTGCCCCACAGCAGGAAATGATCGGTCCAGTGAGCATAAACATTTCAAAGTACTCTTGATAACCTGTCACAGAGCTGTTTTTATTCGGATCAAACGAGCTTTTTGTCCAAAGCTGGATTCCGGTTGGCAGAGTCAACCTGAATTCAACCCCGTACACATTGAGCCCGGCGATAGTTGCCCCAGTACTCACTACCTCAGCGAAGAGCCTAGCGCAACACTGCCAAAGCGAATCCAATACAAAATCAAAATCGAGTTCTTTTGCGTCAGTGGTGAACTCCACTGTGGTGTTCAGATACAGGGGCAAACTTGGACAGCAGAAAACGGAAAGTGGAATACGTGAGACGGTGAAGGAAAGGTAATCAAACCCCGCCTTTTTGAAATAAAGATCCGAACTCACAGAAAAGCCACAGCATGGGCCGGTGAAGTACGCGGTAAGGCGAAACTCCTGAAATTCCACGGTGCAAAGCCCGAACTTGAGCCAAGTCGTGACAAGTGCAGTCCCCACTCGCGTCCTTGTCGTAAGCTGGGTGTAGCTAGCGCTACATGTTTGCCCCAGGTTGAATGTGCAGTCTAAGTCTAAACCCTCCCAAGTAGCGTAGACGCTTGTCTGCCAGTAGGAAAAAGCCGGGCCGGCGGGGTCAAAGGCAAGGATGGACCTCACCTTAGCCGCGGTGGCTAAAGGAAATGACCCAACAAAAGAAAGGCTACTCCACCCCGCCTGGCCAAAGGACGAATGCATCTCAAATCGGAAAATGTCCACCACACAAAATAGGCTCAGGTTAGTGGAAAAGCCTGTGATGCCTGCGGAAGTAATGGTAAAGGCCCCATCTATAAACCCGGAAAGAGTGGGAGGTGGAGCTGGTGGGCGAGCGATGTCGATGCGTATCGTACCTGTAGCGAAAAAGCCAAATGGATCGGTCACAGTAAAAATGAGGGTATCGCCGCCGACGTAACCACGTTCCGGATTATAGATTAGCTTAACCAGCGCTCGATTCGTCGGTTCATACTTTTCGTACACCACAGCCTTAAGGTCACCGGACAGCGTCCCATGGCTTGGCGGCGTGAGGATAGCGAATGTCAAGGGGTGAACCTCTGGATGATCAGGATCGATAGCTTCGTCCGTAGCGACTAATACGATCTCCACTGGGATATCGCGCAACGTTGTAACCAAAGAATCCAAAGCAACTGGAGGGTATGCCAAGCCAGCAATTCCAATGAAAACAAGAAATACCAGGACTAGCCTAATCCTTCTTATCGAATGCACAAAAACATGGTAGCTTCTTTCGCTAGTCCCGTCAAGAACTTGGGAAGTTACGTTTGTCCGTTTTTTCCTGTGGAAAGAGACGTTGTTTCCGTTACATTCCACCCGGCTGGGTGTTATTTAAACCGCTTTGGTTTAGGAGAAGGCCTTTTGGAAAAGAAAACCCCGGCGCCATAAGGCGCCGGGGCTCTTTGCGACTTAACGGGAGACTACAGACTTGGCACGACCTTGAGGGTGAGGAGATGGAGTGTGCCCTTGCCCAAAGCGAGCCAAATCTGGTATGTGCCTTCACCCAGGCTAGCCGTATCCACAGTGACTTGGTAATTCAGGAAACCTTCAAGCCGGCGGCCGGTCACAGCATCGCCGAGGTCTTCAGGCGGGACGAGGGCGCCAGCTCCCCCAGCCACATCTGCCAGAGTCACCGTGATCCGCGGAAGCTCCGTAACGCCCCTGGCCCAAGCTGGAGGCTCAAACGTTGTCGTGATCACATCCCCTTGCTCTACGGTTAGCACTTCCTGGGCAGCAAGCGTCCGGATTAAGGACTCTTCGTTGACATAGTAGGCGGTCGCGGTGAGCAGTTTCGTTTGTGCATCAAGGCCGTTGATGACGATCCCGCGGTTCGTGGCCCAGTTCTCCTCGTGGTCGCGGTCGTAGGGGTCGATGCGCTCCATGGTGGCGAAAAGTGGCGCAGGGGATCCGGCGATCCAGCCGTCGCGCTCGGGCCGCTCGGCGTTGGCCGTGTCAATCACGTTCCCTGCGGTATCAAGGAGTTCCACGATATCGCCTTTGAGGGAGAAGAGAAGCGGGATTTCCCGGTCGCCCACGCGCACGAAGCGCGGATAGATGAGGTCGGCAGGTACGTCGCTCACGACGTTATCGTGGCCACGCTCGAGGAGGAAGTAGCCATAAGGCGGGATCACGCCACGCAGCTCCACCACCTTCCACTCCGCTTCCTCCGGAGTGTTGGGGAACTTGCGGCGCCAGCGGAGGATCCAACCGGTGAGGTCAATCTCCTGATCGGTCACATTGATGAGTTCGATCCACTGGTCCTCGGGGCTGGCGGGCGTGCCGGCCCAGGCGATCTCGTTGACCACCACCGGTGCGTATGCGGCTGCTCCACCGGCTGGCACCTCTTCACCGCAGGGCTCCACAGTGATGCGTACCGTGCCGATGGCGAAGGACAGGAATGGATCCCAGACCTCAAAGGTGATCGTGTCCTCACCGCGGAAATCAAGGGCTGGGGTGTAAGTGACGGTCACTTCCGCCCGATGGGGTTGGGAGTAGGTGACTGCGGCGAGGTTTCCGCTCCCGGTCCCGTTTGCTGGTCCGCCGATGATGTTGAACGTGAGAGGATGAAGCTCTGGGTTATCAGGGTCGATATCCACATCGTCGGCGATCAAGGTGAAGGTGAGTGGTGTGTTCTTGCAAGTGGTGAGCGTCTGGTATGCGGTGGTGGGCGGCGAGTTCGTCCATGGCACGACTACGATGTTAGACGTTGCCCGCACGGTTTTTCCGCACGGGTCAACAGCTGTTACGGTAGCAGTATTGGCGACCACTCTTCCAGCGTCAGCAGTAGTCAAAGTATAGGTTCCAGTGTAGACCCAGGTTTCGGTCAACTCCAACACACCATCCCCGTCATCGCCCGTAGGCCCAACGAGGGTTCCCAGCGTTGGATCAGTAACTACAACACTGGAAAGGTAAACATTTCCGATATTTCTGACCGTGATTGTGTAGGTGATCGTCTCGCCCACCCGGGCTGAGGTTCGATCCGCGATCTTCACGACCGAGATAGCCGGTGCTGTCTCGTTCACCGTGACGGTGAACGAACACTCCGCGGTGTTCCCTGCCGCATCGGTGGCCACGGCCTTCACCGTGGTCGTCCTCACCGGGAAGGTGTACGGGCTCGTGATCTTGGTGGTGAAGTTCGGCCCCAGAAAGTACTCCAAGCTGGCCACGCCACAGTTGTCGGTGGCGGTGACACGAAACGTCACCGACGCCCCGCAGGTGCCCGGATCCACATTCCTCGTGATGGGAGCCGGACAAATGACCTGCGGGTCCTCACAGTCGTTGACGGTCACCTTCTGCTGGCAGGTCGCAGTGTTGCCATT
>JANXBC010000023.1 GCA_025060555.1 Candidatus Bipolaricaulota bacterium
ACGGCCAAGACCATGATGCAATGTGTTAGAAGGGCCAAGCCACTCAGGGCAAATAAAAAAAGCCCATGGCTTTTTGGGCCATGAGGCCAGAGAGCCCATAAGCCGAGTTCTGTTCCTGGGCGCGTCACCACGCACAGGCGGCGGTCATTCCTCTGGGACCTGTGTCACCACAGGCCTCAAGCGACTCACCCGGAGGCATCGGGCGGGCCACCCTCAAGCGCCTCCCTATTTGGCCTTGCTCCGGCCGGGGTTTGCCGTGCCCGGGAACCTCGCGGCCCCGGCGGTGGGCTCTTACCCCACCGTTTCACCCTTGCCCGCACCCCTTCAGGAGGGGCCGCTGGCGGTCTGTTCTCTGTGGCACTTTCCAGGGATCGCTCCCTCTTGGGTTTCCCCAAGCGGCCTGCCCTGCGGAGTCCGGACCTTCCTCAGGGATAAAAAACCCTGCGGCCCCCTGACCGTCTCCCCCAACCGGCCCGGGTGTACCGACACCGCGGGCACACCAAAATTATACCGCCCACCGATTCCACACGCCTGAGAACTCGCCCACAGCGTGGACAAAACCGGCGCAATACCAAAAGGAATAGGCCAAGAGAAAGGGCAGCGAACAAAACTAACTTCCAAGGGAATTCCCACCCTTTACCTTTTGGGGTCTTCGCTTCCCGGACCGCAGAAATGAGGTTAGCTACAAAGCGTACCGCTGCGTAGCCTGGACGAGCACGGTTAGCTTCCAATTCTGCCTGCGCCCGAAGTTCTTCTACTTCAGGGGGAAGGGAAACGGCTGCGCCGAAATGCATCACGACACGCCAACGCCGATCCTCCCCGCGCAGGAAGACAAGAAGGAGAGATTTCTCTGAAAGATTCCATGCGCGAAAAACCTCCATGGCGTAACGCTGAGGATTACCAAATGGATCACGCCAACTGGCAAGATAGACAAGGTACACACCCTCAGCTTTTAGACTTTCGATGAGGCTAAGGAGCTGAGCGCGATCCTCGGCCTCCAGGGTCTGGCCGTAGTCATTGATTGAGCCCACCTGGAGGGGGAGCAATGCTTGGGCTAGTCCCACCGCAGCACCAAAAAGCGCGAGCAATGCTCGCAGGTCACCACCTCCCGCCCCTCCTGCAATTTGAGGAACGTGGTTTCAGAGAGTCGGAGATGGCAGCCGCCGCAGCTTTGGCCATTCACGTAAACCACGGGGTTGGGAAACCTTGCGCGAAGCTTATCGTAGTGCTGCCGGAGCTGAGCAGGAAGACGGGCCAAGACCTCCATTCTTTGCGATACTTGCGCCTCCTGATCGCGCTTGAGGTCTGCCCGCCTTCGCTCAAGCCCCTGAAGCTCGTGTTCCAAAAGAGCGCGCCGCTCCCGGTAGCTCACCTCGTCTTGGGAGAGCTTCCTTGCATCCTCCTCCACCGCTTCCATGAGCTTCAGCGCCTCTTCACTCAGTTGGTCCAGCTTGGCGCGCAATATTTGCACTTGTTCGCGCAGGAATTCCATTTCTTTGTAAGGGACGATGTCGTGCTCCAGCCTCCTTTGGTATTCCCGAATTTTTGCGTCTGTGGCATCCACCTCCGCCGTCCGTTCCTGCGCAGCCAGGCGTAGCTTGCGATGTTCTTCTTTGCGGCGCGCAAAATCGGCATCCACCTCGAGGATACGCGCACGAAGACGCTCTTCTTCTGCAGAGATGTCGGCGAGGCGTCCGGCCGTCTTATGTAAAGCCTCGTCCACCTCCGCCAGCTCCTTCAAAACCTCTAGGGGATCGCTCATCCCTCCATCACCTCTACTTTAGGACACTCCGCCCGCAGAAGCCCAGCAATGTGTGATACAAACGGTTTCTCCGTCTCAGCGTGACCGAAGAGGGCCACGGTGAGCCCCGCTTCCTCCGCCTCCTTTAGGCGATGGTAACTGGCCTCACCGGTGATGTAGAGCTCCGCGCCGGAGGCTATGGCCTGGGGAACCAGATCTCCGCCGCTCCCCCCACACACCGCTACGCGCTGGATTTCCTGATCCCATCGCCCTACAACTGCCCGCGGTCCATCCACCCCAAGCCTTTGGGCGAACCCCTGCAACACCTGGGAAAGGCTAACGCGCTCAGGAAGATCACCAATGCGGCCAAGACCATGGAGGGTGGGGTTGTTGGCAAGAGGGTAAAGGTCGTAAGCCACTTCTTCATAGGGGTGAACGGCACGCATGGCCTTCAGGGCTCTCGCCACGCGTTCGGCAGGGATGATTGTCTCCAACCGTATTTCCTCAACATGTTCCTCCTGTCCCACCTGGCCCAAGAACGGTCTGGCCCCTTCCTCTGGCAAGAAAGTCCCTGTCCCTTTTGTGCGAAACGAACAGTGCCCGTATTTGCCGATTTTCCCAGCCCCTGCGGCGAAAAGCGCGTTCGCCACCCTCTCCTCGTACCCAACGGGCACAAACACCACGAGCTTCACAAGCCCACCCCTAGGAAGAAGGGGCTTTGTTCCCGTTAAGCCAAGGTAACCCGCGAGAATTTCGCCAAGCCCTCCCTGAGCTACATCGTAAGGGGTATGGAGGGAAAACAAGGCTACATCGTGTTCAAGCAGTGCTTGGAGCTTGCGGCCAAGCGGAGTGGCAGCACAAACCCGCGAAATCGGCCGAAAAAGAAGGGGATGATGGGTTACCACCAGATCAACTTCGGGAAGCAGGGCGAGATGTTGTAGATCCAGGTCTAAGGCAACGAGAACTCTTTGACAATCGCTATTTTCGTCGCCCACCTGAAGCCCGCATTGGTCCCATTCTTCAGCCAGGCTTAAGGGGAAACGCTCCTCAAGGAGAGCTATTATGTGTGCGCGCTGCATGCTATTTCAGTTTAGCGGCTTCGCAGCGGGGTGCAATGCCATGCTATACTTTGCCGATGGAAGCCACTGTTTTGGCGAAGGGGGTTGTTGTTTTCACAGGGGCAGTGAATCTTGGCGCGGTTGTGGCCGACAAAGAGGTGATATTTTTGGATGCCGGCCTCGATGATGGCGCGGCCCGAAAACTCTGGCGCTGGGCTGAGGAGCAAGGGCTGCAGCCGCGGGCAGCGATCCTCACCCACGCCCATGCGGATCACTTCGGTGGGGCACACCTTTGGGTAAACCGTGGTCTTGCACTTTACGCTTCAAGGTTGGAAGGGATGATGATGGAGCACCCAATTTGTGAACCGCTGTTTTTGTTCTCCGGCGCCAGCCCACTCCCAGACCTTCTCAGCAAATTCACTTTCGCTAAACCATGCAAGCTTGCGGGAGCTCTTGGCCCAGGACCGTTTGAGCTCGGCTCAGTGGTGCTAGAGATCATCGAGCTTTCTGGGCATACCCCAGCCCAGATCGGCGTGCGCCTGGGCAACGTTCTCTTTTGTGCTGATGCCTTGTTCCCTCCGGAGATCTTGGCAAAGCATCCGATCCCCTTCTGCCATGATCTTGATCAAGCCATACTTTCCCTCCGCGTGGTGGAGGAGACGGAGGTGGTGGTCCCAGGTCACGGACCACTCCTTACTGGCGCTACTTTGCGCGCAGCTTGCGCAGCTTTTCGCGGGCAACTTGAGCGAATTCGGGAGGCGGCGTTCCAGGCACTCACAACCCCCAGGACTACGGAAGAAGTTTTAAGCGCGGTTGCTGAAAAGGTTGGCGAGCGGTTGACAAGCCTTACCGCTGTGCTTTTAGCGCAGACCACCGTCCTTGCTGCTCTTGCCTCTTTGGTGCGCGCGGGTTTGGCTGCACCTGTAGTTGAGGGCAACCGACTTCTTTGGCAGAGGGTCTAGGATGCCGACGAAAACGGGGTATGCTGATCTTCCGCTTCATGGAGGAAAAGCGCCGCGGTGGCTTTTTTCCCGCATGGTGCGGCTCGCCAAAGAAATCGTGCTTCTCATGAGCGAAGAGTTTGGGACTGGGGAGTTCTTGCGCCGTCTTTCTGATCCCTATTGGTTTCAAGCCTTGGGATGCCTTTTGGGTTTTGACTGGCATTCCAGTGGTCTTACCACAACGACCTGTGGGGCTCTGAAGGAGGCGCTCCGGGAGGTAGGTCCTGAGATCGGTCTCTTCGCAGCCGGGGGAAAGGGGGATGTTTCCCGTCGTACTCCTGAAGAAATCAGTTTTTGGGCGGAGCGGGAGGGCATCGAAACCTCGCCCTTGATTTACGCGTCACGCATGAGCGCGAAGGTCGACTCCGCTGCTCTTCAGGACGGCTTTCAAATCTACCATCACGCTTTTTTCTTCGACCGAAAAGGGCGTTGGTGTGTGGTCCAGCAGGGGATGAAAGAGACCGCTCATCTTGCCCGCCGCTATCACTGGCTTTCCGAGGGTTTGCAAAGCTTTGTGGTCGAACCTCACGCGGGTGTGGTCGGTGCCCGCGCGGATTTCGTTTTAAACCTCGTAGCTCAGGAGGCTGAGCCCGCCCGCGCGACCATTCCTGAGCTCGCGCAAAAACCCCCTGACTTTCTGGTTAAGGAGCTAAAGAGGCTTCAGCACTTGAGACTTCCCGAGCGGCATGCTCTTCTTATTTCCGACGTCAACCCCAATCGGCTGGAAACCGTTTTTCTCCGCACATATGAAGCGCAGGCCAAGGACTTCGAGGAACTCCTGGGTGTTCCTGGATTGGGGGCTAAGGGTCTGCGGGCATTGGCCCTTCTTTCCGAGCTCGTTTATGGGGCCCCCGCCTCGTTCCGCGATCCTGCACGTTTTTCCTTCGCCCACGGAGGAAAGGACGGCACTCCTTACCCGGTGGATCGTGGGACTTATGACCGCACCATTGCTGTTTTGGAGCGAGCTATCCGCCGGGCCCATTTGGGGGAGCGGGAGGAGCTTGGGCTTTTGCGGCGGATCCCGCTCCTCTTCCGCTCCCCCTAGGGCTCGCGGTGCTGGTGGGTTGGCGGCGGCCCTAAAGGAGGTGGGCCAGCTTCTTGGCCTTTTCGGCCATCATCCCATTTCCCTTGTCAACGTCGGAGGCCAAAAGCAAGCCATCGTCAGCGATCCCTACTTTGCGGAATAGCCCAACCAAATCCTCTACGCGCAGTTGCTGTTTTTCCCTTCCCTCCAAATCCAATACGACGCGCCCCTTATGCATCATGATCAGGCGATTACCTACAGCCAAAGCCTGGTCCATTCGGTGTGTGACCATAAGGGTAGTGAGGCAATGTTCAGCCACGAGTTTCTCAGTGATGGTGAGGACTTTTTCGGCATTGGCGGGGTCCAGCGCTGCGGTGTGCTCATCCAAAAGGAGCAGTTTCGGATGGGTGAACACGGCCATCAATACAGTCAGAGCTTGGCGTTCGCCCCCAGAAAGATGTGCGACTTTTTCGGAAAGCCTTCTTTCTAATCCCATTTCCAAAGAGGCCACGATTTCTTCCAGAGCTTTGCGCCGCCGCGCGGTGAGGAGTGGGGCCAGGCCACGCCTTCCCTTTTTTGCCGCCAGCGCCAGGTTCTCCGCCACCGTCATTTGTGCAGCCGTCCCTTGGAGGGGATCTTGGAACACCCGGCCGATGAGGTGAGCCCGCCGATGCGCTGGCCAATGCGTTACATCCCGCCCCGCTAGTTTTATCTGACCGCGATCCGGCCGACAGGTACCAGCAATCACGTTGAGCAGAGTGGTTTTACCCGCACCGTTTGATCCGATCACAGTGACGAAGTCACCTTCCGCCAACGCAAGCTCGAGATCCTGCAGAGCCGTCACCCGCTCTGCCCCCAAGGCGAAGGTCTTGGTGACCTTGAGGACCTCGAGGATCATAGGTTTTCCCCCTTGAGTGCAGCCCGGAAGGCCGGAGCTGCGAGGGCTCCCAGCACGACCAGTGCGGTGAGAAGGCGCAGGTCGGAGGCGGTGAACCCCAAGGCTGCGCCGTACCGGAGAGCAATGGAAATAGCGAGTCGATATACCACTGAGCCCACAACCGCCGCCACCACAGCCAGCAAAAGAGAACGGGGTCGCATCAGAATTTCCCCCACAATCACCGAAGCTAAACCAGCAATGATCGTGCCCACCCCCATTCCCACGTCAGCAAATCCGGAATACTGTGCTGCGAGTGCTCCAGAAAAACCTACAAGCGCATTGGAGAGGGCTAGGCCCAGAACGAGAAGATGGTCAGGGTTGGTACCAAGCGTGCGTACAAGCTGAGGATTTTGGCCCACAGCGCGCATAGCCCCGCCAAGTTCGGTATGGAGGAAGAGGAGGAGCAAGATGCCCGTTGCCAGGCAGAGGATTGCCGCTGCCACGAGGGTTTCGTAGGTCCGGGGTATTCCCAAGGTCCGGGCCAAGGTCAGGAGGGCCGAGGGTTTGCCAAGGAGGGAGAGGTTTGGGCGGCCCATGATGCGCAGATTCAGGGAGTAGAGCATGATCATGGTGAGGACCCCGGCGAGGAGGCCGGGGATGCGGAGCCTGGTGGCCAGAACCCCGGTGAAGGCCCCGGCCACCAGGCCTGCTCCCCCGCCTGCTAGCATGGCCACAGCAGGGTTTGCCCCGCGCAAGATCAGGATTCCGGCCACCGCCGCTCCCAGGGGAAACGTACCGTCCACGGAGAGGTCGGGGAAGGCGAGGACCCGGAACGAGAGGTAGACCCCAAGAGCCATGAGGCCGTAGATCAGACCCTGCTCGGCGGCGTGGAGGAAGAGCACCGCGCTACTCCTTTACAAACCGCTTTCCCCCAAACAGAAGCCCTGTGGCGAGGGACTTGGCTTCGGCGCTGAATTTGAAACCCATTTCCTCAGCTGCGTCGAGGTTCAGCCACACCTGTGTCCCGGCTTGGCGGACGAAGGGAATGTCTTTGGGGGGCGTGCCCTGAAGAACTTTTAACGCGATTTCCCCTGTAAGGATGCCGTGGTCAAAGTAGTCGAATCCGGTGCAGATAAGGACTCCCCGTTCTAGGCTTGTGGGATCCGCGAAAAGGAAGGGGATCTTATTGGTTTTGGAAACAGCTACTATTGCGTCTAAGGCGGCGGCCACAGTGTTGTCTGTGGTACAGTAGATGGCGTCCACGCGCCCTACGAGGGACTGGGCCGCAAGTGGTACTTCTGCCGTGCCATTGGCCGCAGCCACGACGAGCTCAATCCCTAGTTCCGCACACGCTTTCTTCGTCATCTCCGTGAGGATTGCGGAGTTGGCTTCGCCAGGGTTGTACACTTGACCGAGACGTTTTAGGCCAGGCACAAGTTTTCGGAGGATCTCCACATCGGCGCGCACATCGATCATGTCCGAAGCACCGGTGACGTTGGGATAACCGGTGAGGCCCGCGCCCACTGGGTCGGTGACCGCGGAAAAAATCACAGGTACATTGGTGTCTTTGAATACCTGGACTATGGCCTGTGAGGAGGGTGTGGTGATGGAGATCACCAAATCTACGCCTCGTGCGCGGAATTCCTGGGCGATGGCGATGGCCACGGAAAAGTCCCCTTGAGCATTGGTTATGATATATTGAACGTTTTGGCCTTCTATATATCCGGCCCGACGCAAAGCTTCGATAACTCCATCGCGCGCGGCGTTGAGGGCTGGGTGATCGACGATTTGGGTAATACCAATCACCACAGGCTTAGCTGTGGCTAAAACTCCCAAAACCATTAGCACTAGTAGAACCAATCTTTTCACTTTACATCCCCCCTTATAAACAAAAAACCGCAAGCTTCTGCTTGCGGTAATGGGCATGACCCTCTAGCTTAGAGAGTCACGCCCTCATGCAAACCAGTAATAGTATGCGCAGGCCTTGGCCCCCCGAATCACCTCCTTCCTCATGATACGCATCCGGCTCACGGCTCCAAAATACGACGCTTTACCGTAGTCTGTCAAGGGGGCGAATCGCCTTGTTGAAACAGGTACCGAAACGGTCACCAGTCCCTGGAAGGAGTGAGCTTATGGAAAGCTGGCGGCCTCGGTATGCGTAGCCGCAAGGAGAAGAGGCGGAGCCGCGACGAATGCGTGATTTTCGCTGGCCGCCCCCATAATTCCACGGAAGCCCTGGGCTTTTCTCTAAATTCTCTTCGAGCGACATTCTACCAGAGGTTCACGGGCAGCAGGCAGAGTCGCTTGTGCAGCAGGGTTTCTCTTTCTCTATAGCTTGAGCAGCGGCGAGTAGGCCAGCCTTAACGATGAGTTCTGCGGGAATTATTTCGTGAATTTGCTCCTCAACCTCCACAGCTCGGCAGTCGACATCACCACAGACATCACAACAACGGGTTTGGGTAGTGCTGGCTTGGAGCCATTCCTCAAGAAGCGTTCCATTCAGCCGGATTTCGTTTGACCGAAGCGGATTGCGGGAAAATTCCTCAGGGGTGAGCTCGACTTCTTCAAGTTCCACCTTGACGCCGAGTGGAGACAGGGCTTCTTGAAGCATGTGCACAGCCCTTTTCACTTCCTGGCCTGTTTCGGCGCACCTTGGGCAAGTCTCCCCTTCGATGGAAAAATGAACCCACTGTACTCGTAAAATCGCCATCCTCGCCACCTCCTTGGGCTACCTCTAACCTTATGGTGGCATACTTCTCCTTGCGAGCGCTGTTTCCCAAACGATCGCTTGGGTGCTTTTAAGGTCTTCACCACCCATGCAACATCTTACTTGCCCATCCGCTGGTGGTGCACGCCTCGCCTTAAATTCTAATCCGGCAATTTTGTTCTGTCCCTGACCTTTGGATGCAACACTGTAAGCACCCATTTTGCAGAAGATGGCCCAGGCCACTTGCCTCTTTCCTGCCTGGATCCACCGCGCCCGCAAGCATCTTGAGCAAGCCTGTCTGATCCAGTGGAAACGCGCTCCCGGCCGCGGACATAAGTCCCGCATCGTCCTGTTTGGGCCCGCCGAAGTTATCCCCAAACCAATTTCCTCCCTCATAATCCCCCAAGGCCTGCCAGCTTGCGGAGCTGATTTTTGGAAATTTTTAGCCTTAGCGGTACCAAAGGTTGGCATTGCTTTTGCATTGGATCCCTTGTTCTATAGCCCAAAAAGGCTTGTAGCCTCCCAAAGATCTTTGGCCCTTAAGCAATCCTTCCCAAAGTAACACTGTTTCCGGTCGATAAGAATTGGGAAAAGCCTGGCAGCTTTTGCTCCGACGACATCATGTTCGTACTGGTCGCCAAGGTGTGCAGCTTCAGCCGCACCAATGCGAGCTTGGCCAAGAGCGTACTCCCACATGGCCAGGTCCGGTTTACCGCACGAAGCCCTCGCCACCTGTGGGCTCACCAAAACCTGAATATAGCGCATCAGGCCGTGTCTTCTTGGACTACACTGAATGACGGGTAATGTCCGATGCGAGACGATGCCTAGGATCAGACCTTGGCTCCTGAACTTCTCTAAAGCTGGAAGCACATCAGGGTAGAGCATTTCGCCCGCTTCGTCCGGAAAGGAGTCCCAATGGTTTTGTACCCTTTCTGCAAGTTGCCGAAGTTCGTTACTCTCTAACTTACAGCCCAACAGAATGCGGCGGTTAAATTCCACGAGGTTTTCCCTGGTCCACTGGGGGTAAGCTTGAAAAATGCTCTATCCACCAGCTCTCAGTTTTTTCATAGGCCTGCGCAACTTTTTCAAGTTCGATTTCGAAGCCCAGCTTCTGGTAGACCGAAAAAAGAAAGCGAGCCGGAGTGAAATTTGACGGCAGGTGGGTGATTGTTCCATTCATATCAAGGAAAACGGCTCTAAGCGGCAAATCATTCCCTCCTTTTTAAGGAATCCTCTAGTTCACTACGTAGGCGCCAAAATCCAAAGCCATAGATCTTGTCCTAACCCCTGATTTTTTCAAAGCGCACAAGCAAGTCCTGCTATGCCACACAAGCGAATTCTTCCACACCGAGTAGGGAATGGTCGTAAGTTGTGTTCTGCCGCATCTCGCACACCTTGGGCACGCGAATGCCTGCTGGTATGCGGCTTTGCTGCCGGCCTCGGGCAGCCCAGCCGCAGCAAACCCACCGGAAGTCCGTCCTTTCTTCCCTATCTCTGGGATGATCCCCAGGTCCTCGTTCTCACAATGCCAAGACTGGGTTTCGCGGCTACGCTGAGGGGCTGGACCACTAAATCGTGGCGCTCTCTTACCGTACCAAACCCTGGTTCGTGGCCCTCTTAGGACTAAGGCGTAAGGGCATACTTTCCCCGTCATGAAGCTCATTTTAAGCAACGTGGTTCTCTGTACTCCATGGGAAAGGGTGGAAAAGGCGAGCGTTGAGATCCAATATGACCGTATTTACCGCATCAGTTCTGGGAACACCAAAGCTGGGGAGGGCTTAGGGGGCATGCTCCTTGCCCCTGGGCTCATCGACACACATATGCATGGATGTGCAGGGATAGGCGTAACTTATGCGGATGTAGACGAATTGCGAGAATTGGCGAAGATATTGCCCCAATATGGGGTCACAGCCTTTGTTCCCACCCTCCTCACCGCGCCCCATAAGGATCTTCTTAGGGCCTGCACTGTGGTGGCGAAAGCGCAGCGCCTTCAGAAAGAGAACTTGAATGGGGCACGTATCCTTGGGATCCACCTGGAAGGCCCGTATCTCAACCCTGAACGTTCTGGAGCCCAAAATACCCGCTGGCTATACCTCCCAAACGCGCGGGAATTCCAAAAGTATTGGCGGGCTTCGAAGGCTCCATACGCATCGTGACGGTGGCACCTGAGCTGCCCAGTGTGCTAGAACTCGTCTCCAAATTGACGGCCTTAGGGGTGGTCGTTTCGATTGGCCCATACCCAAGCTTCTTACGAACGGGCCAAAGCGGCCATCTTTGCGAGGGGTGAGTAAGGCTACGCACACGTTTTAACGCAATGCCGCCCATGCATCACCGCACGCCAGGGGCAACGTTAGCTTGTTTGGAGGCTCATAATGTCTATCTTGGACTGATTTTTGACCTCGTCCACGTTGCCGTGCCCATGCTGCGCCTTGTTTGGAGACCGGTGGGGCCAAGGCGCATCGTGGCGATCACTGACGTCATCGCAGCTGCTGGGCTTCCCGACGGCACATACGCCCTCGTCGGGCTCTCCGTAAAAGTAAGCAGCGGTGTCGACCACCTGGAAAATAGGGCACTTGCCGGAAGCACGCTGCTGTTGGAGCAAGGGGTAAGAAATTTAGGTATACCTCTCAAGGAGGCATTGGCTATGGCTTCCCATGTGCCCGCGCAGTCCCTCGGCGAGACCTCCTTGGGCAGATTGGTCCTCAGAGCCCCTGCAGATCTTGTCGTTCTCGACCACCAATTGAACTTCAAGCGCACCTACATCGCCGTTGAACTGTGTTTCATGGCCGATTAGCGATCCCGCTTGCCGCCTCGAAATCGGCAAGGACAATGACGTCGGGGTGGAGCTGCAAAATCGAAGCAGGAAGTGTGGAAGAGATCGGGCCGAACAGAGCTCTTCGCAAAGCCTCTTCCTTTTCCTTCCCGCACACCATGAGGATTATGCTCCGCGCATTCATGATGGTTTTTATTCCCATCGTAATTGCTTGCATAGGAGTTTTTTCTAATCCTCCAAAATCTTTGGCCAAACGCTGTCGCGTTTCAGGAGCAAGTATGGCGACATGGGTGCGTGATTCAAAAGGCGTCCCCGGCTCATTGAAGGCAATGTGCCCGTTGATCCCTAGGCCAAGAACAGCAAGATCGATGCCGCCCACTTTGGCGATAAGGTCTTCATAGCGCGCGCACTCCGCTTCCGGGTCCGCAGCTGCACTGTCGGGAATGTAATGCGCCCCCACGGAAACGAAAGACAGAAAGTGCTCCCTCATATAATGACGGAAAGACAAAGGATGCCCACGCGGCAGGCCCAGGTACTCATCGAGATTGAACACGGTGACCTTCTCGAAATTGACGATCCCTAAACGAGCATATTGGACTAATATTCTGTACAGCTTGCGTGGGGTTTCCCCAGTAGGAAGGGCTAGGACAGCGTCAGGTTTTTGCAGGATCAACTTCGCTATCCGTCGTGCCGCTTCACGGGAAACGTCCACACAATTCCGCAGGATGACGGCTTCCACCTTAGTTCGCCTTCATTTCCTCCAAGCGAAACACTGTACGCCACTTGTGCGACCAATGGCGGAAAATCTTAAAACCTTCAGCGTAACACTCTCTGGCCTCCGTGGGAGCCACTGTTTCTTCTATTTTTATCGTGGTCTTGCAAACCTCCCGCAGATCCGACCACAAGCCCAACCCCACACCGGCGAGTAAAAAGGCTCCAAGCGGTGAGACATCGATTGTTTGAACCAAGTGCAGCGGCACGCCCAAGATATCGGCAAACGTTTGCCGCACCACTTTAGAGCGCATGCTTCCCCCCGCAATCAGGATTTCCTTTGTGCACATCCCAAGATCCCAAAGCGCTTGGAGAGAATCCCGCAATGCGTACCCGATCCCCTCAAGAACAGCTCTGGCAATGTGCTCAGGGCCGTGAGCTTCGGTCAGGCCCAAGAGGGCAGCCCTGCTTTCGTAATCCATGTAAGGGGTGCCTGTGCCCGCAAGATACGGAAGGAAGAAAAGCCCCTTGGCCCCGGGTGGGGCGCTCTTAGCCAGAGCTATCAACTTCTCTATCCCTTTATCCCGCTCGCTAGCTCCAAAAGCTCTCGCAAGCCACGCCAATGCCGCCCCGCCCGTGGGAAGCGTCCCTAACCCTAAAATAACCTGTGGTAGCGCATGTGCGAAGAAGTAAAACCTGCCCAGAAGCTCCTCAAATCCCCCTTCGATGGCAAACAGCAACTGCCCTGCTGTTCCCAAGATCAAACCCGCCCGCTCGGGCGTGATCACTCCCACCCCCAATGCACTCGTGGCTAGATCCCCACCACCTGTTATCACGGGCGTGCCCGCAGAGAGTTGAAGCTCCTTCGCCGCCTTTTCCGTAAGTTTTCCCAATAGCGCAGTGGATGGGCTTATAGGCGGGAGAACGTTGCGGGCTACCATTACGGCAGAAAGCAGATCATCATCCCAATCCTTGAGTCGCAGGTTGTATAACAAAGTTCCCGAGGCATCAGACGGGTCGGTGCGGATTTCCCCGGTGAAAAGATAGCCCATGTAATCTTTGGGCATGAGGATCCATTTGGTTTTCTTTTGCAGATGGGGGAAGTTCTCCCGTACCCACAAGAGTTTGGCTGCCGGGAACGCAGGAACTGGGCGGTTCCCAGTCCGTCGGAGTATTTCTTGCTCGCCCAAGGCTTTGCTTAGCGCTTGCGCCTGGCTTTTCGCACGCGTATCCATCCATATCAGGCATGGCATCAAAGGTTTTCCGCTGTGCCCAAGAAGCACCAGTCCATGCATCTGCCCCGTGAGCGCAATGCCAGCGATATCCTGGCTGCGCAATCGCTGTGCAACTATCCGCGTGGCCTGCCTTACAGCTTTCCACCAGTCCTCAGGATTTTGTTCAGCCCATCCTGGCTGTGGTCTATGCGTGGGATAGCTTGCGCGGCTTTGCGCGCAAACGCGGCCTTTCGCGTCGAAGGCCACCACTTTGGCTACAGACGTGCCAACATCAACGGCTAAAAGCACCATCAGCAAAACTACCGCGGCCCTACTCCAACGTAAAGGTGCAGGGACTGTTCCATGCCAGGGGCTAGGGAGATATTTTCTGCCTGCAGTTCGATGCGGAAACCGTCGAAGGCTCCCATCACCGTGCGGTACCCAGGGCCCCAGGAAAAAACTTCGCAGCTGGTCCAAGGATCTGTGGGCAACCAACGCAGCCGGAGTTCCTCCCTTGTCTGCGGGTTATAAACGATGATCTCAGGAGTTGAGAGGGCGCCGGTGCTAAGGCTAAAACTGCCTGCCCCTTTGAAATTCCCCCACCTGCTCCAAGGCGTGGGCCAGGAAACCTCGCTCCCCACTTTTCCCATCCACTCCCCGTCGCTTTGCCCTACTTTCACCGCAGCGATAGGGACAAAGACTTCCGTATCGTCTGTCGCATATCCACCAGGCCGCGCACAGATGATTAAGCTGTAGTTGATTGTTTGGTCTCTTTGCGTGGGATTGCGCATGCTTGTTGTGATCAAACACTCTGCGCTAGAAGGTAGCAAGGAAATGGTCGTTTGAACCCTCAGTTTGGTTTCAGGATCTTCAACCTGCATCACCACCCCGCAGGTCTCTCCCCCCTCACTCTGAGCCACGCTAAGCGGAAGCGGCACATTGTCTCGCTTGTGCCAAGGAAAGGAAGAATATATACCGCCGAACTCAAATGTATAAAGCTTACGAAACTTCAAAGGTAGAGGACTGCGCTCTGAAAAAAGTTGGCTGTGCCCAGTAGGTTTGTAAACAAGATCAAGAATAATCCGCCCCCGGTTAGGAACGGACCATACCTGCAAAGTGTCGTTTTCCAAAATGATAACTTCTGGATACTCCTTTTCGCTGGCCATTTCGGTCATCGCCCGAAACCACATGTCCGTGATAACTTTTATTTCACATGGCTGGGCAACGGCGAAAGTGGGCAAACTTAGGAGCCCCCACACAATTACCACCCTCTTCAATTTGTTCATGCCATCACCCCCTTACCTCAACGCTCCCTCAAGAAAGCCCCGCAAGAAAGCCCGCGCAAACGGAAAAAAGATGAGCAAGATCGGCACAGCGGTAAGAACGGTTCCCGCCAATAACTGCCCCCACTCGATCGCTTGTTCCGTCATATATGTGGCCAGTCCCGCAGGCACAGTCCACTTAACCCCGCTCATCAAGAAGTTCACCGCAAACATATACTCCCCCCAAGACAAAACGAGGGCGTACACTCCGGCTGTGACCACCCCGGGAGCGGCAAGGGGCAGGATTATGCGGAAAAGAACGTGAAACCAGTTGGCTCCCTCCACAGAAGCCGCCTCCTCAAGCTCCTTCGGAATAGCATCAAAAAATGATCGCACCAGCCACGTGCAGAATGGAGCTGCTAATCCCGTGTGCACCAAAATAAGCCCAACGTGGCTGTCGATCAACTTTAGTCTCGCCAAAAGCACGTATGCCGGGACAAGGATTAGGCTCTGTGGGAACACATAGATGAAAAGCATCAGTCGGGACAGGATCTCGCGACCCACAAAACGATAGCGTGACAGGCCATATGCCCCTAAGACGGCGATCATCATCGTGAGTGCTGCTGTCCCCATCCCCACCTTCAAGCTGTTGATGATGTAGCGGGAAAATAGCTTTACCCCATACTGAGCGCGGAACAAGGCGCTGTAGTGCTCCAAGGTGGGGTTTCGGGGAGGGAAGGCGACGCGCGCCTTAAGCAGGTCGGCTGTGGAATGCATGGAGCCAATGAAAACCCAACTGATCGGAAACAGAGCTATCACCAGAAAGAAAATCACACCAAGATAAACAAGGGCCCGGAAGGTGTACCTTTTCATTTTCCCATGGTGTGTCATCTTTCTGCGCGCCTCCACAAGAACTTGAAGTAAAAGGCCCCAAAGATCACGAGTGCCACGGAAGCCAAGGCCCCCATGGCCGCTGCCTCCCCCATGGCAAAACCCCGGAAGGCCCGGCGGTAGATCAAAACCGGCAAAGTGAGCGTGGTGTTGAGCGGCCCCCCTTGGGTGGTGAGCC
>JANXBC010000024.1 GCA_025060555.1 Candidatus Bipolaricaulota bacterium
CCAAAAGCTCTTGCACGCGATACAAGTGGTAGTCGCGGAGGTCAACCTGGCCCTCTTCCCAGCGGGTGAGGGTGGGCACGGACACGCCCAGGAGTTTGGCCAAGGCGCGTTTGCTGAGGCCGTGGGACAGACGCCAAAGCTTGAGCTGCTTTCCCAGGTCCATACGGGCCTCCGAGTGTAACTTTTGTTACATTCGTGGGCAAAAGAAAAGGGCGCGGGGAGGCCGCGCCCTCTCCCTCACCCGCCTATCCCAAGGAGCATAACCACGAGGGCGCCTATCCCGGCAAGAAGCCCAAGGATAGCAATGGCCTGGACTGTATCGAGGCGAGCACTAAGGTCCTGAACGTTTGTTCCCAATGTCTTTTCGACCGTTGCGATTCTCGCGTCGTGGTCGCTTACCTTTGTTTCCAAATTCGCCACAGATCCCTTGAGAGCTGAGATATCCGCAGCAAACCCACCCAGGGTTTTCTCCAAAGCCGCGATCTTCTCCCGGTTGTTCTCGATTTTGATCTGCACTGCTTGGATCGCCTGCTCCAAACTCAGGACTCGCCGCGACAGGTTTCCAATATCGTAGGACTCAAGCACGCTCACCCGTGAGCTCAGTTGGTCAATCTGGGCGGCAAGCGCCGCGATCTTTGCTTCTAATGCGGCGTCAGCCGCCTTGTAACCTGCGATCACGTCCTCCAAACTCTTGCGGAGCACGGCGATCTGGCTCAGACAATCGGAGAGGCCCTTCTCCAGGGCGGGGATCTTCTGGCCACACAGCTCTTGCAGCTGCATGAACTTGGCCTCTAGATCAGCGAGTTGTGCCGCCAGGGCCCGGTATTTCCCGAGCAGATCTTGATCGTTGCTGTTGAGCGTGGTCACCGCGCCCTTGAACTCAACCACGAATCCCTCGAACACGTTTAGCACCTTAGCCCATGCCTCCCGCAAGGCCTTGACTTCTTCCTCGGCGGGGGCGAGCTTCACCGCTGCCGGGTCAGCGAGTGCCGCCAATCCGAGCGCGGCCCCCAAGACCAGCGCTATTCCCAGTCGTTTCATCACCGCGACCTCCTTTCCGCGTCCTGAGCACCAAGGTAGCGGTGATCACACTCGGGAGCATGCCCCCCTGGGTGCGGCGGTCGGCGGCTTTGTCGCCGCCCTTTTGGACATATGTCCAGGGCCAATCGGCCCAAAATTCGGACGGATTCAATCGAGGTTGAAGCGCATTCCCCCAAGGGGTAGAGTAACGCCGATTTTGGTAGACATCGGCAAGAGCACCTGAAAGGAGGGGATATGACGGTGATTTTGGCAGCAAGCGGCCTGGTAGCCGTGGCTGCTTTGTTTTGGTCTGCATATGGCACGTACTACGTGATGCGTCGGGATCCTGGTGACGAACGGATGCGTCGCATTCAGGGTTTCATCCGGGAGGGGGCGTGGGCATTCATGCTGGCCGAGGCCAAGGTCATGGCGGTCACCCTTCTCATCATCGGTGCTGTTCTCTGGGCCCTCTTCTACTGGGAAGTGGCGGTGGCCTTTTGGGTGGGCTCCGGGCTCTCCATGGCCGCGGGCTTCATCGGCATGAACGCCGCCACCTTGGCCAACGCCCGCACCACCCACGCCGTGCGCCGCTCCCTCCGGGAGGCCCTCACCGTAGCCTTCACAGGCGGTTCAGTCATGGGCATCGCTGTGGCCGGCTTGGCCACCGCTGGCCTGGTTTTTGTGATCTGGCTTTTCCGCCGCGAGTTCGACCCAAGTGTTGTGCAGATCGTGACCAAGACCGTGTTTGGCATCCCTGGTGCTGATGTGAACTTCATCAAGGCCGCGTTGATTGTCTCTGCGTATTCCGCGGGGGCTTCCCTTGTGGCCTTGTTTGACCGCGTGGGCGGTGGCATTTACACCAAGGCCGCGGACATGGCCGCGGATCTCGTAGGGAAAGTAGAGCTTAAGATCCCCGAGGATGATCCCCGCAATCCCGCCACCATTGCGGATAACGTGGGAGACAATGTTGGCGACGTAGGCGGACTTGGCGCTGACCTCTTGGAATCCTTCGTGAGCTCCATCATCGCTGTCATCGTCATCGCTCTTTACGTCTATGTGGGTAGGCTCAACCAAGACATCCAAACACTTCTTGCGAAATATGGGATCACCGACCTCGCCATTTTTGAGCAGAACTATTGGTGGTTTGTGCTCCTCCCTATCCTTTATGTGGCGGGGGGGATTGTCGCCAGCCTTCTTGCCGTGATGTACATCCGCTATTCCCGGCGCACGAAGGACATGCAGCGCATCCTCATGAATGGTTTTACTCTCGCTGCTGTTCTCACCGCGGGGTTTGCCGCCCTGGCCACAGCCCTTTCCCCGTTCAATTTCATTCCGTTCATTTCCCTCCTTTTGGGGATCGTAAGCGGAGTTTTGATCGGATTCATTTCTGAGTACTACACTTCTGCGCGGTACCGGCCAACACGGGAGCTTGCGCGCATGTATCAGTCTGGACCAGCGGTAGGGGTCACGGAGGGAATGGCCGTGGGCATGTCCTCAAGCCTCCTTGTTTGTCTTGTCCTGGGGATTGCCATTGTTGTCGCTTACCAGTTGGGCGGGCTTTTGGCCGTGGCCTACGCCGGTATGGGCATGCTCACCTTCGTGGGGATCATGGTCTCCATGGACTCCTATGGGCCCATTGGGGACAACGCTGCGGGGATTGCCACCATGGCTAAGCTCGATCCCCATGTGCGCGAGCAATGCGACGTCCTTGATTCGATTGGGAACACCACGGCTGCGATCGGCAAGGGCTTTGCCATCGGCTCCGCGGCGTTCGCCGCGATCGGTCTCATCGCCGCCTACCTTTGGTCCGCGGCAGGACGGGCAACAGAGGTGCACTTACCGAACGTGCCACTGGTGAGCCCAGAGGTGGGTGGACTAGTCATGGCTGGACTCATCACAGGCGCCATGCTCACCTACGTGTTCTCGGCCATGCTCATCCGCGCTGTTTCCCGCACGGCGGACGTGATGGTCCAGGAGATCCGCCGCCAGTTCCGGGAGAATCCTAAGCTCATGAGTGGAGAGGGCACACCGGATTACCGCCGCTGCATCACCATCACCGCTCACAACGGGGTCCGCCGCATGATCGTGCCCTCCCTTTTGGCCGTAGTCCTTCCCCTTTTCATTGGGCTTGTGTTTGGCCGTTACACCCTCGCCGGCTTCCTCGTGGGAGCTCTTCTTTCCGCGATCATGCTCGCCATCTTTTGCGGGAATGCCGGCGGGGCCATGGACAACGCTAAGAAATACGTGGAGGAAGGGCACTTCGGCGGGAAGGGTTCGGAAGCCCATGCTGCCGGGGTCGTGGCTGATACTGTGGGTGATCCTCTCAAGGACACCGTAGGGCCATCGCTCGACATCCTCATCAAGCTCATGAGCGTCATTTCTCTCCTTTTTGCTTCGCTCTTCCCGGTGCAACCCTGGTTCCTCCGGTGAGGTGAGGGGTTTGGAGCTGCGCGGGGAGCGGCTAAGCCTTAAACCTTTTGGGCCGATGCACCTTGCTCAGACGCGTCGCTGGGTTGCAGATCCAGAGGTAGCAAGGTGGCTCCTTCCAGCTTGGCCGCTCCTTCCCCTCTCCTGGGAGGAATGGCTTAATCGCGTGTACACCTCCCCTGACTCCATCCATTTCGCCATTGTCCTTCACGACGGTCGGCACATCGGGAACTGTAGTCTGCACACCATCCGCTGGCGGGAAAAGATCGCGGAGCTGGGGATCGTGGTGGGGGAAAAAGACTGTTGGGGAAAAGGGTATGGTCCTGAGGCTCTGCGCCTTCTTTTGGATTATGCTTTTCACGAATTGGGCCTAGTGAAAGTTGTTTTGCATGTGCATCGGGATAATCACCGAGCGATTCGGGCGTACAAAAAGACAGGGTTTGTGGAAGCGCGTGAGCCCTGGCTCTTTCGGGTATTGCGGGCCTGGCCGGAGGCAGGGATCATGACCATGGTTGTGGATGCAGAGAGTTGGGTGGGGGCGCCCGCGCGATGATCCGTACCGCTAGCCTTAGCCGATACTTTGGGGACCGCCCTGCCGTGGTGGACCTGAATTTGGAGGTTCAGGCGGGGGAAGTCCTTGGGCTTTTGGGCCCAAATGGTGCGGGGAAAACCACCACGGTGCGTATGCTCGCCGGGCTTTTGGCCCCCACCTCGGGCGAGGCTTGGGTGGCCGGGCACAATCTTCGTCACGAGCCGGAAAAGGTCCGTCCCAAGATCGGGATAGTTTCCGAAAATCCAGGCTTTTATAAGCGCCTTTCGGTGCGCCGTAACCTTCAGTTTTTTGCTGACCTTTACGGGGTGAAGGATTCTCAAAGGGTGGAGGAGACCCTGGCTTTGGTCGGGCTTATGGGGCGGGCGGAGGAGCCGGTGGCCACCCTCTCCAAAGGGTTGCGACAGAGGCTGGCATTGGCCCGCGCTCTCGTCCACGATCCACCTGTCCTCCTTTTGGATGAACCCACAAGCGGCCTTGACCCGGAGGCGGCCAAAGAGGTGCGGGATCTTCTTTCCGAACTTTCCCGGGCTCATAGGGCCATCCTCCTTTGCACCCACAACCTGGCGGAAGCGGAGCGTCTTTGCCAGCGCATCGCCGTTTTGAAAACGCGTCTCATTGCGGTAGGGCGACCGGACGAGCTAAAACAGCGCCTCTTTGGACGCCGTGTGGTGATAACCCTAGCACAACCCCTCTCCAGACCTTTGACCAAAAGCGATTTGCCGTTTGTGCATGAAATTTCCTCCGATGGGAACAAAGTTTATGCAGCTATTGATGATCCCGAGCGGAACAATCCTGTCTTGATCAGGAGGTTGGTAGAGCTGGGTGCCGAGATCGTTTACGTGACGGAGGAAGAGCGCACGCTTGAAGAAGTTTATCTTGAGCTTGTGGAGAGTGGCGATGCGGCTTAAGGTTTTAGTGCGCAAAGAATGGGCGGAGCTTTTCCGCATAAAAATGGTTCTCTACGGTTGCCTCTTCATGCCCCTCTTCATGGGCGGTTTTGCTGGATATATGGTTTGGCAAAGCCGTGGTCTTCCCCCAGAAGCTCAAGCTGCACTGTTCAACGCTGCCCTTCTTTATTTTCTCATCCTCCCCGTGATGATTCCCGTGACCCTTGGGGTGTACTCAGTGGTGGGGGAAAAAGAGCAAGGCACTCTAGAACCGCTTTTGGCCACCCCTCTTTCGGATCTTGAACTTTTTTTGGGCAAATCGCTCGTTGCGGTTATCCCAGCGCTATTCCTTACCTGGGGTGTGTTTGGCCTTTTCCTCTTAGCCGCGTCTTTCATGATCCCTGGGGGCATTCCCGCCGGGGTTCTCACCCTCCCTTGGCTCCTTTCCATCTTCGTCCTCTCCCCACTTTTGGCCCTGTTTGCGGCGCTGGTGGCCATGATCATTTCCTCCCGCTCCTCCGACTCCCGTGCTGCTTACCAATTCGCTGGCCTTGCTGTGGTGCCAACGCTTATCCCCCTCATTGTTTACTCCGCGCGCCTCACCGCAGTGGACCTCAAGTTTGTCGCAATTGAGGGTGGGCTTCTTGTTGGGGTGAACGCGGCCCTCCTCTTTTTGGGGATCAAGCTCTTTCAGCGCGAGGAAATCCTTACCCGATGGAAGTGACAGGGGTTCAGCCGCCTGCATGGGTGCAAGATGCCGTTTTTTATCAGATTTTCCCTGATCGTTTTTGCAACGGCGACCAGGCCAATGACCCGCCAGGGGTACGGCCATGGGGCGAACCCCCAACCCCCACGAGTTTTTTCGGGGGCGACCTTTGGGGCATTCTCAAGAAGCTCGATTACCTAGAGAATTTAGGGGTGAACGCGCTTTACCTCACCCCGATTTTTCTGGCCTCCACCAACCATCGCTATGACACAGAGGATTATTTCCAGGTTGATCCCGTTCTTGGTGGGAACACCGCGCTGAGGGAGCTGGTGCGCGAAGCTCATCGGCGGAAGATGCGCATAATCCTTGACGGGGTTTTCAACCACTGTGGCCGCGGCCACCCTTTCTTTCGCGATGCCCAAGCGCGCCGCAGGCAGTCCCCCTACGGGGATTGGTTCATGTGGGAAGAAGAGGAGCCAGGCTATTCTTGCTGGGCGGGATGTCCAGGCTTGCCGGAGTGGAACCACGATAACCCCCAAGTTCGAGAATACTTGCTTTCCGTTGTGCGCTACTGGCTTGAGGAATACGAGATCGACGGCTGGCGTCTGGACACGGTTGAGTACTTGCCCCCGGATTTCGTGCGCGAGGTCTACAGGACCGTCAAGACCGTTAACCCTGAAGCCTATGTATTGGGTGAAGTGATGGGATTGGGGACCCCATGGTTTCGTCATCGTGCCTTGGATGGTGTCATGCACTATCGACTTTGGGAGGGTTTGGTCCACTTCTTTGCTGAAGAGGTTTGGGATGCTCCGCGGTTTGTGCGCTATGTCTGGCATATCTGGCGGAGTTATCCCATGTGGGCGAATTTTGCTTCCTACACCCTTCTTGGCAGCCACGATAAACCGCGGTTCTTGACGCTAGCTGGCGGAGAGAGAAGGAAGTTTCTTTTGGCCGTAGCTTTTCTTTTTGCCTTTCCTGGCGCGCCGGCGATCTATTACGGTGATGAGGTGGGCCTCGCGGGTGGCGATGACCCCGATTGTCGTCGTTGTTTTCCTTGGGAAGAGGTCCAGCCGGACCATCCGATTCTTTCGGTGATCGGTAAACTTGTCAGGCGGCGGCGAGAAACGGAGTCCTTGCGGCGCGGGGGCCTAAAGTTCCCTTTTGCCCAAGGGCGCGCGCTTTTGCTCAGTCGGCCATTTCTTGGGACAGAAACCCTTTTGGCCCTCAATGCTGGGACGAAGGAAGAGGTTTTGATGCTCCCCTCCGGCCGGTTTCGCGAAGAACAAAGCGGAGAATTCCTAAGCGGAACCCTCCGCCTTCCTCCGTATTCCTTTACATTCCTTAAGCGGGTATCCTAGCTAGCACCGTTTGGAACGCGTCCTCCAACACAGCCAATCCCTCGAGGAGGGCGTCGTCAGGGGTAGTGAGGGGGAGGAGGAAACGGATGACGTTTCCGTGGAGGCCGGCGGTGGCGAAGAGGACGCCGCGGTGCAGAGCCTCTTGTTGTACGGATTTAGTTAGCTCCGGTGCCGGTTCTTTGCTCTTCTTGTCCCGCACCAATTCAATCCCGACCATTGCCCCAAGCCCCCGCACCTCCCCGATGACCGGGAACTTCTCCATAAAGCGGGAGAGTTCGCGCCGAATTATTCTTCCAAGATGATCCGCGCGGGCCAAGAGGTTCTCCTCCTCAATGACATCCAGTACCGCGAGCGCGGCAGCGCACGCCACGGGGTTCCCGCCGTAGGTGCTACCGATCGCCCCAGGGATCAGGGCGTCCATGATCTCAGCTTTGCCGATCACCGCGGAAAGGGGGAGGCCAGCGGCGATGGACTTGGCTACGCAGATGAGATCCGGCTCAACCCCGAAATGCTCGCAGGCGAAGAATTTACCAGTCCGCCCCACCCCACTTTGTACTTCGTCGCAAACGAGGAGGAAACCGTAGCGGTTGGCCAACTCCCGCAGGAAGGGGAGGAATTCCGGGGGTGGGACGATGAACCCACCTTCGCCGATCACCGGCTCGACCACGCAGCAGGCCACTTCCTTGGGGTCAACCAAGGCCAAAAGGCGCCGTTCAATTTCCTCCATGGGGATGGGGTTGCGATATGGGTAGGGATAGGGAAGCCTGAATACATCGGAAGCGTATGGGCCAAATCCCGCTTTATAGGGTATGGCTTTGTGGGTCATGGTCATGGTGAGGAGGGTGCGACCGTGGAAGGCGTTTTCGAACACCAAAACCGCTTTCCTCCCCGTGGCAGCGCGCGCGATCTTCACGGCATTTTCCACGGCCTCAGCCCCGGAGTTAAAAAGGGCGCACTTCTTTGGGGTGGGTCCGGGGGCAAGCTGGGCGAGCCGGCGCGAAAGCTCCACATAAAGGGTGTATGGGACAGCGGTGAAGTCCGTGTGCGTATAACGCTCGATCTGCGCGCGCACAGCGGACAAAACCTTGGGATGGTTATGCCCCACGTTCAGGCAACCCCAACCGCCCGTGAAGTCAAGGAAGCGATTTCCATCAAGATCTTCCACCACTGTACCTTCTGCTTTGGCCACAAAGAACGGAGCAAGCGGGTGCAATGGCCTTGCTACCCACCGCTCCTTTTCCGCCATGACGGCCCGGGATTTTGGTCCCGGGATCTCCGTGACGATCCGAATATATTTTCCCACCAGCACCTCCTTATTCGATCTCCACTATTTCGCCTGGAGGGATGATCCTCACCCGAAACGGGGTGTTCAACTCCGCGATCCTCGCCTCAAGTTTATCGATTTCCCACTGATAACGGCTGGAGAGATGAAAGAGGATGAGTTCCTTTTGCACCTCCGCCTTCTTGGCCACCTCGATTGCCTCCCAAACTGTAGAGTGTTTGTACTCCTTTCGGTCCGCGTCGTCCACGAACGTCGCTTCGTGGAGGAGCACTTCTGTTCCCCGCACGAGGTCAGGGTTGATAGGGACGGAATCCCCACCATACGAGAACAAATATTGGGTGTAAGTTTCGGATATTTCCCCTTTCTTCCCGGCCCGGACCATGGCCACGATCTCTTCTTGAGGAAGTTCCCGGTACTCCGGCTTGAGCCGGTGCCGGACCTCACACACGTTATAACCCAAAGATGGCTCACCCCGGGTATGCACGGTGGCAAAAGCCTCAACATACCGGGGATGCCGGCCAGGAAGGAGAGGGACGCGATCCCCAGGTTGCAAGGGGATCCACTCCAGCTCGTACTGGAGGTTACGGTTGGTGCGGGCAAAATAGGTGATCAATTCGGAGACGAAGAAGCTACCAGCTGGGTAATAAACCCGCAGCTCCTTTTCATGGTCCCCCATGGCGTTGTTGCGAATATTGATGAGCCCCATGAGCCCGGAGATGTGGTCAGCGTGACCATGAGAGATGAACACGTGCTTTATGGCGAAAACCTTGTTTTCCAAGAGCGTGCTTATTCCCTCGCCACAATCAAAAAGAATTCGGTCAGGGCTGTAGTAGACCCACGTGGAGTAAAGGGCCTTGGAAAAGACGATGGCTTTCATGGCGGAGAATCGTACGGGGCAAGGGGGTGTTCTTCACCCTGGATGGCAAAGGGGGTGGTTGGGGCTAAACTTTTGGGCCATGTTGGATTTACGGCGGATTCGGGGTGATCCGGAGGGGGTGGCAGCGCGGCTCAAGCGGCGCAACCCCAACATCGATCTTACGCGGCTTTTGGCTTTGGATGAAGAACGTCGAGAGCTGCAGCGTGAGGTGGACGAGATTCGGCGCCGGCAAAACGAAGGTTCGCAACGCGTGGCGGAATTGACACGTGGTGTTGATCCTGCTTTGCGTGAGCGCATCCTCTCGGAGCTAAAGGGTCTCGCGGAGCAGCGCAAACAGCTCGAGGAACGCTTGGCCCAAGTGGAGGCCGCCTTGGAGGAGGAACTCCTTTCCCTGCCCAACATCCCCCACGACTCCGTGCCTTCGGGGACAAAGGAAGAGAAAGTGGTGTTACGGGTTTGGGGGGAGCCGCCGCGCTTTAGTTTCCCCCCTCAACATCATGTGGCCTTGGCGCAGCGTCTGGGCCTTCTCGATTTGGAGAGGGCGGCGAGGATTTCCGGCAGCCGCTTCCCTCTGTACACTGGCGACGGGGCCTGGCTGGAACTCACCCTCCTTTGGTGGATGTTTGGGCTCCACGTGCGGGACCATGGGTACACGCCGGTCTTGCCCCCGATCCTAGCCAACCGTCGATCTTTTCTCGTCTCCGGCCAACTTCCTAAATTTGCTGAGGAACTGTATTACTGTCCAGCAGACGATCTTTTTCTTAATCCCACTGCGGAATCGCTCTTGGCCAATCTCCACAACGACGAAATCCTCGAGGAGGAGCAACTGCCCCTGCGCTATGTGGCCTATACCCCGTGTTTTCGGCGCGAGGCCGGAAGCTATGGGGAGGAACAGCGGGGCCTCATCCGCGTGCATCAGTTCAACAAAATCGAGCTTTTTTGGTACAGCACCCCGCAAACCTCTTACCAGGCTTTGGAAGAGCTCGTCTCCCATGCTGAACGTGTTTTACAGCTCCTTGGCCTTCATTACCGGGTGACACTCCTTCCCGCCACGGACTTGGCCTTCCAGTCAGCGAAGACGGTGGATCTGGAGGTCTGGCTCCCTGGACAAGGGGGGTATTACGAGGTTTCCTCCTGTTCCAACTGCGAGGATTTTCAGGCCCGGCGGGGGAATGTGCGGTACCGACCGAAGGCCGGGGGAAAACCACAATACGTGCATACCCTGAATGGCTCAGGCCTCGCTACATCCCGACTTTTCGCGGCCATTTTGGAGCAAAACCAACGCCCGGACGGCACCGTGGTCTTGCCCAAAGTCCTCGCTGAGCTTTTGGACCAGGAGGTTTTGGGCTGAGGGAAGAGCGCTGTGTCCACTTGCGGGGCGAAACCTGTCCCGGGAGCTCCCGGCCATTTGGGTTAGGATGGCAGTGGCTTATGTGGCTTGACCAAAGGAGGGCTGCGATGAGAAGCATCCTTGTGGGGATGATGCTGGTGGGGTTGGCCTTCGCTGCCTTGAGCCAAGGCTGGGCCCCCCATGAACCCATCTACATCCATAGTGATGCGGGTTTCACCTGGGAAAACGGTGTGGTGAAGGGTTCGGGAACCGCGGGTGATCCCTATGTGATCGAGGGTTGGGTCATCGATACCCGGGGACACGACTATGGGATTTACGTCGACGGCACACGCGCGCACTTTGTGATCCGTAACTGCCAGATCCGTTACCCCCAAGAGCGCGCAGGCATTTTCCTTTCTAATGTGCGCAATGGTCGTATTGAGGGCAACGCCATCTTCGGGGGGAAAATTGCGATCCACCTTCTTGCTAGCCAAAATGTGACTATCACGGGGAATGCTATTGGCTTTTGCGACTATGGCATCCTGGTGGGTGGAGCTTCCCAAAACAACGTGATTTACGGCAACGCTCTGTTCAGCTGCGGTTTTCCGGCCAAGGACGAGGGGATGAACAATGCCTGGCACCAAGGGGGCCGGGGAAACTATTGGTCAGATTACCGCGGCTCTGACTTCAACAAGGATGGCATAGGCGATACCGCGTACGAACTTGTTCCGGACGTCTATCCCCTCATGGAGCCGCCCGTGACACTCCCGCCTGAAGCCACACCCATGCGCACCGTAGATCTGGCGAAGGTGGGCGAGCGGGGGATTGTCGCGTTGGCACCCGGGACCCTTGTGCGGCTGGTAGCCCAGGACATCGGCGTGGGCGTGGACAAGATCTTCTTCCGCTTCGATAGCGGGGATTTCCAAGCCTATTCTGAGCCCTTCCCCCTTCCCGATCGCGCCATGATCCGCATGGAGTATTACGCGGTGGACAAGCTCGGGAACCGCGAGCCGACGAAGACCTTGGTCATTTACCTGGACATTCATCCGCCAGTGACGCGGATCATCGCCGGTACGCCGAGTTACCTTGCGCCGGATGGGAAGCTGTGGATTACATCGCGCACCCCGATCGAGCTGCGGAGCGAGGATGCCTCAGGGGTGACCAACATCTTCTTCCGCATCGATGGGGGCGACTGGCGGCACTATACGGGGTTCTTCACCGTGCCTGGGCCAGAGGGGCCGCACAAGATCGAGTACTACGCAATTGATGCCTACGGGAACCGGGAGGAAGTGCAGACAGCGATCCTCTGGAAGGACGACTCCGCGCCGGTGACCCAGCCCTCCGTCTCCGGCCAGTAGGAGCGAAAAAACAAGTTCAAAGGGGCGGCTTCCTCTGGGCCGCCCCTTTTTTCTTGCCGCTCAACATGCTAACCATTGTTACAGTGGAGTGTGCGGCAGAAGAGCGGAAGGGATCTTAACTCGGACCGTCTTCAATGGGTTCACTACCTGGGAGATCTGCAGGTCACAAGCCAGACTGGCCAACATATAGGCCTCGTTCCAGGAAAGACCTTGTGCATAAGCCAACATTTCCACCGTTTCCCGTGTAGCCAACTGGATAGCTTCTTCTAAAGTTGCGCCCGAGGCCAAAACGTAATGGTGCTCTTCCCTAATCAGATGAGGCGTCTTCCAATGTAATCCAAAATGGAGCTCCACGCGAATAAGTACTTCCGCGCGGCATTCTACGGCGGTGCCACATACCTCCCCATCAGCCATCGTGGCATGCACGTCTCCCAAGGCTAAAAGAGCTTCCGGCACGAACACCGGAAGGAAAACTCTGGTTCCGCACGTGATCTCTTTGGTATCCAAATTGCCTCCGTGGGGGCCTGGGGAGCCACAGGGCACGGCCTTTCCACTGGGGGCGGTGCCAATGACACCAATCATTGGCCTTACGGGCAGAGATATGTCTGAGGAGAAGAGCACTCGCGCACCTTCTATTGGCACTATTTTCACCATGGACTCCCGCACGTCCGATCCTAGGGGCCCCCACCCGGGGTAAGTAGCCATCACCCCCTGCCGCGGAAGAACGATCTCCTCTATCACCACCTCTAGCACATCTCCGGGATTAGCTCCCACTACCTCGATAGGTCCAGTGGCGGGGTTAATGCGGGAATAGTCAAACCAAACTCCTAAAGATTTTGTGGCTTCTTTTATCTGGCCAGAGAAGCAGTCCTCCGTTTCCACCAAAAGGCGCTCCCCAGGCTGGACCACCGCTACAGGAGGGTTCGCCTTATCCATAGCGTAGATCACATGGTCCCGTGTGACCCTCTTCATCCTCGCTCCTTGGCAAGCCGCTCCATGTGCCGAAGGATACGCAGATCAAACTTTTCATCTTTTCTTAGGAGTTCTTCGAGGTTCTCTGTTCCGCAAAAATCAAACAAAGCCTTCCAAAATTCCGGGGAAGGATGCCCATCCACACAACCACGGAAATAACCCAGTTTAACCAGGAGCTCCTGCAATCTGTAACGCAGATCGCTAGTCATTGGGACCAAATCTTGGGCGCTGGGCGGGGCGAAGTAGAGTTGATGCAGTTCATAAAGGCGTTTTAGCTCAGCAATGGGCTGAGGATGGTCGTCCACGCGTAAATCGATGTAGCGATCGTTGAAGCCTCCATACCCTCCGCGCTCTTTGACCACCAAGAGGGCGGCCGACTGCTGCCCCCGGCGGTCTCCACCAGCAGCTTGCCCCGCCGCCAAAGCGGCGAGCAGCCGCTCAGCCAATGGGCCTTTAGCGCGTGTGAATTCCTCAGCCATGGCTTCAACCACCCGTTCTGAGACCAAAATGTTTCCTTGGCATGCGAAGTTCTCCCCTACTATCTGCCCAGCCCAGGGGAGGCATTTTTCGCCTGTGAAAGCAGCAGCCTGGCCTTGAGCATTCACTAACCCTATCTGACGCAGTTCCCGTTCCCGATCTTTAGCGGTAAGTCGGTCCAAGACCTCTTGTGGAGGCAAGCCTTGGGCCAAAAGTCGCAACCCTTTGGGGCCATAGGAAGTGTTGGCATAAGACTGGGTGGCTATCGCCCCCACACCGGCTTTCGCCCAGGGCACCACCGCCCCTACGGCTAAGAACTTGGACTGTACTGCGACTCCAAGTTCCCCCGTCTTGGGGTCGCAGGCAACAATGGAAAAAGTGCTCGTATACACGCGTCCCTCCCTAATATCTTTGGACTTTCGGATCCAACGCATCCCTAAGGCCATCCCCTACGAAGTTAAGCGCTAGCACCACAAGGGAGATGGCCAGCCCGGCGAACAGGGAAAGGTGCGGCGCCGTGCGTAGATATTTGCTACCATGGCTCAGCATGAGCCCCCATTCTGCGGTTGGTGGCTGCGCTCCCAACCCCAAGAAGCTCATGCCAGCCCCGGCCATGATCATCCATCCCACATCCAAAGTTGCGGCCACGATCACCGGGGAAATCACGTTGGGGAGCACATGACGGAAGAGGATCCTAAGGGAAGAGGCTCCCAGGGCCTGGGCAGCCTGGATGAATTCTTTACCCATGAGGGCAAGAACTGAGCCCCGAACAATCCGTGCGTAGTAAGGGATCCCTGCGATCGCGAGGGCGATCATGGTGTTCATCAGCCCCGGTCCCAAAGCAGCAATGATGGCAATGGCCAAAAGCACATAAGGGAAAGCCATGAGCACGTCGATAAGCCGCATGATCACCAAGTCCCACCATCCGCGCATGAAACCCGAAAAGATACCGACTAAGACCCCGGCGCTCATGGCCATCAGAACAGCCAAAAATCCTACGGAGATAGAAACCCGCCCGCCCCAGATGAGCCGGCTCAAATAATCGCGGCCGAACTCGTCTGTGCCTAAAAGATGGCCGGGAGTGCCTGGAGGATACAGCCTTTTGCTAAGATCAATGGCATTGGGATCAGGCAAGTTCAAGATTGGCGCCATGCAAGAAATAGCTATCACGCCAAGCAGGAACAGAAAGCTGATCACAGCCAATCGGTCGTGGAAAAGGCGCCAGACGATACGCCGCCAACCTTCTTTTCTCCTTCTTTCACTCATAGCGAATCGTTGGGTTTATATACGCGTAGAGGAGGTCAACACCTAGATTTACGAAGACGTACGATAGGGCAATAATTAGAATAGCTCCTTGCACCAAGGGGAAGTCTCTAGCGAGGATGCCGTTGACCATTAACGCACCAATTCCAGGCCAGGAGAAGATGACCTCCACAAAGACCGATCCAGCTAGAACAAATCCTAATTGCATGCCGATCACCGTGAGGACTGGGATAAAAGCGCTTTTGAGAGCGTGTTTGGCTAAAACAGCCCTTTCGGTCACCCCCTTAGCGCGCGCCGTCTTTATGTAGTCTTCTTGGGCTACCTCCAGCAGGGATGAGCGCGTCATCCGGCCGATCAAGGCCATCGGTTCAGCGGCCAAGGCGATACTGGGCAACACCATGTGGTGAAGGAAATCTAAGGCTCCTCCACCAGTGGAAGAGGAGACTCCGGAGACCGGAAACCAACCTAGCTTAAGGCCGAACACAAGTTGGAGCAGCAATCCTAGCCAAAAGGCGGGCACGCTGAACCCCAGGATGGCAAAGAAGGTAAAGGTTCGGTCCCAAAACGTATGCGGTTTGAAGGCGGCTCCTAATCCTGCGGCCACTCCTCCTAAGCTCGCTATGAATATGGCGGTGAAGGCCAATATCGCTGTGAAGCCAAACCGGCTCATCACCAAAGGGAATACCTCGCGCCGCAGCTGGATCGATCTCCCCCAATTGCCTTTCAGTATGTTTCCCACCCAAGTGAAGTATTGGACCACAAAAGGTCTGTCTAGCCCTAATTCGTGGCGCAGTCGGTCAATGGCCTGTTGAGTGGCCCGGGGACCCAATATGATTTTTACAGGGTCCCCGGGCGCCAGGTGCATGGTCAAAAACACAAGAATA
>JANXBC010000025.1 GCA_025060555.1 Candidatus Bipolaricaulota bacterium
CTCCTCCTCCCAAAAGCGCGCGAAGTCCCGCTTTTCCTGGGGATCCGCGCGCGCCAGGAAGCCCGCGAAGGCCCGGCGCAGGAGGCCCCACTTCCACCGGTACAGGAGCCCGTATTCCACGCGCTCCGGGGGGGCAGGGGGCGGCGGCTCGGGCGGAAGCCAGCCCCGGCGCACGAGGTCCTCGGGGTCGATTAGGTAGGGGTTCCCGGCGAAGGCCGAAAAGCTCTGGTAGGGGGAGTCCCCAAAGCCCGTGGGGCCCAAGGGGAGCACTTGCCAGAACGTCGCTCCGGCCGCGGAAAGCCAATCCACGAATTCCCAAGCTTCCCTCCCTAAAACCCCGCAGACCCAGGGGCCTGGGAAGCTCGTGGGGTGGAGGAGGACGCCGAAGGCGCGGGGGAGCTCCATGGCTAGCCCTCGGGGTTCAGGCGGGCGATGCCGCAGAGGATGTGCACGGGCCGGCCGGCGCGGGCCCGCTCCAGGGCCTGGGCGGCCTCGTCCCAAAGGCGGTCCCGCTCCTCCCGGTCCGCGTAGGCCACCTCCATGCGCAAAAGGTACTCGCCATCGCGGGTAAGAAGAGCTTGTAACTTGAAGGGCCGGCCATGCGCGGCAAGGAGCGCATAGATTTCAGAAAGAGCGCGTTCTAACACCTCACGTAGGAGTGGATCCACTTCAGCGCGTCGGTTGATCCGCGGCTCACCAAATTGCTCAAGCACGTTCATAGTTTGCTCTCAAACCGTGTCCCAAACAATCCCAATGCAACTGTTCTTGATAAGTGGAATGCGGACGATACCGGCGTATGCTCCCATGCAAAGGATCTCCCACCACTTCCCATCCGTCCAAATCCCCTAAGCCAAAGCGCGCGCAGTGCACAAGGTATCCGATCTCCCGCGGGTCAAAACCCATGAGAGTGGTGGCAGCGGCGTCCACTGCCACGGGGTTACTCCCCACCAACGCGAACCGATGTGGTACAGGGTCGCCGGCCACGGGTCCGTTTCCCTCCATCCCCTCGTATCCATCGATCACGCTGAGGTGGGGCGCAAGCTCCCGCGCAAGGAGAGCGATGTTCAGGTTGATGGCGGCATAGCCTTGGTGGATCTTGGGTTTGTCGGGCTTCTGAATGGCCCCAACCACGAGGTTTTTGATCCCCAATGTAACGATCACGCAGTCGTGGGTTTTGGGCTTGGCCAAAGAGACGCGGAAGCTTGTGAGGGCTGTTTTGGCAATCCTTATGGAGATTGGGTTGCCCTTTGCATCGTAGACCGTGCGCAGTTCGAAGGCATCTTGATTTAAGTCCAAGATCTCCGCCCCGAATTTCTCCACCCAGGCCAGATACCCGAAGTTTTTGAAGGCTTGAAGGGTGTCCTCGCTGGAGCCCTCGCCGAGGATGAGCCTTTTTGGGCGAAGCTGATGGAGCACTTCTAAGGCAGCGTGCACTGCCTCGGCGTTGGTGCTGGCGAGCTGATGATGCGCGGAAACACAGTTTGGCTTTATTAAAACAGTTTGTCCAAAGATGCGGTGCCCCTCATCCTCCGCCCAGGTTTCAAGGAGAGCTCGTACAGCTTGGTAGCGGTCCTCTATCTGGGCACGGAAATAGAGTCGGGCGGCCACGAAAAATTGTACCGTATCTTGTGGGTTGGCACGGCCGCGCTATACTTCGCCCCCGATCTTTCGGATCCGATATATGGTGGGCCGTGGGTTTCTCCGCTATTGGGTGCTGCGCCTTCTCTCCGAGGGACCGCGTACGGGTTATGCCCTGGCCAAGGAGTTGGAGGAACGGCTCGGGTGGCGCCCCTCTCCAGGTTCGCTTTATCCCCTTTTGGGAGCCCTCGCCGAGCAAGGTTTGATCGAACACGGTGGGGAAAAGCGCCCCCTTTGGCGCCTCTCCCAAAAGGGGGAGGAGGCCCTGGCGGAGATGGAAAAAGGAAAAGATGAGTGGAAGACCCTCGTAAACCTGGTAATACAGACCACCAAAACCATCCCAAGCTTTTCCCAATTCCTGCGGCTCTTCGCCCAGGCCGTGGTTTCCGGGAAGACGCCGGAACTAGAAGACCTGTTGACCCAAATTAACGCGAAATTGATGGTGCTTGTCGGGGGTGAAAAGGATGGAAGCTGTATGCGTTGAAAATTTGGTCAAAATCTATCACGGTGGAATTCGTGCCGTGGACGGCGTTTCTTTCGCAATAGATGAACGGGAGATCTTCGGTTTCCTCGGCCCAAATGGGGCGGGAAAGTCCACAACCATAAAGTGCATCGTGGGTCTCCTCCGCCCCACCAACGGAACGATACGAATCCTTGGGGTAGATGTGGGGAAGGATCCCGGTGTAGCCAAACGCAGCATTGGATATGCCGCTCAGGAGACGGCGGTGGACGATCACCTCACCGGCTGGGAGAACCTCTACCTGCAAGGCCGCTTTTACCACCTTTCTCAGGAGGAGATCCGCAAGCGGGGGGAGGAGGTCTTGCGGCTATTTGGCCTTTGGGAGCGGCGCAATGACTTAGCCCAAACCTATTCCGGCGGAATGCTCAAACGCTTGGACATTGCCTGCGCCCTCATCCACCGGCCGCGCATCCTGTTTTTGGACGAACCCACCCTGGGCCTGGACGTCCAAACAAGAACGGCGATCTGGGAGTACATCCGTAAACTGCGCGAAGAACACGGGATGACGATCTTCCTCACCACCCATTACATGGAGGAGGCCGACGAGCTTTGTGATCGCGTGGCCATCATCGACCAGGGAAAAATCCTGGCCCTGGACAAACCCGGAGCACTTAAGGCCGCGCTGGGGGGAGATCTCATCACCCTGAAATTCGTCTCCACAGATGAGCGTTTACCAGCGTTGCTTTCGGCCATCCAAGCCCTACCTGGCGTACGGAACCTCCGCTCTTCGCCGGACGGCATCCACTGGATTTGGGTGGAGCAGCGGGGCGACCGGCTCATCCCGGAACTCGTGCAACTGGCCCTCGCACACGGGATCCAAGTGGATTCAGTGCGGCTCAAACGCCCAACCCTGGACGACGTTTACCTCCACTACACCGGCCGGGAGATCCGGGAGGCTGAGGTGAGCCGGGAGGAGCACGTGCGGGCGCGGATCCTGCAAAGGAGAGTGCGGCGATGATCGTTGCAGATGTGGGGTACGTGGCTTGGCGTGAACTCCTCAAGTTCTTCCGAGCGAAAACCCGTCTTTTGGTGACGGTGATCCAGCCCCTTCTTTGGCTTGGCCTCATGGGAAACATGATGGAGGGGTTGGTCAAGAATCCCTTTGTGGAGAGGCTTTTGGGCACAGGGAGTTACCTCGCGTTTATGACCCCAGGGGTCCTCCTCATGACCGTCCTCTTCGGCGGTGTTTTCGCCGGGATGTCCATTGTTTGGGACCGGCGCATCGGCTACTTGGAGAAGCTCTTGGCCGCACCTATCTCCCGCGCCGCCATCCCCTTGGGCAAAATGATGGCCTCCGCGGTCCAAGGCGGATTCCAGGGGCTCCTCATCCTCCTCATCGCCACCGGATTGGGCGTGCGGTTTGCCACAGGGTTCCCCGGAGCAATCTTTGCCCTCGTTGTGGCCATGACCTTCAGCCTGATCCTAAGCGGCTTCTCCCTCGCCCTGGCCGCGCGCATCAAATCCCAAGAGACCCTCATGGCGGTGGTGAACTTCTTCACCATGCCCCTCATGTTCACGAGCAATGCCCTTTTTCCGCGCGAGGCCATGCCTGGCTGGCTTGCTACGCTTGCGCAGATGAACCCGGTCACACACGCCGTGACCCCCATTCGCCAGATCCTCCTTTTCGGCTGGGATTGGGGCGCGATATGGGTGTCCCTTTTGGTGATCGGGGGGCTCGCCATCCTCATGATGTTCGTGGCTGCCCAGAGTTTCCTTCGAACCACCGTGGAGTAAATGGAACGCTTGACTGCCGGTGTGCAAACCCTTCTTGGTGACCCAAAAAGGGCCGTCTTACGCCTTTCTCTCCCCATGATGGCCGCCATGTTCGTGCAGTCCCTGTACAACATGGTGGATGCGATCTGGGTTTCTGGGCTAGGCAGCGAGGCTTTGGCTGCGGTCGGGCTTTTCTTCCCGTTCATGACCGGGATGATGGCCCTGGCCACAGGCCTTGGAGTGGGTGGAAGCTCGGCGGTCTCCCGGCGCATCGGGGCCCGCGACAAGGAAGGCGCGGAACGCGCCGCCCTCCTCACCCTAAGCCTGGGCCTCCTTGCCTCCCTTCTTTTCCTCGCGGGGGTCCCCTTAGCGTTGTGGATCTTCACCCGCATGGGGGCGAGGGGCGAGGCGGCTTGGGAGGCGGCGGTCTATGGCCAAATCCTCTTTGGGGGAGCCGCGATCCTCTTCTTCGCTAACCTGGCCACTGCCCTCCTGCGCGGCGAAGGCGATGCTCGGCGGGCCATGTACGCCATAATTTTGGGGGGCGTTCTCAACGTTGGTCTCGATCCCCTCTTTATTTACACCTTTCACCTGGGCGTGGCTGGGGCAGCCTGGGCTACCCTGGCTTCCCTATTCTGCTCCGCTCTTCTTCTGAGCTTTTGGCTTTTCCTCCGGCCTAGTACCTACCTGCACCTCTCCCCGAAAAAACTCCGCTGGGATCCTCCCATCATTCGGGAGATCCTGGCGGTGGGGGCTCCGGCTTCTTTGGCCCAGCTTTCCATGTCGCTCGCGATGCTTGCGGTGAACGGAATTCTCCTCAGGGTAGGTGGGGAGCGGGCTGTGGCCGTGTTCGGGACGGGTTGGCGGGTGGTGACCTTGGGCACGATCCCCATGAATGGGATGGCCACCGGGGTCACGGCCGTGACCGCTGCGGCCTTCGGGGCCAGGGATGGGGGGAAACTCCGCACAGCCTACCTCTATGCAATTCGCCTCGGAGTCCTCGTCCAAGTGGGGATCGCTTCTTTTGTGGCTTTGGCTGCCCCCGCTCTTGCGCTCCTTTTTACTTACGCGCCCGGAAGCCTTGGGCTCCGCGCGGATCTCGTGGCCTTTCTGCGCTGGATGTGCCTCTTTCTCCCCACCGTGCCATTGGGGATGTTGACCTCGGCCATGTTCAATGGGGTACGCATGGGCGGCCGAGCCCTCCTCCTCACGGTCTTGCGCACGGTGATCCTCCAGGCTGTGGGTGGATGGACTTTGGGGGTCGCTTTGGGCCTAGGTGAGCGGGGTGTGTGGTGGGGCATCATTGCGGCCAATGTGCTTATGGCCTGGGTAGGGTTCACCTGGGGTACACGCACGGTGGGTGTTCTCTCCCAAAAGCTCAGCGGACCCGTGGCGGAGTAAAATGCAATCATGCCAGAACTTCCAGTCATTTTTAACCCCGCCGCGGACCGGGGAAGAGCCGGCGCTCGCGCAAACGAAGTCCTGCGGGAATTGAAAGCACGGGGATTCGCTCCCGTGCTTTTGACCACCACCAAGCCCGGTGAAGCCACGGAGATGGCGCGCGAATTGGTGCGCAAACGCGCTCCGGTGCTGGCGGCCGCCGGCGGAGACGGTACCCTAAACGAGGTCGCTCAAGCCCTGGTGGGCACAAGCACGGCCCTTGGCATCATCCCCATGGGCTCTGGCAACGATTTCCTTCGTTCTCTTGTGGGCTCAGTAGATTTCGCCGGTGCCCTACGGCACTTAGCTGAAGGCAAGCCCGTGCCCGTGGACGTGGGCGAGGCCAACGGTCGTTTTTATTTGAACTCCCTGGGGATGGGAATCGACGGCCAGATTGCTGAGGATTTCACACGTTGGAAATTCCTGCGTGGAGAGCTTGGGTACCTTTGGGCCGCCCTTTACGAGGCGGCTCGTTTCCGGCCCTTCCACCTTCGGATCCGCAGCGACGCGGGCTCCTGGGAGCTGCAAGGGCTCATGATCTCTGTGATGAACGGTTCCCACACCGCTGGGGGGTTCCATCTTGCCCCTGGCGCAGCCCTCACCGACGGCGCCCTAAACCTCATTGCGATCCGCCACTACCCCCGCATCGCTCGTGTGCCCATCCTCGTGAAAGTGCGGCAAGGAAAACATTTGGGACTAAGGGGCGTTAAGTCCGCGCTCGTGCAGTGGGTGGAGGTTCAAACGAGCCGGCCTTTGCGCGTCTACGTAGATGGGGAACTCCTCCCCCGTACGGACAGGCTTTCCATCCGGATCCATCCTCGTTCCTTGCTGGTGGTCCTTTAGGCCCTGGTAGGTTAGGATTGGCCCATCATGCGGAGACTCCCGGTGATACTGAATCCCGCAGCTGGCCGGGGATCAGCTGGTGAGCGTGAAGATGAACTGCGTCAGCTTTTGCGGGGATGTGCCCTTGATCCTCAGATCTTCCGCACCGAGGGACCAGAACATGCCCAGGAGCTGGCAAAGGAGCTTTGCGCCCGGGGGGAGAAGGTAGTAGTCGCGGCCGGGGGGGATGGAACCCTCCACGAAGTCGCACAGGCCTTGGTCGGCACAAGCACTGCCCTTGGAATACTTCCGCTGGGCTCAGGGAATGATTATGCGCGCTCCTTGGGGATACCTGCGGATCTGCGTGGGGCTGTGGAGACCCTCCGGCGGGGGAAGCAGCGACAAGTGGATGTGGGCGAGGCCAATGGCCAGTTCTACTTGAATTCCCTGGGGATGGGGATTGACGGCCAAATCGCCCACGACTATCGCACCCACCGGTTCCTCCGGGGAGAAGTGGGGTATCTTTTGGCCACCCTTTTTGAGGTCCTCCGCTTCCGGCCAGTGGAAATGGAGGTAAGGGCTGAGGAGGTCTGGTTTTCCGGGAAATGCCTGAGCGTGGCGGTGATGAACGGGCCGTGGGCCGGGGGAGGCTTTTGCCTTTCCCCACACGCCAAGCCAGATGATGGCGTGTTGGACCTTGCGATCATTGGCCATTACCCCCGCCTCATTCGCCTAGCAGTGCTTCCCAAAACACGAGACGGAAGTTATCTGAGCTTGCGGCGCACGAAGCTTATCCATGTGCAGCGCGCCACGATCCACGCAGAGAGGCCCCTCATTGTGCATATGGACGGCGAACTCCTAGCGGAACCCGCTTCGGTGGTGGAGGTAGAGCTTTATCCAAAAGCCCTTTGCGTGGTAGCCTAACGCAGAACCTCTTGGGTTTGGAAGCTTCTGTTGGGAGAAAGGTTTTCCAGGATAATCTGATCTCCTGGTTGGCGTTTGCCCATGACCACGCGAGCCAGGAGTTCGCCCAGCGCTGGCCCGAGCATGACCCCTTGGCCACAGAGACCGATGGCGACAAGATATCCGCTTACCCCTTCCACCCAGCCCACCAAAGGCAGCCCATCCGGTGTCATGGGATAAAGCCCGCGCCAGGTGCGGCGCACCCGGATCCCCGCAAGCCGCGGCACCACTTGGATGATGCGCCTGGCCACCTGGGGGAGAAACACGCTTGTTTCCCGGCGATCCTCACCGAGGATGGGTGGCTCCGGCGTGATACAGAACGCCACTTGTCCGGTGGCCACTTGGTGAAAGTAGCAGTTGGCTGAACCCGGACCGGGCCGGATATCCACAATCATCGGGTCAAGAAAGTGCGCCACGGGCTCGGTGATCCCGGCTTCGTGGCAATCCGGATACACGGGGTGATCTACACCCAAAAGTTTCCCCACATGCGTGGCCCAGGCTCCCGCGGCGTTCAGCACAACCTTGGTGGGATAAAGACCTTTGGTTGTGCGCACGGCTTGCACCCGGCCGGCCCGCACCTCAATCCCCACCACCCCTTCCCCAAAGCGGAACACCACACCCTCCTTTTTGGCAAGCTCGTAATAGGCGTGGCAAAGGAGGAGGGGGGAGCAGTGTCCGTCCCCGGGTGAATAAGTCCCCCCACGCAGGCCCTGGGGGTTTAAGTCTGGCACAACCCTCAGAAGCTCATCCGCATCGCACCAGCGGATGTTCAGCCCAAAGGAGCGCTGGAGGGCCACGAGCTCCCTTAAGGTTTTCTCCTCTTCCGGCCGATAAGCTACGAATACATAGCCTCCCGGCCGCCATTCCACGTCATAGCCGAATTCCTCTGGGAATTTAGAGAGGATCTCGATTGTGCGCAGGCCTAGCCTGATCTTTGCTGGATCGGAGTGGGTCGCGCGCACGCCGCCGATGGCGGCCTTGTTCGACCCCTGACCCGGACTTGGTAAACGGTCGATCACCAGGACTTTCAGTCCCTCGCGGGCCAAATAAAAGGCCGCCGGAGTGCCTACGCTCCCCGCACCGATCACCACCACGTCGTGGGTCATGGCTCCTCCATTCCCGCGAAAATCCCAAGCGGCACCTCTAGGAAAAGGGGCCGGGTAACAAAATCCGTGATTTCCTCGGGAGGGACGCCTTCTTCCCGTAAGAGCCGCAGGATCAGGTTGCGGCAGGTTTTACCCCCGCATGCGCCCATCCCCGCCCTGGTCACAGCCTTTATTTCGTTCAGATCCCGCACGCCCTGACGAATGAGCGCGCGGATCTCGGAGGCCCGCACGCGCTCGCAACGACACACAACGGCCTCTTCAGGGATGGGAAGAGATGCCACCGGAACCCCCGCTTTTTCCCGTACGCGGAGGCGGATCCCTGCCACTTGCACAGCCCAGTCCCGGGGGACTTTTAGCCGCACAAGCCATGTGTGGTCTGCGCCGGGAACCTGCGCCATGCCCTGCACCTCTGCCTCCCCAAGAGCCTTCCCTTCCCAGTCCACCCCTAGCACTTTCTCGCCAGGCTGAAGCTTATCAGGACCAAATTCCCAGGGCACGCTCACCGTGGGATTGGCCGGATCTCTACGAAAATCCACAAGGGAAATGGCCAAACCTGGGCAGAAGGCCACACACCGGCCGCAGCCGGAACACTGCCTGGCCCCGGAGAAGCGCGGCGGCTTGCGGATATCTGTGGGATCCACCTGGATCAGCCCAAGTGGGCAAACCGAGGCACAGGGATCGCAAGGGATCTCTTGAGCACAGTGGATCACCGGAAAGACAGGGAGGGCGGGCGGGGTTGGAAGGGCATGGACCTTTCCCGGTTTGGATTTCAAAATCTCTGCGGTCCTCTCCCACTCGGCGGGCACTTCCACGCGATAGCCTAAAACTTGGGCCGCCTTCCTGCCAGCGATTCGGCCGGTGAAAATGGCCGCGGAGGCCTCCGCGATCTCCTGAGCATCGCCGCACGCAAAGGCCGGGATCCCAAATTCCCTGGCCTTGCGATAGAACTCATCCACCGGATCAAGCCCCACCGCGATGAGGATGGTGTCACAAGCAAAGGTCTTTTCCGTTCCCGGCAGGGGCTGAAACTTCTCGTCTACCTGGACGATTGTTATGCCTTCTACATGATCATGGCCGTGGGCCGCTAACACAGTATGAGAGGTGTAGATCGGAACGCCCAGACGCAGGAGTTTATCCTTGTGCACTTTGTAACCGGTGCATTCCGGTAAAGCCTCGCATAAGCCCACGACCTCGATTCCCGCCTGAAGGGCGTGGTAAGCGGCGATGAGACCGACATTCCCTCCGCCGACCACAAAAAGCCGATGCCCGGCGCGAACGAGGTCGCGATTGACGAGGGTTTGAAAGGCGCCGGCGCCGTATACCCCGGGAAGAGTATTTCCAGGGAAAAGAAGGGAACGCTCGCGCGCGCCGGTGGCGACGAGCAAAATTTTGGGCCGCACAAGGACATAACGACGTCCTTCTTTGAGCACACCCACCTTTTTGTCGCTGAACACCGCCAGGGCTGGGGAATTAAGCCAAACCTCGACAGATTTTTGGGCGCGAACCTCAGAGGCGAGCTTTTCGGCGATCACGATCCCGCGGGTTCCCGCAAACACAGCCTCCTGAGACCCGAAGAATCGGTGCGTCTGAAGGAGCAATTTCCCACCCAGGCGATGTTTGTCGTCCACAAGGAGGGTCTTTATCCCAAGTTTCCCAAGCTCCACGGCGGCGGACATCCCGGCTGGACCGCCCCCGATCACCAGCACTTCCACCTCGATCTCCTCAATTTCTCCCAAAACCAATTGCGCGGGAGAAGGGGGTGGCTGGGGAAGGCCATCCAAAGGGGCAATCTGCATCCCAGGGCGCACAAGCGTCATGCAAGCTTTGACGGGCCGGCCATCGGCGAGGACGAGACACTGGGCGCACTGGCCATTAGCGCAAAAAATCCCCTGTGGTGCTCCATCTTTGTGGTGACGCCCGAAGACACGGATCCCGTGAGCAAAAAGTGCGGAAGCAATGGTCTCCCCAGGATAGGCTAGGAGCTCCTGCCCCTGGAAGAAAAAGGTGAACGGCTCCGGACGCTTAACCTCTAGGATCGGGTGTGTTTCCAGTCGCACGGCTCTCCTTTGCTCTGAGGCGGCGCTCGTAGGTCACACCGCCCAAGTACGCTTGGCGCACGCGCTCATCGGCCGCGAGTTCCCGTGCTGCTCCGGCAAGGACAATGCGCCCCACTTCCAAGATGTAAGCCTGGTTCGCGATGCTCAAAGCCTTGCGCGCGTTCTGCTCCACAAGGAGAATCGGCACCCCATCTTTATTTATCTGCAAAATGGTAGCGAAAACTTGGTCCACAAGGAGCGGAGCTAAACCCAGCGAGGGCTCATCCAAGAGCATAAGCTTGGGCGACCGCATGAGCCCGCGACCAATGGCAAGCATCTGCTGCTCACCACCGGAAAGGGTTCCGGCCAATTGTCTTCGGCGTTCTTTCAGTACGGGGAAGAGCTGAAATACCCGGGCCTTCGCCTTCTGCACCTCCTCTTTGGCGCAGCCATACCCACCGAGGTTCAGGTTCTCCTCCACCGTGAGGGTGGCAAAAACTTTGCGCCCTTCAGGGATGTGCACCACCCCCAAGCGGGCGATGACGTGGGCCGGAAGCTCGTGGAGTTTTTGGCCATCATAAAGGATGGACCCGGATTTGATGGGCACAAGCCCGGAGATGGCTTTGAGAAGCGTGGTTTTTCCCGCACCATTGGCCCCAAGCACCGCAACGATCTCCGCTCCGGAAACGGCAAGGGATACAGCCTTCAAAGCCTCCACGGCTCCATAGGACACGGAGACGTTATCCACTTTTAACAACATTGCTTTCCCCCCGGCCCAAATAGGCCTCCACCACCACCGGGTTATTGTAGATCTCCTCAGGCGTGCCCTCAGCGATTTTCTTTCCGTAGTTCATAACGGTGATGAGATCGGAGAGCCCCATGACCACGTTCATATTGTGTTCCACAAGGAGCACGGTGATCCCTTCTTTGGGCAGGCCCTCGATGAAATTCATCATCGTCGCTTTTTCGCTTTCGTTTAGGCCGCAGGTGGGCTCGTCAAGAAGGAGGACCTTGGGCTGAGCGGCCAAGGCCCGGGCCAGCTCCAGGAGCTTTTGGCACCCGTAAGGGATATTGCGCGCAAGCTCATGCCGGAAAGGCCACAGCCCAAGCCTATGGAGCCATTCCCCCGCTTGCTCCTGGATTTTCTTCTCTTCCCGACGTTGGTGGGGCAAGCGCAAGATGGAAGACCAGAAGCCCGCCCGCCCGTGAGCATGCTGCCCAGCCATGGTGTTCTCCAAACACGTCATGTTTTTGAAGAGCCTGGGGTTTTGAAACGTGCGCGCAATCCCCCGCGCCAATATCTCATGGGGCTTGAGGCCATTTAACACCTGCCCTTGGAACAGCACCTTCCCTTCCTCCGGGCGGTAAATGCCAGTGATCACGTTGAACACCGTGGTTTTCCCCGCGCCGTTCGGCCCGATGAGGGAATGGATGGTGAAAGCACGGACAGCGATATCGAATCGATCCACAGCCACCAGGCCTCGGAAGCGCTTCGTTATCCCTTGGGTTTCCAAAACGATGTCATTCCTCATGGTCGGGCCGCACGGCCAGCCGTGAACTCCACGGCCCGGCGGCGGGGCCAAAGCCCCCCTGGCCTGAAATACATGGTGGCCGCCAGTGCCAGGCCGAAGAAGAGGAGGCGGTACTGAGCCACGGGCCGGAAGATCTCGGGGAAGAGCACCACCAAAGCTGCGCCCAAAATGGTCCCGGGAATAGACCCCATACCACCCAAAAGAACGATGCAGAACATTAAACAGGACTCCATAAACGTAAAACTATCGGGGGAGACCATGCGCATCTTGGCAGCGAAGATGTTCCCGGCCAGCCCAGCCAAGGCCGCACCCAAGACGAAGGCCAAGAGTTTCAGGGACCGCACGTCTACGCCCATGGCCTCCGCGGCGATCTCGTCCTCCCGGATGTAGTTCCAAGCCCGCCCGATACGGGAACGCTGAAGTTGTCGTAGCGCAAACGCACACAGAGCCACCATTGCCCAAACGAGGAAGTAGAAATCCAGCGGGGTGCGGATCACATGACCGAGGAAAACGGGCCGGGCGATCCCGATCACCCCATTGGGACCACCGGTAAGGCCAGCGGGGTTATTGATCAAAACCAGCCGCACGATCTCGCCCAAAGCAATGGTCACAATGCACAGATAATCGCCGCGCAAATGGATGATGGGGGAACTGATGAGCCAAGCGCAGCCTCCCGCCACCAATGCGGAGAGAGGGAGGAGAGCCAAGGTTGGGATACCAAGGCGCACATTCAGGATAGCTGTGGTATAAGCGCCGAGGGCCCAGAACGCGGCGTGGCCTAAGTTGAAAAGCCCCACTTCACCGAGGATCACGTTGAGGCCCAAGCCCAGAAGAGCGTAAAGCCCCACATAGAAACCGACATCGATCCAGTAGCGTGAGGCCCAAAATGGAAAAGAAAGGAGCAAGGCGATCGTCGCCGCAAGGAAGGCCCAGCGTACTGGTTGCTTATAAAGCCATGTAGGCCTCTTCCCAAGTAGCCTCATACCTTCTCCGCCACCTTTTCCCCAAGGAGTCCAGTGGGCCGGAAGATGAGCATGAGCATGAGGGCGGCGAACACGAATACATCCTTCCAGGCTGCGGAGATATAGCCGGCGGTCATGGCCTCAAGGAGGCCCAAAAGGATCCCCCCCACCATGGCCCCGGGGATGTTGCCGATCCCACCCATGATGGTTGCGGTGAACGCCTTAAGGCCGTAAACCCAGCCCATGGTGAAGTTGATCTGGCGGTAGTACATGCCCACAAACACTCCGGCGATGGCCCCAAGGGCTGGCCCCATGGCAAAGGCGAAGCGGATGACCTTCAGAAAGTCAATGCCCATCAAAGCTGCGGTTTCCCGATCCAAAGCGGCCGCCCGTATCGCCGCACCGAATGTGGTTTTCTCCACCACGAAATACAGGATGCCCAAAAGCACAAGGGCGCTCACAAGGATCAAAACCTGGAGAATGCGGATGCGAAATTCCCCGATCTGCCAAAACCCGGTGGGGATGAAGCTTTCTTGATAAGCGAGGTAGCGTGGCCCCCACACGGCCATGATAAGGTTGGAGAGGAAGATGGCCATGCCCAGGGCGGAAACCACGGCGGGCAGGCGGCCGATGGGGTAGATGGGCCGGTAGGCCACGCGCTCGATAACGAGCCCGGCTCCCGCGGTGGCCAAGGCCGCGGCCGCAAAACCCACGGCAAGAAGCCCCCAAAGCCCCAGCGCCCCCCCGATCACACCGAAGGCGTACACGAACACGGTGTAGCCTACATAAGCGCCGAGCCCGAAGAGATCACCGTGCGCGAAGTTTATGAGTTTGAGAATGGCGTAAATCAGGGAATAACCCAAGGCCACGAAAGCATAAAAAGAACCTATGGTGAGCCCATTCAAAAGCTGCTGGATGAAGGTGAGCATTGGGCCACCCTCTTATTTGGGAAAAAGGCCCCGGCTATGCCGGGGCCCGCTTCCTCACATCCCCACCAGATGTCCGTGGACCGCGGGATCAAAGAGCGCGCTTTCGCCCTTCTCGTTGCAGATGAGAAGCATGTAGGGGACGCCAAGGCGATCGCCCTCAGGACTAAAGCTCAGGGGACCAGTGATACCCTCACCCACCACTGCCCCGCTCCGCAAGTATCGCGCCACCACCACCGGGTCCAAGGATTTTGTGGCCTCAATGGCGAAGGCAAGAGTAAAGATGGCGTCCGCAGCATAAGTGGCCCAGGGGCTATCATGAATGGGACCGTACTTGGCTTCGTAGGAAGTCACAAATTCTTTGGCGAGCGTGTATTTCTCCACGAGGAACGCGGGCAGCGGCTCTTGCGTGATCATGGCCCCCATCACAGCGTCGATGCCGGCGATCTTCACCGCTTCAGAAATAGGGCAGGCGTTAGAGCCCACGGCCTTGATCTTCTTCCAGTCCAAGCCGAGGTCCTTGCCCTGGCGCAGGAGGAGGGCCCACTCCGGGTAATAACCCGTGTAGTACCAAATATCGGGGTTGGCATCGCGCAGGGCGGTGAGGGCCGGGGTGTAGTCGCGCTCCCCGGGCATGATGGCATCATAGTAGACGAGTTGCAACTTCCCCGCATCAAGGAGCGGCTTCATGAACCGCAGGACGTCCTCGGCCACGCCCAGGGCATAGGCAGTATTGTCGTGCATGACGGCGATTCGTTTGGCGCCGAAGAGTGGGATCACGTACTCCACGAAGAAGCGGGCCTGGGAGTCATCGCGGCCGGAGGTGCGGAAGTAGTATTTGAAGCCGCGGGCGGAGAGGTCCACGCGGGTGCAACCGTAGTTGATGTGGAGAACCCCCTCCTCCTCGTAGAGTTCGCTTGAGGGCATGCAGACCATGGAGCCGTAGGTGCCCACCACGAACTTCACGCCGGCGGCGATGAGCTTTTGGGCGGCGAGAGTCCCTCCCTTGGGGGTGCCGCCGTCGTCCTCCACCACAAGTTGGATCGGCCGGCCAAGGATCCCGCCGCGCGCGTTCACAATTTCCACAGCAATCTGTACCGACTTTAAGGCCCAATCGCCTTCCACGGCCCAGGACCCAGTGAGCGGCCCCTGGAACCCGATGAGAATGGGCTGCGCCCACACACTCACTGCCAAAAATACCAAACCTAAAATAAGCGCACGCATCCTACTCACCCCCTTGGAAATTGGCTTAGGAAAACGCACGTTTTTCCCGACCACCCCCCTTTCTCGCGCCAAGGATGGTAGGGCGAAGTCAAACAGCCTGTCAAGCTCGGATTTCGGCGCATAGGATGCGCGTTTTATAATGGCTCCATGGGGCACCTCGCCCTCCTCGGCGCCGCGGCCCTTTGGGGCTTGATCGGCCCTGTCTCCCGCCTGGCCTTCCGCGAGGGATTGGCCCCCCTTGAGGTGGCCTTCTTCCGAGCCGCCCTCGCTTGGCCGATTTTCTTGGCCCACGCCCTTTGGCAGAGGAAGGTGGGCGTCCGTGCAAAAGACCTCCTTTTCTTTGTTCCCTTCGGGCTCGTGGGGATCACCGCATTCTATGGGGCGTACCAATTGGCCATCCGCTTTGGCGGAGCGGCCCTAGCCGCGGTGCTCCTTTACACCGCGCCCATCTGGGTGGCCCTTCTGGCCCCCTGGCTTTTGGGCGAAAGGCTCACCC
>JANXBC010000026.1 GCA_025060555.1 Candidatus Bipolaricaulota bacterium
CGTCTGCGGTGGCGACCACGGGAAGCCCCAGTTTCCGCGCGAGGGCGACCTGTTTCCGGATGAGTTCTGTATTTCGCTCTAACCCATGATCTTGAAGCTCTATATAAAAGCGACCAGCAAAAATCTCCGCTAGTTTCCCCGCGACCTCCTTGGCCTCCCTCACTTGATCTTGGAGAAGAAGCCGCTGGATTTCCCCGGATTCACAAGCGGAAAGGGCAATCAGGCCCGCATTATGTGTGGCGAGCAAGTCCAAGTCCACGCGGGGCTTGTAATAGAAACCCTCGGTGTGGGCGCGGTTCACAAGAATAAGGAGATTCCTCCACCCTTCCTCATCTTGGGCCAAAACCACCAGGTGATAGGGGGAACGATCGGCCACCGGATCGTGGGTGAACCTTGAACCCTGAGCTATATAAAGCTCAGCCCCGAGGATTGGCTTCAGGTCCGCCTCTTGGCAAGCTTGATAGAATTTTATGGCTCCGGAAAGGACGCCGTGATCGGTGAGGGCCAGGGCCCGCATGCTATGCCGGCTAGCTTCCTCAACGAGCTCACTTATTCGGCACATAGCATCAAGAAGGGAGTATTCGGAGTGCACGTGTAAGTGGACAAACTCCATGCTTCCCTCACCTCCGGCGGATCAGGATCACAAGTTCCTCATCAGGATAGGCCCAGCGCAAGACCTCGCGAGCCTTTTGTTCCACTACCCCTGGGGTCGCAGCCTGTTGGATTGCCCCTTTTAAGGCCTCGATCTCTGCCCAAAGCTCGTTTTGTTTTTCTCGCAGATTGCGGACCTCGCGAGCGGTGGTGGAGATGGCCCACACCCGCAGGCCAAAGATAGCTCCAATCCCCGCGAGGAGAATGGCGCCAATGATGAGCCAAGTCCAGGGTTTACCGGCTTGGCCACTTCGCCATCGGCGGCTCATAAATGTCTTCAATGCGCAAAAGCTCGTTGTATTTAGCCACGCGCTCCGAGCGGGAAAGGGATCCAGTCTTTATTTGGCCACATCCCGTTCCCACCGCAAAATGCGCGATGGAAACATCCTCCGTCTCGCCAGAGCGGTGGGAAATCACGCAGTTATAGCCCGCACTCCGCGCGAGTTCCATGGTCTGAAGCGTTTCAGAAACAGTGCCGATCTGATTGAGTTTGATGAGGATGGCGTTGGCCACGTTATCACGGATCCCCCGCTCCAGTCGCTCAGGGTTGGTGACAAACACATCGTCGCCCACAAGTTGGACCTTCCCGCCCAGCGCATGGGTGAGGCGGGCCCAGCCATCCCAGTCCTCCTCAGCCATCCCGTCCTCAATGGAAATAATGGGGTAACGTTTGATCCACTCCTCATAAAGCTCGATGAGCTCCAGAGCCGTTTTTTCTCCCGCGAGCTCGTAGCGTTTCCCTTGGGGGTCAAAGAATGCGGTTGCCGCACAATCCAAAGCCAAAGCCACATCTTTGCCTGGTTCGTAACCGCTTTCTTCAATGGCCCGCATGAGGAATTTCAAAGCGTCCTCATCGGAGGGAAGGCGCGGGGCGAACCCTCCCTCATCGCCCACAGCCACGGAGTACCCTTCGGACTTGAGCAGTTTCCGGAGGGTATGGAACACCTCAGCGCCGTACCGTAAGGCTTCCGCAAATGTTTCTGCGCCGATGGGAACGATCATGAACTCTTGGATGGCCAAACCACTGTCGGCGTGGGCCCCGCCGTTGATCACGTTCATGAGGGGGATGGGCATGCGGCCGGAGCGCGCGCCCGCCAAGTATTTAAAGAGGGGAAGCCCTAAAGAAGCGGCCGCCGCCTTGCACACGGCCAGCGACACCCCAAGGATAGCGTTGGCCCCCAAGCGACTTTTATTGGGCGTGCCATCTAGTTCCACGAGGAGAGCATCGATCTCCTCTTGCCAAAGCGGATCAAGCCCGACGATCTCCGGAGCGATGATCTCATTCACATTGCGCACAGCCTGGAGGACCCCTCTTCCATGGTATCGTTTGTCTTTGTCCCGCAGTTCGAGGGCTTCATAAGTCCCGGTGGAGGCACCAGAGGGCACTGCAGCCCGGGCCTCCGTGCCGTCATCCAAGAGGATCTCCACCTCCACAGTGGGGTTTCCGCGCGAGTCCAAAATTTCCCTGGCCCACACATCCTCAATGATTGGCATAGGATCACCTCGAAAAGAGTGTAGCCATTACTAAGAAGAAGGACCAGAGGAAAGGTGTCTAGCTAAAGGCGCCCTTTTAACCGGGGATCAAGGGCATCGCGTAAACCATCACCGAGAAGGTTAAAACCAAGAACAGAGAGGGCGATGGCCAAGCCTGGGAAAACAGCCACATGCGGAGCCACCCTGATGTATACCTGACTCCGGCCAAGCATAGTTCCCCATTCAGGGGTTGGCGGCTGTGCACCTAGCCCAAGGTAACCCAGTCCAGAAGCCCAGAGGATTGCTGAGGCGAGCTGCAGTGTAGAAAGGACAATGATCGGAGCCAAACAGTTGCGAAGGATATGCCGCCAGATGATGGTTACGTTCCCAGCGCCCAAAGCCCGGGCAGCTTCTACAAATTCTTTCTCTCTGATCTCCAGCACAGATCCGCGCACCACACGCACATAAGTGGGGACGAAAGAGATGCCCACTGCCAACATCGCGTTCCAAAGGCCAGGCCCGAGGATAGCTACCACGACAATGGCCAAAAGGATCCCAGGGAAAGCTAAGAGGATATCCACAAGGCGCTGTACAAAAAGATCTAAAAGACCCCCATAAAAGCCGGAGAAAGCGCCTACGGGAACGCCAACGATGAGCCCAATGGCCACAGAAATAACGGCCATCATGAGGGAAACCCGCGTACCGAAGACGATGCGTGCGAACATGTCCCGGCCAAGTTCATCTGTGCCGAAGGGATGCAAAACTGAGGGGGGCTTAAGCTTCTTTGCCAAAGAAAACTTATACGGGTCATGCGAAGCGATCTGCGGGGCAAAAACCGCAAACACTACGAACACCAAAATCACACATGCTCCGAAAACAGCCAGGCGATGCCTAAGCAGACGCCGCAGGGTAATCATAGGCTATTCATACCGAATCCGGGGATTGATGGCCCCATAAAGAAGGTCTACCACGAGGTTTATAAATACAAAGCATACAGCAATCATAAGCACAGTCCCTTGGATCACTGGGTAGTCCCGCGCGCTTACGGAGTCCACCACAAGCCGCCCTACCCCAGGCCAGGCAAATACGGTCTCTGTAAGCACTGCTCCTGAAAGCAACGCACCAAAGCGGAGCCCAACGATGGTGACGATGGGAATCAAAGCGTTACGCAAAGCATGAATAAACACGGCCCGAGATTCTCGCGCACCTTTGGCTCGCGCGGTGACAATGTACTCCTGCCGCAGGACTTCTAAGAGAGTTGAGCGGGTGAAGCGGGCCACGAGGGCGATGGAGGAAGCAGCAAGGGTTACAGAAGGTAGGATTAAATGAGCCAAGCCTCCGCGGCCCGCCGCCGGAAGCCATCCAAGACGTACCGAGAACAAGAGCATCAGCATGAGGCCTAGCCAGAACACGGGCATGGAGAGGCCCACTAACGAGAAAAACATGCTGACATGGTCGAAAACAGAATAGGGCCTTGTGGCTGAAATAATCCCCACAAGGATCCCGAATAGCAAGGTAAGAAAAAGGCTAACGGAAGTGAGCTCGAGGGTAGGAACAAAGCGAGTCCAAACTTCTTGAGCGACTGGCAGGCCAGTACGGATGGAGCGCCCCAAATCCCCTTGGAAAAGTCCACCCAGGAAACGCGCAAATTGGATATGCACAGGAAGGTCGAGGCCTAATTCTTTCCGAACGCGTTCGATGTATTCCTGAGTGGCATGTACACCGGCCATGGCCTGAGCAGGATCACCCGGCAGGACCCGTACGATGCTGAACACGATGAAAGTGACCCCCAACAAGGTGGGGATAGCCACAAGGAGACGCCGGACGAGGTAACTTAGCATAAAAAGGGCCCGCCGGGCCAGCGGGCCCTTTCTCCTCTTTCAGGCCTTATTCAAGCCAAGCGCGGTGAGCTAAGATGTATTCGCGGGGGTGATGGATCAGCCCTTTCACTTTGGTGCTCTGAGCATTGATCTGCATCTCATAGTGGAGGAACAGCCAGCCCGCGTCTTCCCAGAGGACCTTGATGGCCTCAGCGTAAATGGCCTTGCGGGCCTCCGGGTCCGGGGTGACGCGGCCCTGCTCCAAGAGCGCATCGACCACAGGGTTGGAGTAGAAGCTGCGGTTGGAGCCCTTGGGGGCCCATTCGCTGGTGTGGAAAAGCGGGAACAATCCGTAGTCGGCGTCCAAAGTCACGCAGCCCCAGCCGAGCATGAACATGTCGAAGGTGGCCTCTTGCACAGGCTTACGCAAGAAAGCCAGGTAGGCTGCCCATTCCATCGTGATCAGTTCTGCTTCAATGCCAACCTCACGCAAGTAGGCTTGGACCGCTTCGGCAATAGCCGCATCCATCATGTATCGCCCAGTAGGATGGTATAACGTGCACTTGAAGCCCCTCGGAATACCAGCTTCATCCAAGAGTTTTCTGGCTTTCTCCGGATCGTAGGGATAAGGATTTTGCCCTGTATGCCCGAAGATCAATGGCATGATGGGCGCATCAGAAACACCACCTGCTCCCCCTAAGATCTCTTTTACAATCGCTTCTTTATCCACCGCATAGTTCAGGGCCTGACGCACACGCACATCCGTCCATGGTGCACGCTGGTAATTGAACGCAATGTAGATGGTGCGCACACCCGGGACTCTTACCACCTCAAGCCCGGGAGTGGCAGCAACGCGCGGGGCATCCAAGGGTGGTACGCGCATGACAGCATGCACTTGGCCAGTTTCCAGCAATACGAGCCGAGTAGCATCCGATGGCACTACTTTAAACACCACGGAATCCACGTACGGCTTTGAGCCCCAATAATCATCGTTACGTACTAAGCGAACATATTCGCCGCGTACCCACTTATCAAACTTAAACGGACCGGTCCCGACAGGAGCCATGATCTCTTGCCCTTCAGGAAGCTCCGCGATTTGCTTTGGGCTAACAATGGCCACAAAGTTGTGGGTAAGGTGAGCGATGATGGGAGCAAAAGGTTTGTCCAAATTAAGGCGTACTGTGTACTCGTCAACCGCTTCAATTGTTTGAACCCGCGGGAAGAGCAGGAAAGCGTAAGTAGCCTTGCGGAAGCGCTCCAGGTTGACCTTCACCGCTTCAGCATTGAATGGGGTGCCATCATGGAACTTTACGCCTTTGCGAAGGTGCAAGATTAAGGTCAGGTTGTCTTCAGAAAATTCCCATGATTCAGCCAGAAGCGGAGCTACTTCCAACTCCTCGGTCATGGTGAGTAAGGTTTCCGCAACGTGGGTGAGGACCATGCCAGCGGGCGCGGAAGTAATTTTGTTTGGGTCAAGGGACTCCGGATCTGTACCAAATGCGATGATTAGCTCACCGCCAACTTTCGGTACCTGCGCCAAGGCTAAAACACTGGCCAACACCGTCAATACGAACACTAAAGACCTATGCCGCATCCTACCACCCCCTGAACAAGGTAAAATCACTGCATTATACAGCGGCCCTAGCATCAGTGAGGAGGCCTAACCCCAAGGCTTCAAAAAAGAGGGCTGGGGTTCCCAGCCCTCTTTCCTTTTGCCTAGGAAAAGTTTATCTATTCCTTATACAGGAGCTCGATGTGCGCCTCCATTGTGATATCGAGCACGATGCCCTTCACGTTCTTCTGGGCAACGAAGAACGCCTGCTGGTTGTTGGCCCAAAGCGGGATCCACGGCACGTCATAGGCGGAGAGGATCTGGATGGCTTGATATAGCCCAGCCCGAACCTTCTCGTCGATGGTACCGTAAGCTTTTTGCATGATTTGCCTATAAGCCGGGTAATTGGGATGGCGGTTGAAGTAAGTGCCCATTGATTCTGGTGACTCTGTGGTCCAGGGAGCAAGGAAGTTGGAAGCCTCTAGGTAGTCTGGATACCAACCAAGAAGATACATATCAAATCCTCCCGCGGACATCTGCTTCAAGTAAGCCGCCCATTCCAAGCTTTGGATATTCACTTTGACCATCCCGGTTTCCTCGATGGCCTGCTTGAGCACCGCCGCTACGTCCGCTTCGGTTGTCCCATAGTGCGTCGGCGTATACCAGAGGTTCACCACAAGGGGGTTAGCCTCGGAGTAGCCGGCCTGGGCAAGGAGTGCGCGGGCTTTAGCTAAGTCGCGCTTGGGGAAAACGGGAATTGACGAGCCGGCGGGAGGAAGTCCCTCGGGAACCATGGTGTAGATTGGGGTGTTAAGGCCGGAAAAGACCTGCTGACATATCGCGTCCCGATTGACGGCATAGGCGATAGCTTGGCGGACTAACACGTTATCCACCGGGGGCTGGGTCACGTTGAAGAGCATGTAGCGGATGGACACGCTCGGCCCACGGACCACCTGCAAATTCGGATTCTTTTGTAGGTCGATAATGTCGATGGGGTTAAAGGTGCGGAAAGCTGCGTCGACATCCCCCGCTTCTACCGCTGCTCGGAGTGCGGCTTCGCTGCCGTATATGACCCAAACAATCCGCTTGGTTCGCGGTGCCGGCCCGAAATAGGTGGGAACAGCCTCGAGCACCACACGTTCATCTGGGACAAGCTCAACAATGCGATACGGACCAGTTCCCACATACCGTCCCCGACAGAACTCATTTTCCGGCGCACCCGCATAGATCAGCGAAGGAATAACGTTATCTGTCATGCGGATCAGGAAGGTGGCATCCGGATACTTAAGGGTAATGCGAACCGTAAGGTCACCCACGACCTCGATCCCTTTGATGACATCAGCAATGAGGAACACACCACCCTCTGGTCCATTTAGTCGAATCGTCCTATCCAAAGCCCACTTCACCGCTTTAGCATCGCAGGGAGTGCCATCCCAAAAAACTACCCCAGGCCGGATGTGAAATGTATAAACAAGACCATCATCGGAAACTTCCCAGGACTCGGCAATGGACGGAACCAGTTCACAGGTTCCGGGCTCCAGGCGTATTAGTGCCTGCGTGGTATGCCGAAGTAGGTGCCATGTGAAATAGTCATAGCAGTTCTCAAACGAAAGCTCAGTAAATCTATCGATGGTTCCCAAGACAAGGATGTCACTGGCTCCCAAAACCAGCCATCCAACACAGCCCAACAAAATTACGCCTAACACAATTCTCCTCATCGGATACTCACCCCCTCAAGTTTTACGCTCGCAAATAGGTTGGCAAGCTACCAGGTGATCACCCCCTCCCTTTAGTACGAATCCAACTATTATAGGCGGGCAACGCCCCTTGTCTATAACGCGTGCTTGCGGCGGCGCTTGGGGTTGACTAAATCTGAAATCCCCTCCCCGACCAGGCCAAACCCCAGGGAAAGGAGGAGAATAGCTAACCCAGGGAAGGTGATGAGCCACCAATACCCTGATTGCAGATAGCGCTGGCCATTCTGAATATCAAATCCCCAATCGGGAGCTGGCGGAGGAAGGCCATAACCGAGGAAGGCCAGTGCGGCCTCCGTGAGGATCGCGTCAGCGATATTAAAGGAGGAAACCGCCATGATGGCATTCACTGTGTTTGGGGCAATGTGGCGCAGAAGAATACGCACGCCCGTGGCCCCAGTAGCGCGCGCCGCCTCGACAAACGTGTATTCCCGCACGCGCAATACCTCCGCGCGGGTGATGCGAAAATACGTGGGAACATAGACGAAGGCAATGGAAGCGATCATGGGGATGAGCCCCGAGCCCATGACCGCCACCAATGCGATGGCCAGGATCATGGAGGGGAAAGAGTAAATTGCGTCCATGGTGAGGGAGAGGGCGCGATCCGGCCAGCCCCCAACATAGCCGGATATCCAGCCCACAAGGGAGCCCACACTCATGGCCAGGGCAATGGAGGCGAAGGCCACCACAAGCGGAGCCCATCCTCCGGCCAAAACTCGACTGAACACATCCCGCTGGAGATGGTCAGTGCCCATCCAGTTCGTTGCTGTGGGAGGGGAAAGGCGGGGAAGGTCGCTATGGCTTTTCGCAGGGTTGTAAGGCGGGACCCCAGGGAAACGGCCATACTGTTCGGCCCCGCGTGGCCCACAGATGATGGCCATGGCGATGAACGCAAGAACAATGGCGAGCCCGACTTTGAGGAGCGTCTGCCCCCGTAACCTACGCAAACCCGTCACCCGCACGAGCCAGGCCCCTACCCCACGCTCCATCAGTACCTCACACGCGGATCATTTACCGAGTACAAAAGATCGACCAAGAGGTTCACCGTGGTCACGAAAACCCCGATGAATGCGATCGTGCCCTGCAAAGCCCACCAATCCCGGTAATACAAGCTTTGGATGAGGAAACCAGCCACTCCCGGCCAAGAGAACACCGTTTCCGTAAGGACTGCTCCGCCCATGAGCATGGCGAATTGCAAACCGAATACGGTGACGATGGGGATGAGAGCGTTACGCAAAGCGTGGCGAAGAATAACCAAGCGCTCGGCCAGCCCCTTGGAACGGGCTGCCGTCACATATTCCGTGTCCAGCACTTCCAACATGGCCGCGCGCGTGACCCGCCCAAGGAACCCCATTTGGGCAAGGCCCAAGGTGACGCCTGGGAGGACCAAATGTTTTGCTACATCGACGAGGACTTCTTTATCGCCGAGGATTATAGCGTCAAGGAGATAAAATCCCGTTATGCGCTGGAACACAAAGGCAAACCGTCCGGAGAGGCGGCTTGCGACTGGAAGCCACCCTAGTTTCACAGCGAAAATCACTTGAAACATCAGGCCAACCCAAAAAATGGGGAGGGCAAAGGACCCGATGTGCAGCACGCGGATCACGTGATCCGAGGGTTTGTCGGCGCGGACGGCGGCGAGGATGCCAGTAGGAATCCCAAAAAGTGCAGCAAAAATCATGCCCCAAATGGCTAACTCCAACGTCGCGGGAAGCCTTCCCACAAGCTCCTCGGCCACGGGCTTGCCCGTGCGTGTGGAGCGGCCCAGATCCCCGCGGAGAAGCCCCGTGATGTATTCCGCGTACTGGATGTGGAGCGGTTTGTCGAGCCCCATTTCATGGCGCTTTTGCGCGAGGAGTTCCGGGGAAACGTTGCGGCCACCCAGCATGGCCAGGACAGGGTCTCCCGGCATGACCCGCAGGACCAAAAATACAATGGATACGAGGATAAACACCATGGGGATGGTGAGAGCCAAGCGTTGCAGGATGTACCGGGGCACGCCACCCATAATTATTCCTGGAACGGCGCACTATACCGGGAAGAGGGGCAAAAGAGAAGGGCCCGGGACCGAATCCCGGGCCCCAGTGAGAAAGGAGGCCCTGGTTAGAGGCCCTCTAGGGCACTGACGGAAGTCTGCCAGAACACGATCCGCACGTTTTGGGTATAGGCTAGAGCGCGGCCGATGCGGAAATTGAGGGACGGGACAAGTGGCCCGGCGTGGCCTTCAGGCACACCGACTACAAACGGATTGAAAGGCGGGTTCACCATGCGCTGCCGCAGCCGCACAAGCGAAGCCTGCGTGTCCAACACACCATCCCCATCCATGTCTAAACGCAAGTCAAAGTAGATGGTAGTAGCACCGGATACGTCAAAGGAGTAAGTCACACTTCCTGTGCTCACGGTCCCTTCGCGGATCACTTGCCAACCAGCGCTTGTCGGCTCAGGAACAAGACCAAGCGGAGCAGCCCCAACTTCCTCGGTCACGCCCAAAAATGTGCCATCGGTGCGGAGTTCGACGCGGAAGGGATGAGGGGTGGTCCAACTAGGGGAGCCATTCACCGTGATATACCAGCGGCTCGTGCCCCACACGAAGATCCCGGGGATCCCATATAGCGGAGGCATCCCCGGGATCCCCACGGGTATGACCGTGACCGTTTTGCTTGTAGACCCACTCATACCAAGGTTGTCAATCACCGTGAGGGTCACGTTGTAGCTACCAGCAGAAGTATAAGCCCAGCTCACAACCGGCCCGCTTTGGTCCGGCGAGCCGTCGCCATCAAGATCCCATTGATAGGCCACGATGGTTCCATCGGGGTCATAGGAGCTTGTCCCGTTAAAGACGAGGGGTTGCCCAACGAAGGGTGCGGTAGGACTGAAGGTGAACTGCGCCACGGGCGGTTGGTTCACCACAAGCGGCGTGACCACCACCGCCTTCGTTGTCGACCCGCTTGCCCCTTTATCATCGGTGACCACTAGACGTACCGTGTACGTGCCGGACGCGGTGTACCGGAAAAACACGAGCTGCCCGCTGGCATCGAAAGTGCCGTCGTTTTGGAAGTCCCACTGGTAATTAGTAATGGTGCCATCGGGATCAAGGGAAGTAGAAGCGTCGAACTGGACCCAGTCACCAGCACGTGGGGTGGAGGGGGTAAACGTGAACTGCGCCACAGGCGGTTGGTTCACCACAAGCGGGCTTACCACCACAACTTGCGTCACCGATCCGCTTGCGCCCTGGTTGTCGGTCACTACCAGCCGCACGGTGTAGTTGCCGGGGACGGTGTAGCGATAAAACGCGGTTATCCCGGTAGCGTCAAACACCCCGTCATTTTGGAAATCCCACTGATAGCTGACGATCGAACCGTCCGGGTCGTAGGAACCGGAGGCGTCAAACTGAAGCCAATCGCCGGCTCTGGGCGCAGTCGGCGCGAAGGTGAACTGCGCTACCGGTGGTTGATTCAACACCATTGGGGCCAAGGTGATGTTGAGGCTCCGCGTCCCACCCGGGAGGAGATAAATGGACGTGGTGTACTCCTGGTACCCGGTCTTGGTCAAGCGCACAGTGTGGGAGCCCGCGGTGAGAACGAGGGTCTTTGGGGTATATCCGCGGAAAACCCCATCCACATAAAGCTTGGCCTGGGGAGGGATCGTAACGACCTGCAGGGTTCCATAACCTGGAGCTGTTCCATAGACGACCTGGAAGCAGGTGAAGTCGAACGCCCGTTGGGTAGGTTCAGGCACAATCCCCAACACCTGGGCTTCTAGCTGGTTTTGCCAGCTCTGTGGATCAGGACCGAGAAGCGGGAAAGGCTGATCGGGACTATAATTTTGGAAGTAAGGGATTGGGACAGTAGTAGCCATGATCTGCAGCCATTCCGTCCCCGCGGGTGGCGTCACTCTGAACTGATACGTCTTCCCAGGACTGGGAATGGTACGCACACCTGCCTGGAAGAAGTTTTGGGGCTCGTACTGATTGGGGAAAATTTGGGTGACCTTTCCATCCGCGGCGATGTCCCAAATGTAAACGTAGGCCGGCTTGTTCAGCTCAAAGCTAATGCGAACCGTTTCCCCTATAGCATAAGCTGGCTTATCCACCCAGATGCGCACCGTTAGTTCCCCGGCTGGGGGTTCCACGACGATCCCCAAGGGGACAGCCTCCTCCTGGCCAAGAGCAAACACCCCCAAGGCCAGGGCCAATAAAACTCCCAAAAATCGGCCGTTCATCCACTACCTCCTTTCCGGTTGGAAGGCGAGCCGCACGATCTCCTCCAAAATACTGGGGGTAAGCACGGCCACCGTCCGCCCGGTTAACGCCGAAGAAAGTACACCCACGCTAGCTAGGCGGTCTAATCTCCCTTGTACATACCCAAGGAACCGGGGATCACCGAGGGTGCCGCCCTCCCACAAGATGAAGTCCCCCACGGCCCAAGCCAGCTCCAAAACCAGCCGGTCCGACGCAGCCAACGGCACATCCGGACCAATTGCGCTCAGGGAGATAACCGCATAACGGGCGAGAACACTGCGCGTGGCCAAAAGAAAACCAAGCCGAAGGCTGAGGACTCGCTCCACTTCCTCCCAACTCCTCCCCAACGCCAGAAGCTTCCGGGCCTCGTTCATCATGGAAGATCCGGCAAACCCGGTGTCGACGATGAATCCTTGGGAGAGGGCGAAGCGGATGATCTCTAGCCCCCGTTCGGCTTGTTCCCGGGGGATCTTCGCGAGATCTTGGAGGAAAAGGAGGGTCACGGTGGTGGTTGCCCGGCCGGAGTTGAACCCTGCGGTGAGAGCTGCGGCCACAGCGCCCGTGAATTCCGGAGAAAAACCCATTGCACTGAGGAAGTCAATGACCTCGTTTGGCCGCGGAGGTGGCGTGCTTTGCGGGAGTACAGCCTCGCCAAATACCAAGCCTGTCCCGCAAACAAGGAGGAAAAAACTAAGAAGAAAGGCCCGCACGCTCTCCTCCTACGTACCGGACGGACACGTATTCTCCGAAGGTGCGGAGATACTCCTCCGCGAGAGGGTCTTGGCCCACCCACTTTCCATCCACAAGGAAGGCGTACTCGTAGCGGCCTGGTGGCAATGGAATGGACGCCATCCAAATTCCATCTTTATCGGGGTCAGAAAGGGGGATTGGTTGCCAAGCGGAGAAATCCCCAACGACGGACACGGAGCGGGCCCCGGGGGCGGCGATCACAAAAAGGTTTGAGCTCCACTGGGGGATGGGGCTGGAGACGGTGAGGCGACCAAGGGCGAAGCCAAGGAGTAGTGCAGCGAGAACCCCGGCTAAGGCCCAGCGCGGCGTGGGCTGGGCGAAAAACTCCCGGGCTCGTGTCCACCAAGATTTCCGCGCTGGCCACCGAAGGATTTCCCGAATAACTCGCTCTTCCAGCCCGCTGAGTCTTCCGGCCCCCTCTTCTACTTCTTTCCTCACCGCCGCGCGCAAAAGCTCCTCCAGTTCATCCCACCGCATCGTGAATCACCCCTTGCTCCACTAGCCGCATCTTTATCATGGATCTGGCCCGGAAAAGCCTGGTCTTCACCGTTCCCAAGGGAAGCCCAAGCACCTGAGCAATCTCTTCCAGGGGAAGACCGTGCCAGTAGTAGAGGATTACCGGTGCGCGGTAACCCTCGGGAAGCTCCGCCACTGCCTGCCGCACCGCCGAGAGCTGAATATCCTGGTGCACTTCCTCCGCGGGATCACCCTCCGGCTCAGGCAAAGGAGGCTCGCGTTCCCTACGCCTTTTCCGCAGTGCGTTCTTCGCGACATTAGCGGCAACTGTGAAGAGCCAGGTCGAAAATTTACGAGAAAGATCGTATTTCCGAAGGTTTTCGTAGGCGCGGATGAACGCGTCCTGCGTGGCGTCCTCGGCATCCGCGTAATTCCGCAAAATGCTCAAAGTCACGGCGAACACCGCCTGCTTGTAGCGGGCCACGATCTCCCCCCAGGCTTCCAGGTCTCCGTTTAGGCTACGGTGGATGAGCTCCAATTCCTCTGCGGGCAAGGTTGCTACTCCTTTCCCCGCACTCAATATACACGCATTTCGGGGGCGGGGTTTCTTTGGGACAAGTGTCCGAAAGCCGCTGGACTTTGCCCCCGATCAGGGAGCACCGCATTCCTGGGAGAAGTGCAGGGATTGAGTATCCTGAGTTTTGAAAACATGCGACCAAGGAGGTCGGTTATGCGCAAGATAAAGCGGTATTTGCCGGCGCTTCTTCTTCTGGCTGGTCTGGCCCTCGGCGGCTGCTTCTGGCTTTTACAGCCGCTGGAGGCCAGGCTTACAGCTACACCTGCGTCCGGCCCGGCCCCACTTTCTGTGACGTTCAGTGCGGCAGGCTCGACCGGGCCAATCGTTTCCTTTACCCTTGACTTCGAGACAGACGGGATTGTGGACTATACCGGAACAGACATAACCTTACCCATTAGCCACACGTACACCGCGGCCGGTGTCTACACCGCAACCTTGACCGTCGTAGATGCTCAAGGTCGTAGTGACTCAGCAACCGTAACGATTACGGTGACAGCTCCTCCGACAACCTCCGTAAGCTTGGGGGCAATTCCCGCAAGTGGCCCAGCCCCTTTGGAAGTCAATTTTTGGGCGGTAATTCAAGCAGCTCCAGGAAGGCGCATTAAACACATTGCGCTGGACTATGACGGCGATGGAACGGCCGAAGACGAGGCTGACGTCGATTTTGAAAGCTACAACATGTTTATCGGCAACTATGAATACACCGAGCCTGGGAACTACACTGCAGTTCTAACTGTGACGGACAATGCCACACCACCTCACTCTGTCTCGGCTACAGCGACAATAAACGTGACTAGCCCGCCTCCAGAGATCACAAACTTCGAAATCAACGGTGATGGCGAAAGCCCTGTAACCGTAACAGTGGGAGCAGCCGTGACTTTTGAGTTCAGCGCCCAAGCAGGTCACTCTGCAAGAAAGCTCGTCAAATGGGAGCTCCAAGCAGGCGATGGGTATGTAGTGACGACTGCCATCCCTCCGACTAGCACTATTAGCGTTACCCACATATACACTTACACACAAACTGGCTCTTACACGGCTTCTATAAAGGTATGGGATGATCTGAACAACACAGACGAAGCGACACTGGAGGTAGAAGTAGAAACACCATAAACAGTTTTTGAGCCGGCCTCCTTAGGGTTTTGGGGCCCGCGGCCGCGGGCCCCCTTTTTTCAGGCCCCAAAGGAGGAGGGCTCCCGCTGCCCCAAGCACGGGAAGATCGCCCACCACCAGGTAGGGCGTGCGCCCCGAAAACCGCGGTACCTCCAACACAAACACCCCCTCGCCCCAGGGGAAACGAATGAGCTCCCGGCCGTCCGGTCCCCAGGCCCCCGTGATCCCCGTCTGCCCGGCCTGGAGGCAAACCCTTCCTGTTTCCGCCGCCCGCAACGACCCCATGGCGTAGTGCTCCCAGAGGATCCGCGTCCGGCCGAACCAGGCGTCGTTGGTGGAAACCAAAAGGACCTCCGCGCCCTTTTTGGCTAGCGCCCGCGTGGGCCCAGGGAACACCGACTCAAAGCAGATCACGACGCCATAGATCCCCACGGGCTCCAGCCGCTCGCCCGGGCTTTGGTCGTAGGGCAAGAACTGGTCGATGAGGGCCCCGAGGCCTATGCGCTCGAAGAGGAACCGACCCGGCACGTACTCCCCAAAGGGCACGAGGTGGATCTTGGCGTAGACCACGGATTCCCGGCCGTCCGGGGTGAGGAGGAGCATGGTGTTCCGCACGGCCGTGCCCTGGAGGTCCGCCGTGCCCACCATCACCGGGAC
>JANXBC010000027.1 GCA_025060555.1 Candidatus Bipolaricaulota bacterium
TCCCGCACGAGGAAGAGGTTCTCCGCGCTGCCCTCGGCCACCTGGCCGTCCTCGTTGAGGACGATGGCCTCGTCGAAGCCCGCCAAGTAGGCCTCGGTCTTGGCCAGGGCGGAGTTCACGTAGGCCCCGGTGATCTTGGCCCGCGCTGGGATGGCGTTGTCCTCCACCCGGCGCCAGGAGGAGACCATGGCCCGGATCCCCCCCGCGGGCAGGTACGCCTGGAAGGGCACGGCAAAGATGGCGAGGTCGCACTCCAGGTTATGGAGGCGGACGCCGATCTCCTCGCTGGACTTGTAGGCGATGGGCCGGATGTACACGTCCTCGCGGTAGCCCTCCCGCCGCAGGAGCTCCAACGTGATCTGACCTAGGTCGTCGGCGCTGTAGGGGAGGTCCATGAGGAGCACGCGGGCGCTGCGCAAAAGCCGCAGGTAGTGCTCGCGCATGCGGAAGAGGAAAAGCTCCTGCTCCTCGGCGTTCCAGAAGGCGCGGATCCCCTCGAAGACCCCGGTCCCGTAGTTGAACCCGGAGGTCATCACGGAGATCTTGGCCTCCTCGATCGGCCGGATGGCCCCGCGGAAGAATGCAAATCTGTTCTTGGGCATACTCACCACCCAACAAACGGTACCGCAAGCGAATAGAGACGGTCAATATACTTGGGAGGCAAAGGGGATTTGGGTAAATTAGGAAGAATATGGGCAAGGCTATTTTTCAACGCGCTGTGGAGGCCATAGAAAAAGGAGAGCCCGCGGTACTGGTCACGGTTGTGGCTGTGGAAGGCGCGGCGCCTCGGGAAGCTGGGGCGAAAATGTTGGTCTTCCCCGACGGTCGAGTGGAGGGAACCATAGGTGGAGGGGCCCTCGAACATCACGCGATACATACGGCCCTGGCCCTCCTTCAACGGGGAGAAAAAACGCTCCTCGAAACCCGTAACCTCAGGGATCTTGGCATGCTTTGTGGTGGTCAAACCACCTTATTCTACGAGGTCTTGGAGCTTCCCCCGGTGCTTCTGATCTTCGGTGCCGGACATGTGGGGTTGACCCTGGCGCGCTTAGCTCGTGAAGCCACACCTTGGCGAATAGTCATTTGTGACGATCGAATAGAAAAGCTTTCCTCCCTCCCAGTTGGTTTGGAGGGGCTTCATCTTCCCGGGTATCAACGTGTTCCAACGTTTCCCGGGCGAATCTATGGGGTAGTGGCAACAGAAAGCCACGAAACCGATTTCCTCGTGGTGGCTGAGCTTCTACGGCAAGACCCCGGACCATCCTATTTAGGCGTCTTGGGTTCCCGGGCAAAGGCTGAGGAAATCCGCGCACGCCTTTTGGCCGCAGGACTACCCAAAGAAAAGGTGGAGGAGGTGCGCTGTCCGGTGGGGCTTCCCCTCGGAGGAAAAGATCCGGGAGCGGTGGCTGTGTCCATCCTCGCCGAGCTCCTGGCCTTCCACCACGGTCGGCTGAAAAGCTTTGGCACAAGCTAGCCCGTGAGGGATCTCCTTTACACCGCGTTTCGCCAGGCATACCACACTGGGAAGCGCGGGCTGATCGTGACAGGCCCCATTGGAAGCGGGAAAACCCAAGCCGTTTCAACTTTAGCCGAAATCCTCGGAAAGGAGGGATGGCGAGTCGCCGGAGTGGTTGCGCCACGCATCCTGCGGGGAAGGGAAACGGTGGGGTATTTAGTACGGGACATTTCCACGGAAAGAGAAATCCTCCTCTGTTCGCTAACCCCACCGGGTACAAAGTTTCGGCGGTTCTACTTTTCCCCCGAGGCCTTGGCCTTTGCCAACAAAGTTTTGCTTGCAGCCGCAAAAGAAGCGGAGGTGGTTGTGATTGATGAGGTTGGCCCGCTGGAGCTTTCTGGCAACGGATTTGCTCCAGGGCTTATAGCCTGCGTTCGATCCCCAGCGTATCTTGTACTCACCGCACGCCCCCACATCGTCGAGGAAGTTTTGCGCTGGTTAAGTGTCGATCTCGCAATCGTCCGGTTGACGGACGAGTAGAATGAAGAGAAACCCACTTATGGCGGGGTTGAAATCGTGCCCGTGTTGGCGGTTATTTACCACATTCTTTTTCGTTGGGCTTTTCACATTCGGTGGCGGATATGCCATGATACCCCTCATCTCCCGCGAGCTCGCCCAAAGGAGGAAGTGGCTAACAGAGGAAGAGTTTCAGGAAGCCCTGGCGTTGGGAAGTTCCCTTCCCGGTCCTATTGCTCCGAACCTCGCGTTTCTTTGTGGCCATAAGATAGGAGGGATCCCAGGAGCATTGGCGGGGGAATTTGGGTGTGTCCTTCCCTCTTTTCTTGTCATCCTCGGTATTGCCCTTGGGCTTTCTTCGTTATTTTCTGAGCATCAGGCACAGAAGTTCTTTGCGGGAGCAGGGGCGGCGGTGACCGGCCTTGTGGCCGCCAACGCTTTGCAACTAGGGATGAGGATGGCAAGCGACATGGTTGAGCTTTTAATCGCTGCCTCTGCCTTAGGCCTTATAGTCGCATTTCGGGTTCATCCGCTTTTGGCGCTGGCTTGGGCTGCCCTCGCTGGCCTTGTCGCGAAAGGGATTCGCCGTGCTCCTTGAACTTTTTCAAAGTTTCTTGCGCATCGGCGTTGGGGCGTACGGGGGTGGAGTGGCAACCATCCGCCTCATCTACCACGAAATCGTGGAAATCCAGGGCTGGCTCAGTTCTGGAGAGATGGCAGAGGTGGTGGCCCTCGCGGAGATGACCCCCGGGCCAATTGCTGTGAATGCCGCAACCTACACTGGGTACCGCGTGGCCGGGGTAGCGGGGGCTGGAATTGCCACTCTCGCTGTGCTTCTGCCCTCCCTTTCCTTCCTCCTTGCTTTGGTCGCTTTGGCACGCTTTCCTACCGTAAGAACGGTGGTCAAACGCCTGGGGAAGCTGCTCCGGCCCGGCGTCTTAGCCCTCATCGCCGCTGCAGTATGGTCCATAGGGCGTGCCGCCATAAGTGGGTGGATTCCCGGGTTGTTCGCGGCGGCAAGCTTTCTCCTCTTTTTCCTTGCGCGCGAAAAGGTCCATCCCGCACTCCTCATCCTCCTTTTCGGCCTTTTGGGCGTGTTCCTTTTGTGAGTGGCGAACCTCAGGATTTGGGCTATCCTGCTTACTCATCAAAGGGGGTATGATGGCGGAAGCGGAGGAGAAGCTTTGGGAGATTGTGGAGGAGAGCGAGATCGCCCTCCTCATCACCTTAGCGAACGGCTATCCACGGGTGCGGCCCATGACCCTCATCGCCTACGAAGAAGAGGGTGGGGTCTGGTTCGCTACGAGCAAATCTTCCCGTAAGGTGGAGGAAATCGGGAGGAACCCCAACGTCACCGTGTGCTTCCTCGATTTGGAGGGAAGCGCCTACGCCCAACTCTTCGGCAAGGCCAACGTCATCGAGGACCGCGCGATTAAGGAAGAGTTTTGGGATGAAGACTGGGAGGAGTACTGGGAGGGACCCGATGATCCGGACTATGTCCTCATCCATGTCCAGGTAAGCAAGGCTGAGTATTATCTTTTGGAGGCGGATGAGCTTTGGGTAGTGGAATTTGAGGAGTGATAGGTAGGCCCTCGCTCAAAGGGTGAGGGGTTTTTCTTAGCAAGCTAGTAACCGCTGCCCTCATCCGTGCGCCCTGTGGTTGCGCACCAGGTTTTCTTTCCGGCGAAGGAGTGGATATGCCGGTGAACAAGCTTTTCCGCCCGGCGCGACCGCATCGTCCGCTTGGTCCCGGTGACTTTCTCGTCCTCCTTTTCGTCACGGTTCTTCTCTACGCGGGGGTGCGGCTGGCCTTCCGGGCCCCGGAGTTCGTTCAGGGCCCGGAGATCTCCCTCTCCCCCACGGCCCTCCCGTGGTATGCCTTCCTTTCTACCCTGCGCATGCTCGCAGCGTATACGCTTTCCCTGGCGTTCTCCCTTTTCTATGGGTACAAAGCTGCCCACAGCCGGTACGCGGAGCGCGTGCTCCTCCCCCTCCTGGACGTCTTGCAAAGCATCCCCATCCTTTCCTTCCTCCCCGTAGCTGTCCTTGGGCTCACCGCCTTCCTCCCGGAGCGGGTAGGCGTGGAACTGGCCTCGATCTTCCTCATCTTCACTAGCCAGGCTTGGAACATGACCTTCGCCTGGTACCAATCGCTGATCACCCTTCCCGGGGAGCTGCGTGAGGCCAGCGATATTTTCCGCTTTAATTCTTATCTGAGGTTCAGGGTTCTTGAGCTTCCATTTGCGGCGATTCAACTCATCTGGAACAGCATGATGAGTTGGGCAGGTGGCTGGTTTTTCTTAATGGCCGCGGAGATGTTCACCGTGGGCGCCCGCGACTTCCGCCTCCCTGGGCTGGGCTCATACCTCCAAGAGGCGGCCCACCGCGGGAATACCAAGGCATTGGCATGGGGATTGGTCACGCTCATCATCCTCATCATCGCTCTCGACCAGTTTGTGTGGCGTCCCCTTTTGGCCTGGGCTGAACGGTTTAAGCTGGAGATGGTGGAGAGCGAAGTTCAGGCCTCTTCCTGGTTCTACGAGCTTTTGAAGGGGTCACGAATCTGGGGATTTCTTTGGCACCGGATCTTTGGTGCCCTCGACCAGCGCATCTCCGTTTGGGCAAAAAGGGCAAACGCTCAGGTCCGGTCCTCAGGGAAAAGGCGGCCCCGTTGGTTTCTCTACATTTTGGTTGCGATTTTCATGGGGGGGATCGCACTTGGCGCGGCCTGGGCCGGAAAATTCCTCACCTCCCTTCCCGGCCGCGCTTGGCTCCTCATTGCGGAAGGCGCGGGCGCGACCACTTTGCGCGTGGTGATGGCCCTTGCCATTTCCGCAATCTGGACCGTCCCTGTGGGTCTTCTCGTAGGCCTGAACCCTCGCGCCGCGAGCTGGATCCAGCCCGTGGTTCAGATCGCCGCCTCCATCCCAGCCACCGCCCTCTTCCCCATCTTGGTGACGAGCCTGGTCCGCCTTCCCTTTGGACTGAACCTCGCCGCGGTGATCTTGATGCTCGCGGGGAGCCAGTGGTACATCCTGTTCAACGTTATCGCCGGAGCCCGGGCCATCCCTCAGGATCTGAAATACACTGCCCTCCTCATGAAGCTTTCCCGTTGGCAACGCTGGCGGATCCTATACCTTCCCGCGCTTTTTCCTTACCTCATTACCGGCGCCATCACCGCAAGCGGCGGAGCTTGGAACGCGTCCATTGTGGCAGAGTGTGTGGCCTTTGGGGGCGCAAGCATGTATACTACCGGCCTTGGAGCTCTCATCGCCCAAGCCACGGAAAAAGGGGATTACGCGCTCCTTTTTGCTGCCACATTGACCATGATTGTCCTTGTGGTGGCCGTCAACCGTTTTCTTTGGCGGCGACTATATCGGCTGGCTGAAGAGCGCTACAGATTGGAGTAAACCATGGCTGAGCATCTCCTGGAGATGAGGAACGTAAGCCAGGTTTACCGGAGCGGTGGCCGGGAATTTCTGGCCTTGCAAAATATCAACCTCGTTTTGGACGAAGGGGAATTCGTCGTTCTTTTGGGACCATCTGGTTGCGGAAAGAGCACGCTTTTGCGCATTGCCACGGGTCTGCAGCGCCCAACCTCCGGGCAGGTCCTCTATCGCGGGGAACCGGTTGTAGGGGTGAACTCGCGGGCCACCATTGTGTTTCAAACCTTTGCCCTTTTCCCCTGGCTCACGGTTTTGGAAAACGTGGAGGTAGCGTTAGCTGCTCGCGGGGTGCCGCCGGAGGAGCGAAGGCGGCGGGCCATGGAGATGCTCGATAGGGTCGGCCTGGACGGCTTTGAGGAGGCCTATCCGCGGGAGCTATCCGGCGGGATGCGGCAGAAGGTCGGGTTTGCCCGGGCCATGGTGGTGGAACCGGAGCTCCTCTGTCTGGACGAACCCTTTTCCGCCCTCGATGTCTTGAGTGCCGCGGCCCTGCGCGGAGAACTCTTGGAGCTTTGGCTCGGCGGGAAGATCCCAACCAAGGCCATCCTCCTCGTCACCCATAACATTGAGGAGGCCGTTTTCCTTGGTGATCGGCTCCTTATCATGGAAAAGAACCCGGGGCGCATCGTGGCGGAACACCGCGTCTCTGTCCCCCACCCGCGTCAGCCCCAGGCCCCGGCGTTCCGCGCGGTGGTGGACGAGGTGTATGCCCTGCTTGCCGGCGAGACCCAGCCTGAACCAGTGGAGTTAGGCAGTGCCCCGGGCGAGCCTGGCCGGATCCGCGCCTTGCCCAACGTCCCAGTGGTCAGTATGGCCGGGCTCTTGGAGGCACTGGCGGCTACCCCTGGCGGACGCCACGACCTTTACAAACTAGCCAGTGAGCTCCAGGTGGACTCTGACCAACTTCTACGCATCGTCGAGGCTCTTGAGCTTTTGGGATTTGCCACTGTGGCTAAGGGTGATGTGGCCCTCACCCCATTGGGCGAGACGTTCGCGGAGGCAGGGATACTCGCGCGGAAGGAGATCTTCGCTACACGCATCCGGCGCATCCCCATTTTCCGCTGGCTTCTGGAGCTTCTGGAGGCTTCGGAAGGGGGAAGGCTTCGGGGAGAAGTGGTACAGCATGCCCTGGAATTGGAGTTCCCCCCAGCAGAGGCGGAGAAACAATTCGAGGTCATCGTGAACTGGGGCCGGTATGCTGAACTCTTCGCCTACGATGACGCCACCGGTGTCCTCTACCTCGAAACCGCACCTGCCGCCACGAAGTGACCGCCAACAAGGCAGCCAGAGTCCCTGGCGAGGGCAGAAGAGATGAGGATGCGCGCCCTTCTCCTGGGGGAGCAAAAACCCGCGGAAGAGGGTCCTCTTGCGTTGGCGGAGCTCCCCATACCGGAGCCTGGGCCTGGGCAAATCCTCGTGCTTGTTCTGGCCTGCGGCGTCTGCCACACCGACCTGCACATCGCGGAGGGCGATCTTCCCCTCCGCAAAAGCCCGGTGGTGCTGGGCCACCAAGTGGTGGGCGAGGTGGCCGCCCTGGGGCCAGGCGTTACCCGATTTCAGCAAGGTCAGCGGGTGGGGCTCTTCTGGCTAGCCTGGGCCTGCGGGGAATGCCCGTTCTGCCAGCGCGGACAGGAAAACCTCTGCTCAAATGCCCAGTTTACTGGCTATACCGTAAACGGGGGCTTCGCCGAATACACTCTGGCCTTCGCGGATTTCGCTTTCCCTCTGCCCAAGGACGTGCCGCCGGAGGAGGAAGCACCCCTCCTTTGCGCGGGCCTCGTGGGCTTTCGCGCCTTGAAGCTTTCCGGAGCCCAAAAAGGGGAGGTCCTTGGGCTCTACGGGTTTGGGGCCTCCGCTCACCTTGTGATCCAGGCCGCGCATTTTTGGGGTCTGCGGGTCTTCGTGTTTACCCGCTCCCCAGCCCACCGGGAACAAGCTAGGGAATTGGGGGCGGAGTGGGTGGGCGGGCCGGAGGAGCGGCCGCCAGAACCCCTCCACGCGGCCATCGTGTTTGCGCCCGCCGGATGGATCGTCCCCCAGGCGCTCGCAAGCACGCGTCCCGGCGGCACAGTGGTTCTTGCGGGCATCCATATGAGCCCAATCCCGGAGATGCCCTACCGTCTCCTTTGGGAGGAGCGGGTGGTGCGCAGCGTGGCCAACGCCACCCGCGCTGATGGCTGCGCGTTCTTGCGCCTTGCGCAAGAAGCAAGGATCAGGCCGGAGGTCCAAGTATTCCCATGGGAGAAAGCGAACGAGGCGCTCCTACGCCTGAAGCGGGCGGAGATCAAAGGAGCAGCGGTTCTGAAACTGCGCTCATGATTTGCCCCCTTAGCATTCATGGGGATCAGCTTTCACGCTGAGGCAGGCATGAGCTTGGCTTAAATTCGGATTCCCTCTGATCGATCCTGGTGGAAGACCCACCGGCAAGACCTGCTTTTTCGCCCGACACTACACAAATGGCGGGACTTCCGAGCACTGGTAATAATTGACCGATTTTCCCGCGTCCATGACGGCCTTTAAGGAGGTGAGGAGGATGCCCGAACAGGCGTGTTGCGGCCCTTTTGGGGGATGGATCGAGGGCTTTCATGGTTGGCCCGTACACCATCATGGTCATGGATGTTGTTGCCCTGCTTGCTGTTGCGGTTGGGGGAAAGGGGGCGCATTCCCTTGTTTTATGCGCCGATTTCCCACAAAGGAGGAAAGGATCGCCGCACTTGAGGCCTATTTGGAAGCCTTAAGGAAGGAGGCACGTGCTGTGGAGGAGAAGATCCGCAGCCTGCGTGAGGAATAAAAGGGGCGGCAAGACGCCGCCCCGAACTCTTACCGCAAAATGCGGGGATTTTGCCGACGGTGACTGCGAGCGCACTTCTGGCAGTACACCGGCCGATCGCTCTTGGGCATGAAAGGTAGCTCCTCGATGGGCGCTCCACAGTCTGCACAAGTGAGCCCTAGGTGACGCACATCGTACATCTTGCGCGGGCCTCTTTGCACTTTTGCCTCCTTCCTCCCCCGGGGAAAACTCTTTACCGGCGAGGATGCCCACTTTATCCCAAAAGCCCGCGTTCGTCATCTCACTCCGGGCGGAGGGAAACGCGTCCAAGCATGATCAGGGAGAGAAAACCAAAGGCTCCGAAGCCCAAGCCGGCCCAAAGAAACGGCGGTGTTTGCTCAACCACCCCTAAAGCGGCACGCATCCCCTGCGCCATGTGATACGCTGGAAAGATTTGACCCACTGCCTGCAAACCCGCGGGAAGAAATTCGAATGGTATATAAATCCCGGAGAGGAAAAGCATGGTCTGAACAAGGATCATGCCGGCGGCCGCGGCCGTGCCGGGTTTACGGGCCACAATGCTCAGCACTGCCCCCAGTCCCATCGCACCCAAGCCGCAAACCAGGGCATAAAAAATAAGAAGGCCAAAATCCACCAGGAACTCTGCGGCAAAAACAGTGCGGGCAAAGAGTAGGAGAAGTCCAGCGGAAGCCAAACCTAGGCTCATCCGCACAAGACCCACCCCCAAGAGCACGCTCCAGCCAGAAAGAGGGGCAACGAGCATGGGCTTCAAGATGCCGAGTTCCCGCATACCCGCCACTCGTCCGGCGATAGCGAAGACCCCGGTCTGGATGAGAGCCATGGCCATAAGCCCGGGCACGATATAGTGAAACCAATTGGCGGCGGAAAGTTTCCCCACATGCGTTTTTTCCACAACAATCAAAGGGGAAAGCCCAGCAATCCTCAGCTCTACTCTGCGTATGATCTCCCGGGCTTTGGCCGCAAACTCTGGATTGTCCTGAATGCGACCGCGATTAAAAAGGAAGGTGAGCCGCGTGCCGTCCCAAATGATGCCAAAATCCATATTCCGTTTGGCCACCGCTTTTTCCAAATCCTCCGTTTCCGCGAATTCTTTCACCACAAGATTAGGAGAATCGAGAAGCACAGAAGCCAGAAGGTCTTTTTGGGCGAGGAAAACAACACCAGCCCGCATGGGTGTTTGTCCTCCACCCCAAATGAAGCCGAAGATCAAAGTTAGCGCCAGTGGCAGAAAAACGGTCAGAAAAAGATCCAAAGGGTTACGGATAAAAACGCGATATTGAGCACCAAGGATGGAGAAAAATGGTCTCATGTTTCCCCTAAAATGTGGATCCTGCGCACGGCGAGAAAAACGCTTACCCCAAGCCAAAGCAGCGGGACGAGAAAATTCGCCCAAGCCGGGAAGGTGCGGGCACTTAGCCCGAGGGCGGCACGCAGTCCCTCAGCAAGGTGCGTCAGCGGATTGACAGCCATTAGGATCTGCAGGGGTTTGGGCAAGGAGGTTATAGGAAAATACAGACCTCCTAGGAACTGCAGGGGCAGGTTAAACAAGTTGGCCAGAGCCATCGCGCCCTGATGGGTGTGGGCAAGGGCGGAAATGAGTAGGCCAAGGGCGACAGAAGTGGCGAAGGCCAGGAGGAGGAAGGCGAGACTGGCCGGACGGAGGAGAGGAAGGCGTGTCCCGAAGGCGAAGCGCCCAAGCGCCCATACTGCTCCGCCTTGTAGCAAACTCAAAAAGAGCGCGCTCAAGAAGAACGCGAAAAAATACTGCCAGCTTAGGAGAGGGGTAGCCAAATATCGTTTGAGGATACCGACCTCCTTGGCAAACACAATGGCATTAGGGACGTTGAAAATCCCGGCGATAAAAAAGGCCATGATAATGACCCCAGGGAGAACGAATTCCACATAGCTTACGGTGCGCGCCTCCCCTCCCACCAAGCAGGTCTGAGCCTCAACCGCTTTGGCTAAACCCCCGCTTTGAAAAAGGTAATTGCGGCCAAATTCTTCCAGCGCTTCCGCAAGCAACGACGCAGCTGTGCTCGATCCCGCCTCTCCCCTACGATAAAGGATCTCTATTCGGGTAGGTATACCAGCGCTCATCTGCCGAGAAAATTCAGGAGGGATGAGGAGCGCAGCGTGAACGCGAGCTTCTTCCACATCTTCTCGTACTGAAGCTAACCTTTCCTCCCCATTTCCTTCTTGGATGTACACAAAGCGCGCATTTTCGCCGATCACGCTATGCAAAAAACCAATTAGCTCGTGCCCCAACGGCCCGGAGTCACCGTTTACCAAAGCTATATCAACGTGGAGCTCTCCTCTTTCCACCGCGCCGAAGATCGCCCCAAGAAGGCCCAAAAGGACAAGAGGGAAAAGCCAAAACCAGAAAAGTGCGTTGCGCTCGCGGAGGGAGGTGCGCATGAAAGCCGCGGCCAAGGTCAGAACTGCCTTCAATCGCGTAACCTCCTTCCGGTGAGGGAGAGGAACACGTCTTCAAGATTGGGCTGGCGGATGACGAGATTGCGCAAAGGAACGTTTTGCTCAGCGGCCCAAGAAAGCAAAGCCGAGAGGTCACGCCCAAGATCTTCCACCTCAAGGCTCATCCGCTCCCCATCTTGCCGGAGTCTGCCGGCAAAACACGTGGAAAGCGGAGAAATGGCGGTAGGGGTCTCGAACTCCACGAAGGTAGCGGGACCAAAACGGCTCACAAGCTCGCGGGGCGTGCCCTCGGCGATGATCTTCCCATGATCCATGATGCATACCCAATCAGAAAGAGCCTCCGCCTCTTCCATGTAGTGGGTGGTGAGGAAAATCGTTTTCCCTTGGGCCCGCAGACTCTCCAGGATGCCCCATATATGTCGCCGGGCCTGGGGATCAAGGCCAGCCGTGGGCTCGTCGAGGAAAAGCAGCTCTGGATCGTTAAGAAGAGCTATAGCCAAAGCTAATCGCTGTTTTTGCCCACCGGAAAGGGTTTTCACCAGGGCACGAGCTTTGTCCGCAAGCCCCACAAGCTCAAGGAGTGCGGCGGGATCTTGGCCCTTTTGGAAGAAGCTGCGGAAGAGGTTCAGGACCTCATGCACGCGCAGAAGCGGCTCGAATGCCCCGTCTTGAAGGACAACCCCGATGCGGGCTTTTTGTGTGCGGCCAACCCGCTGGACCTCCTCCCCAAAAAGCTCGATTTCCCCAGCGTCTGGTAGGCGCAAGCCCTCCAGGATCTCCACGGTGGTGGTTTTGCCGGCGCCATTGGGGCCCAAGAGGGAAAAGATGGTCCCCGCATCTACCGTGAAGGAGACCCCATTTACGGCCAGGATTTGGCCATAGGCCTTGCGCAAGTCGCGCACGCGCAGAATGGGGGGCACACCGAAGTTTACCGGGTTTACGCCCAACGTTTACTGTGACATATGTCCCCTTGATGTAATTTAATGCATCCGTTAATATGGTAAAACGATGGAAAAGGTTAGACGGGTGGGGTGGGCAGCAATCCTCCTCTTTGGCATGGGCCTCAGCTTATCCCCAAACCCCGCTGGTGGCGTGGGCCAGACAAACGTCACCCCCTCACCCTCCATCCCGTGGAACATCGCGCGGATAAAAGCCCCCCAGGCTTGGCCCATCACCCAAGGATCCCCCGAGATCGTGGTGGCCGTGATCGACTCCGGAATAAATTTTGCTCTCCCGGAACTAGGAGAAGTCCGCTGGACCAATCCTAAAGAAGCTCTGAATGGCCTGGATGACGATGGCAATGGCTACATCGACGATATCTATGGTTGGGACTTCCGTGAAAATGTCCCTGCACATCTTCGGCGCACCCCTCTTCATTACCACGGCACGGCAGTGGCCTCGGTCATTGCCGCCAAGGCCAAAGAAGTAACAGGGGTGGCGCCGAAAGTACGCCTCATGGATGTGCGGTTCCTCGATTCCCGGGGGCTATTCTACAGTGGTGACTGGACGAAACTGGCGCGGGCCATTGACTACGCCGTACGCAACGGCGCGCGCATCATCAACCTAAGCTTGCACGCCAAGCTCTCCCCCCCGGTCGAGGTCATTGAGGCCCTGCGCCGGGCCTGGGAGCGGGGGGTCATCGTGGTCACCATCGCCGGAAATGACGGACGGGAGGGGGTAAACCTCCTTGGTCGGCTTGAGTTCGTCCTCACGGTTGCTGCCACGGACAAGGCGGATCGGCCTGCACCCTTTTCCAACTTCGGGGCCGAGGTGGATGTAAGCGCCCCAGGCGCTGAGATTCCCGCTCTCTTCGCGCAAGGCACACCCGGTACATTTTCCGGGACGTCCTTTGCCGCACCCCACGTAAGCGGGGCTTTGGCCCTCATCCTCTCCGCCAACCCAAAACTCAGCGGCCGCGGGGCAGTGGAAGTCCTCCTGCGTACAAGCGAGAACCTGCCCTCCCTGGATCACCGGTTTGGGGTAGGCTTGGTTGACGCCGCCAGCGCCGTGGCTCAAGCCGTTCGGCAGCCTTCCTGAACAACCCTAAGATTCTTGCACCGCAAAGAACCGGCACAATGCCCTTGGGTGAGGCGGTGCTACGGCGAAGGAAACCTATATTCGTCACGGGCCCGGCCCTTTAGGGCTAGCTCGTAAACACCGCGGCCACTAGCTGCCCCTAAGTCCCTATCTGTACTCATTAAGAAGAACATCACGAAATTGCTGATCTCTTCGCTAACGCTTCAGCGCGGCCACTCGCCCTATTGCCTCTTCCTCTGTCCACAGCTAGAATGCCCACTACGCGAAGCTCTTCGCACAAAAAGGAGGCAAGCATGCAGATCCTTAAGGTCGCAGCCACTTCTAATCCCAAGGCGGTAGCGGGGGCCATTGCTGGGGCTTTGGAGGAGGACGGGATAGTCGAGGCCCACGCTATTGGGGCCGGAGCAGTGAATCAAGCGGTGAAGGCCATCGCCATTGCCCGAAGATTAGTGGAGAGGGAGGGCGAGGCCGAGATCAAGGTCACCCCAGGGTTCATCGATGTGGAGATCGGGGGCGAGGTCAAGACTGGTATCCGTTTTGTCATTGAAAAATAGATGCGCTTAGAGGGGCTGGTCCAGGATTCAATTCGTTCTGTCCTGGACCGTCTGGGGCTTTCCCCGCCGGAGATTCCCCTCGATCGTCCTCCACGGCGGGAGCATGGGGACCTCTCCAGCCGCGTTGCATTCGTCTTAGCTAGCATTACTCGCCAGCCACCCCAGGCGGTTGCGCAGGAGTTGGCGCGCGTGCTCGCGCGGGAGCCAACCTACGCCAAAGTCCAGGCTACCCAAGGATTTTTGAACTTCTTCCTCCGCGCAGAAACGTTGCACTGGGTGCTTGGCGAAGTGCTGCGCGATGGCCTGAACTACGGAAAAGCCACGGAGGGTGGGCACAAGAGATTGCAAGTAGAATTCGTTTCCTCTAACCCTACTGGCCCCCTCACCATCGGCCATGGTCGCCAAGCCGCGTTGGGAGACGTTTTAGCCAATCTCTTCGCCGAACTTGGCTGGCAGGTAACGCGGGAGTATTACCTCAACGATGAAGGGCGACAGATTGAGCTCCTCGCCCAGTCCCTTTGGGCCCGCTACCGCCAAGCCCTGGGCGACCCTCAACCCCTCCCCGACGGCGGCTACCACGGCGATTACCTCGTTCCCATCGGCCAAGAGCTCGCGGAAAAGTTTGCCAACGCCTACCCGGAGTGGAATGCTGAGGCGAAAAAAGTTTTCCGCCAGGAAGTGGTCCCACGCATGCTACGCATGATCGAGGAGGACCTTGAAGCCATTGGCGTTAAGTTTGATGTTTGGACCCGCGAAGGCGAGATCATCCGCAAAGGATTGGTCGGGGAGGTTTTACGCCTTCTGCGTGAGCGTGGGGCTATATACGAAAAGGATGGCGCGATCTGGCTGGCCGCACAAGTCCACGGGCTTGGTCGCGATCCCGTGCTCATCCGCTCCGACGGCACCCCCACCTACCTCATGGTGGACATCGCCTATCATTTGGACAAGTTCCGGCGGGGCTTCGACTGGGTGGTGGACGTCCAGGGCGCGGACCACATCGAGGAGCAGCAACAGGTAAAGCTGGCCCTCCGCCTCCTTGGCCTCCCCGAGGGTTTCCTCAGCTACTGCCTCCACCAGTTCGTGACCCTGAAGGGGGCGGAGGGGATCGAGAAGATGTCCACGCGGGCCGGCCGCTTCCTGCGCCTCAAGGACCT
>JANXBC010000028.1 GCA_025060555.1 Candidatus Bipolaricaulota bacterium
CCCAAAGCCGTACGTATTTCAGGCGCTTAACGAAATCCTTGTGAATTTCCTTCACCACATCCAGCACGGTTGCTCCCTCCTTGATTGTGTAAGGTTTAGAGAAATCCGGGGGTTGCCCGGGCTTTTTCGTGTAGATGCGGACAATCCCAGATGCCTTGAACAGCGCCGTCCGTAACTCCTCAAGCCCTTCGCCGGTCACGGTGGACACCGGAACCCCCGGATATCTTCCGGCACACCATTGCAAGAACGCAGGAACACGTCCTTCTCCCTGGTCCTTCTTCAACCCCACCGCCACCGTGCGCTTTTCCACAAGGCGCCAGTCCACTTGCCGGGTGGGGCCGGCGGAAAGACGCACATGCCGGGCCGAAAGGAGAGCAAGAACCTCCTCCGCCTCCGCCTGCCAATTGGGATTAGAAAGGTCCAAACACAAGGCCACCGCATCGGCCATGCGAATGAGCCCATACACCCAACCTTCTGTGTACTCCCGCGTGATTGGCGGGAGGTCGACAAGTTGGATTTGCACGTCCTCGTACTCCATCATTCCTGGCACGGGCTTCAGGGTGGAAAGAGGATAGGGCGCGATGACAGGGGTGGCGTTGGTCAGGGCGGCGATGAGGGAGGATTTTCCGGCGTTTGGCGGGCCAACGAGTACGATCTGGGCCGCACCTTCGCGGTCCACGTGATAGCTGACGCCCCCGCCCTTCCCCGCGCGGCGGGACTGCTCCAGTTGCTCGCGGAGCTTGGCAATCCGGCGCTTGATATCGGCCTGCATCTTCTCCGTACCCTTGTGCTTGGGGATGGTGGCAAGCATCTCCTGGAGCGCGTCAAGCTTCTCCTCCGGGGTTTTAGCCTGGTTGAAGCGCTCGCGAGCGGCTAAGAATTCCGGGGTCAAATTCGCCGGCATAGCGCATCCATTGTAGCAACCACCGTTGGCCTCAGCTAAGGGGGCCGCCTGAAAGGGCACAACAATCGCCAGTACAATGCGGGCATGGTCGTGGTGGATCTGAGGGGGAAGAAGGCCCTGGTGATGGGGGTGACGAACGAGCGGAGCCTGGGCTATGCCATTGCTCGAAAGCTCCAGGAGGCTGGGGCGGAGGTGGCCCTGAGTTATCAGGCGGAGCGGCTGCGGCCGGAGGCGGAGAGGTTAGCCCAAACCCTGGGCGGCGCCCTCCTCTTCCAGGCCGACGTGACCCAAGAGGCCGAGCTCGACGCGCTTTTCCAGGGAATCCAGAGGGCTTGGGGACATTTGGACTACCTTGTGCACTCCCTGGCCTTTGCCCCCCGCGACGCCTTCGCTTATCGGTACCTGGACACAAAGCGGGAGGACTGGCGGGTCGCCCTAGAGGTCTCCGCCTACTCCCTGGTGGCCGTGGCCAGGCGAGCGGAGCCCCTCCTCCGCGCGGGCGGGGCCATCCTCACCATCACCTACTACGCGAGCGAGAAGGTCATCCCCCGCTACAACGTGATGGCGGCAGCCAAGGCCGCCTTGGAGACAAGCGTGCGGTACCTCGCCTATGAGCTTGGCCCACGAGGGATCCGGGTGAACGCCATCTCCGCAGGGCCGGTGATGACCGTGGCTGCTCGCTCCATCCCAGGGTTCACAAAAATGCACGATTGGGTGGGGAAAATAGCCCCTCTCCGCCGGAACATCACCCAGGAAGAAGTGGGGAACACTGGCCTTTTTCTTCTTTCCCCCTTGGCGAGCGGGATCACCGGCACAGTGCTGTTTGTGGACGCTGGCTACCACATCATGGGGATGCCACCGCAGGATTAGTCATGGAGGTTCTCAATCCTCGCAGCGCGCGCGACCTCGAGCTGGAAAAAGTTTTGAACATCGTGGCCGGCAACGCCGCAAGCCAGCTTGGGGCTGAGACGGTACGTGCCCTACGTCCCACAGCCGATCGGGCTTTTCTTGCTCAGGAATTCCAAATCCTTGCGGAGATGGAGGAAGCCTTGCGCGCAGGCTTTTCTCCTGGGGCCATTCATGATCTTCGCCCTCTTTTGGCGGAAGCCCGTGAGCATGGGGTTCTTCAGCCTGAAGCATTTTTGTCGGTGGCTGAGACGCTCGAGGCCGCGGCTAACATTGCCCAGGCCCTTCGCCACCCGAATCATCCTCGGCTTGGGGCTTTGGTCGCCCGCCTTTCCGATCAGACCACGCTCCTCACACGGATTTGGCGCACCATCGACGCCCGCGGGGAGGTTCGGGAGGATGCCTCTCCTAAGCTGCGTACCCTTGTCGCCGAGCGGCGGGCACTCACCCAGGAAATCCATGATAGCCTGCGGCGGTTCCTGGAACGCCATCGTGAGCAAGTTCAGGACCAGGTTATCACCCGGCGGGGCGGACGATATGTGGTTCCCTTGAAAACCGGGGCCCGTGCCCTGGGCGTGGTAGTCCATGAAGCCTCGGGCAGCGGCCAGACCATTTTTGCTGAGCCCGCGGAGGCCGTCCCCCTCAACAACCGTCTCCGGGAGGTAGAGGACGAGATCGACCGGGAAAAACACCGGATCCTTTTGGAGCTCACAGGGCTCCTCCTCTCCGCCGCTGACGAGATCGAAGAGGATTTGCGCATCCTTGCCCGCATCGATGGCCTTTATGCCCGCGCGCGGTTTGCCCAGGCTTGGGACGCGGTGATACCCAAGTTTTCCAATGAGCAACGGATCACTCTATGGGATGCACGCCATCCGCTGTTAGGTGACCGCGCTGTGCCGATTTCCCTTAGTTTTGGCGAGGAAAAGCCGGTGGTGGTGATCACCGGGCCGAACACGGGTGGGAAAACCGTGACCCTCAAGACCATTGGCCTCCTTTGTGCGCTTTTCCAATCAGGCATCCCCATCCCGGCAAGCGAACGCTCGGCCCTCCCACTATTCCAGAAGATCCGCACGGATATCGGCGAAGAACAGTCCATCGAACAAAGCCTCTCCACGTTTTCCTCGCACATGAAAAACATCATCGCGATTTTGGAGGAAACCGATGCGCATACTCTAGTGATTTTGGACGAGCTTGGGGCCGGGACCGATCCCCAGGAAGGTGCAGCACTAGCGCTGGCCATTTTGGAGCATCTTTTGGAGCTTGGGTGTACCGCAGCGATCGCCACCCATCTGACGCCGGTGAAGTTGTTCGCTGTGGCTCACCCCCGCATCCTCTCCTGCTCCATGGAATTCGATCTGAATACGCTTTCTCCCACGTTCCGCGTGCTGCAAGGAGTGCCAGGGCAATCCTGTGCCCTCATCGTGGCTGAGCGGCTTGGCCTGGCGAAGGAGCTTGTGGAACGGGCCCGCGCCAAGCTCACCGCTGGTGAAATTCGTGCGGAAGAGATCATCGAAGAGCTTGCTAGGGAACGGGCGGCAGCGCGCAAACTCCACGCAAATTTAGAGGTGGAGCGGGAGGCTTTGCGAAAACTACGGGCGGAGTACGAAAAGAGGCTTCACGCTCTACGCGAGAAAAAAGCGGAAGCGTTGGGACGGGAACTCCGCCGGCTAGAGGAGGAGATCCGTGCGGCAAGAAAGGAGCTCAGCGAACTGATTGCCCAGGCACGAGCCACTGAATCCGCCGTAGCTCGCCGGGAAATTTTGAAGAGGGTAGAGGAACTTGGGGAAAAAGTTCCGGAAGCTACCCCCAGTCCAGCTCCACCCCCGCAGGGCCCGCTGAAGGTGGGCGACCCCGTGCGCGTGCGTTCCACTGGAGCGGTGGGGATCATCCTCGGTCTGTCCGAAGAAGAGGCAGAGGTGGAGATCCGTGGCCGCCGCGTCACCCTCCCCATCTCCGACCTCACTTTGGCCGAGGGCTTACCCGCGGCACCCAGCAGGCCTTTTGTGGCCATACCTCAAAGCGTGGAGCTAGAGGTCTCCGTACGCGGGCTTCCTGTAGAAGAGGCTCTCCGCCAAGTGGATTTTTGGCTTGATCGCCTTTTGCGCGCAGGATTTACAACGGGGCGCATCATCCATGGCCGCGGCACGGGCACATTGCGGAAAAGCATCCATGAACACCTGCAAAAACTTCCGTTTGTCAAAGGGTTTCACCTTGCTCCGCCAGAAGAAGGGGGGGACGGAGTGACCATTGTGGACCTTTTTTAGAACCGCATGAGGAGGCCCGGTGTAAGTCTTCCATGGAGGCTGGATATGCGGAGCATGGTGGTTTTGGGGTTGGTGGTGATTGCTTTTGGGGGATGGGCGCAGTTGGTGGCGGTGGCACCTGCCCTGGACCGCTTTGGCTCCGGCCTAGCAAACCTCGAATTTGGGCTGGCTGAGATGCTTGAGACGAAGCTTCGGGAAGCCGGCTACAGCGTGATCCCGGCAAGGGCATTGGAGAGCTGGCGGCTCAGCCAAGGAGGGCTTTTGCGCGATGTCAATACGTGGAAGGCCGCGGCTGCCGACCTTGGCGCTAGTTACCTTATCTTGCCCGTCCTGGAAACCCTGTCCGGGGCCAGCTTTTCTTTGACCCTCGGCCCCTTGGTGCTGGAAGCGGTGAGCACGAGTTGCACCATGCACGCCGCTCTTTGGGATCCCCGCGGGAATGAGGAGATAGCGCGCTTTTCCGCATCAGCCACGGGCCAGGGACAACTCGTTCCCTCCTTCCGTTTCTTCTTGTCCATCCCTTGGGACGTATGTGCCCCCGCCCTCCGTACGAACAAAAGCACATACCTCCAGGGCGAACCGGTTCTCATCGGTTACCGCGATCCTAATCCGCCCCATAGCTTCTATTTGATAATCCGTTCCCTTATGGATCCCACTCTCTTTTGGGTATCCGGTGTGCTCACGTCCAGCGAAAGTGCCCCCTGTGTGCGCTGGGGTTGGGACCAGGTATGCGACGCACGCCAAGCGCAGCCAGGAGAGTACGTAGCAGAGCTTTACCAGACCCCGGCTACGCTTTTGGCAAGCGTTGCGTTCACTATCGAGGCAGGTTTCCCCGCGTGGGGACTAGAGCTGCGCTTGGGCACCCCAGAGTTCGGCACCACCGCTTGGTATCAAGCCCTGAGCGCCGCCCTGAACACCCTTGTTTCCCAAATTCTGCAACTCCTTCCCAAACCTTCCGCCTAGTTGCGCGACGAGCAGACACTCATACACTTTCAATCTGATGCGTGCAGCATGGGTCATCCTTTTGTTCTTTGCTTTGCATGTTGCGGGGGTAAGTGGCACAGTAGCCACGACAACGGCGATCATCGCTGATGTGGTCCACAACATCGTTGGAGATCGCCTCTCGATTTTATCCCTTATCCCAGCGAACACCGATCCTCACGCATTCGAACCGACGCCCCAAGATCTTCAGGCACTCCTCAAAGCAGACGTGATCTTCGCTAACGGTGCCGGTTTGGAAAAGCAATTGCAGCCGCTGTTTTCTCTCCCCGAAGTCAAGCCGAAAGTGGTGGAACTTTCCGCGGATCTTCCCCTTCGGTTCCTTGGGGATAACCCCGATCCCCACGTGTGGTTGGACCCCCTTTATGTCGTAACCTGGGTAGAAAAAATCACCGCTGTGCTTTCCGCGCTTATCCCAGAAGAAAGAGCGTTTTTCGAAGCAAACGAGGAAAAGTATCGGATGGAACTTTACGCCTTAGACCAGTGGATCCGAACGGAGGTGGAGAAAATCCCAAAGGAGCGCAGACTCCTGGTAACAGACCACTTTGCTCTTGGCTATTTTGCCGCGCGTTATGGGTTCGTCGAGGTGGGGGCCATCCTCCCCAGCGAAGCGAGCCTTGCCGAACCCTCTGCGCGAGAAATTTCCGCACTGATTCGGAGAATTCAAGAACTGCGGATCCCTGCAATCTTTGTGAACCTTACGTTCGATCAAGCTTTGGCTGCGCGGGTGGCCGCTGAAGCCGGGGTCAGAATAGTGCCCCTTTATTTGGGCACTCTGAGCGAGCCAGGTGGACCGGCCGCAGACTACCTTTCCCTTATGCGGGAGAACGTGCGCCGAATCGTGGGGGCGCTTGGGTCATGAGAGCAAAAACTTGCTGGAGAGAATTCCACGCACTCGATGCTCCAGCGATAGATGCGCGTGCCCTCAGCGTGCGAAAAAACGGGCGTATCATACTTGAAGAGGTTTCCTTTAAGCTGGACCGCAGCGAAAGTTTAGCGGTAGTGGGACCAAACGGGGCTGGAAAAACCACGCTCCTTTCCGTCATCGCTGGGCTTGACCGCCCAACCTCTGGGGAAATCCGGATTTTCGGGCACCTACCCGGCCGCCATCTTTGTCTTGGATATCTGCCCCAGCGCGCTGAGGTGGAATGGAACTTCCCTGCCACCGTTTTGGATGTGGTGGTAATGGGGCGCGTGGGCCGGGCTGGCCTCTTTCGAAGCTTGGGCCAGGAGGATCGTAAGAAAGCCGAGGAGGCTCTGCAGCAGGTGGGCCTCAGCCATCTTAAGGAGCGAAGGATCCGGGAACTATCCGGTGGAGAACGGCAGCGCATGCTTATTGCGCGCGCCCTGGCCCAAGAGGCACAAATCCTCCTCCTTGACGAGCCTCTGGCTGGCTTGGATGCGCCCGCCCAGGAGGGGCTGCTTGCTCTCCTTGCTGCCCTTGCCCCGCGGGGCCTGGCAATTTTGGTAGCCATGCACGAGTTAGATTTGGTCAGCCGTTATTTCCAAAGGGTGCTGCTTTTGCGCACCCGCCCGATCGCCTTAGGGGACCCAAAGGCAGTGTTGACTCCGGAAACCCTGCGTGTCGCATACGGCACAGCCCTTCATCTCTTGCCATCAGCATCAGGGGTGTTAGCGGTGGGCGACACTTGTTGCCCAAAGGAAGACCCGTCTTTGCGATGATCGCTTTTTTCCGCGAGCCTTTAGAATTCGCATTTTTCGTTCGTGCCCTTTTGGCGGCCATGGCTGCGTCTGCCATCTGCGCGTTGGTGGGCACGTTCATCGTCCTGCGCGGCATGACTTTCCTCGGTGACGCCCTGGCCCACGCCATCCTTCCGGGCGTAGCTTTAGGGTACCTTGTCCACCGCGGCGAAAGATCGGCCGTGTTTTATTGGGCCCTGGGGACGGGGGTGATCACGTCTTTAGCCATTGGGGCGCTGGGAAAGCACGGTCGCTTTCGGGAGGACACGGCGATCGGCATTGTTTTCGCCGGGATGTTCGCCCTGGGAATTGGCCTCATTTCTACTGCCCGCGGCTATGCTGTGGACCTCGTGCATTTCCTTTTTGGTAATGTCCTGGCTGTCTCTCCTTATGACCTTTGGCTCATCCTTTGCCTTTGCGGGGGTGTGGCCCTTGTAGTGTTAGCCTTGTGGAAGGAAATAGCTTTAACCACACTCGATCCTGTTTTCGCCCGGACATTGCGTTTGCCTGTAGATGCCATTCGCTATCTGCTTCTTCTACTTGCTGCGGTGACAGTCGTGACGGCTTTGCGGGTAGTGGGCGTGGCGTTGGTCTTAGCCATGCTCGTCACCCCCCCGGCAACAGGTTATCTTTTGGCGAAAAGACTTTCTGGCATGGCCGGGATTGCTGTGCTCTCCGGAATACTCTCGGGCTTTTGGGGGTTGTACCTTTCGTATTACGCAGGGATTGCTCCAGGAGCAGCGGTGGTCCTTGTGGCCACGGGGCTTTTCCTCTTCGCTCTCCCTTTCCGTCGATAATTAGGTGGGATGAAAGAAGAGCTTTTCCAAAAAGTGCGGGAACTTCCGGATGCACCGGGGGTCTACATCTTCCGTGGCCCCCAGAGGGAAGTGTTATATATAGGGAAAGCTTCCTCCCTGCGCAACCGGGTGCGCTCGTACTTCCAAGCTGAGCGTTTCCTTTCCCCAAAGATCCAGAAATTACGTGCCCTCATCAGCGATTTAGAAATAGTGCTTACTGGTTCTGAAGCGGAAGCCCTCATCCTCGAGGACGCTCTCATCAAGAAGTATCGGCCGCCCTTCAACACCAGGCTTAGGGACGACAAACGCTACCCTTACATTAAGATCACAAACGAACGTTTTCCCAGGGTGGTGGTGGTACGTCGGCCTGAGGCCGACGGCGCCCGCTATTTTGGCCCTTACACTTCTTCCAAAGCTATGCGCCGGGCAATAAAACTCGCGCATAAACTATTCCCCATTCGGCCCTGCAGCCTCCCGGTGGGAGAAAAACTCTTTCCTCGCCCTTGCCTCTATTACCACATCGGGCGGTGTTCGGGACCATGTGCTGGCCTGGTGAGCCCCCGGGAGTACGCACGTTATGTGGAAGGAGCTAGTCTCCTTTTCCAGGGGCGCGTGGACGAAGTCATTGCCCAACTGAAGGAAGAGATGAAACAGGCTGCACAAGAGGAACGGTTTGAGCATGCGGCGCGGGTCCGTGACCAGATCCAGGCCCTGGAGCGGATCCGCGAGCGGCAGGTGGTAGCGCTTGCCGAACCAGCCGATCTCGATGCCATCGGGATCGCCCTGGAGGGAAACCGCGGCTATGGCGTTGTACTCCTCGTGCGGGGTGGAAGGCTTTTGGGCCGGGAAGGTTTCGCCTTGACCCTCCCGGAGAACTCCAAAGAAGAGGAGGCTTTGGAAGAATTTCTCGATCAGTACTATACCCGCACCACCGCTATCCCCGAAGAGATCCTCCTCCCCCGGCCAGTGGCAGAATTGGAAGCCTTGCTCGTGTATCTTGGCCGTAAGCGGGGTGGGAAGGTCGCAGCCTCTGTGCCAAAGTCTGGTGAACGTCAACATCTTGTGGAGCTAGCGAAACGTAATGCTGAACTGGGCTTGCGTCGCACCACCGCGGAGGAACTCGCCCCTGAGGAAGAAGCGCTTGAACTTTTAAGCGAGGCCCTGGACCTTTCCGTGCGCCCTTGGCGTATCGAAGCGTTCGACATTTCTAACCTGCAGGGAGAGGAAGCCACGGGGTCCATGGTGGTGTTTGTGGGTGGTAAACCGCGCCGCGATCAATACCGGCGGTTTAGGGTCCGCCTCAGCGGGAAGCCCGATGATTACGCGATGATGGAGGAGGTCCTCCGCCGCCGTTTCACTCACGCCTTGGCCGAACTTGCTGATCCCACCATCACAAGCAAGAAATTCTCGGATCTTCCGGATTTAGTGCTCGTGGACGGAGGTAAGGGCCAACTGAGTGTGGCCCAAAAGGTGCTCGGAGAAATGGGGCTCTCTGGGATCGAGGTGGCCGCTTTGGCCAAAAAGGAAGAGCTGATCTTTCGCCCAAATAGGTCCGACCCTATAAAACTCCCGGAGAATTCCCAAGCCTTGCATCTTCTTCAGCGCCTGCGCGATGAAGCTCATCGCTTTGCTATTGACTACCACCGGACGCTTAGGGAACGCCGCACCCTTGCTAGTCTTCTGGACGAGCTCCCTGGGATTGGGGAAAAGCGCAAACAATTATTGCTTTTGCGTTTTGGCTCCATCGATGGTTTACGGCAGGCTACTTTGGAGGAGCTTCTCTCCGTGCCCGGTCTTCCCCGCAAGACCGCCGAACTTCTCTATAAGGCCCTTCACCCTTGACGGAGGTCGGGGACACATGTTTCCACGTGAACCGCGTCGCAGCACCCGTGAGGGAACCCCAGGTCTTTCCGACCTTGTCGCAACGCCAAGGAAAAGATGGAAAGGATGGCTAAGATTTCGGGCGCTATCCAGATTGCAGGTGGGATCAACCTAACTTAGAAAAGGAGGAATATGAATCTGGTGGAGAAGTTGCAGAAGCTTTCGGATGCGTTCGGGGTGGCTGGATTTGAGGATGAGGTGCGGGACGTGATCCGCGAGATGGTCGCCCCCTACGTGGACGGCTGGGAGGTGGATCCCCTGGGGAACCTCATTTGCTGGCGGGGACAGGGCGAGCCCGTCATGCTCGACGCCCACATGGACGAGATCGGCTTCATGGTGCGTTGGATCGAAAAAGACGGGTTCGTTCGCCTCACCGCCTTGGGCTCCTGGGATGAGCGCATTCTTTTGGGCCAGCGGGTGGTTGTGCTTACCCGCACGGGTGAGAAGCGGCTGGGCGTGATCGGGAGCGTCCCCCCACACATCCTTTCAGAAAGCGAGCGCCAGAAAACTGTGCCACTGGAAGAACTTTTTGTGGATGTGGGGGCTCGCAGCCGCGAGGAGGCCCAAGCCCTGGGAATACGCGTGGGCGACCCGGCTACCATCCATTACCCGTTCGCGCAAATCCGCGAGGGTTATGTGACTGGGAAGGCTTTCGACGATCGGGCCGGATGTCTTGTCGCCATCGAGGCCTTACGCCTTACCGCGGAGGAAAAACTTCCCTACAAGCTCGTGGTAAACTTTGCTGTATGCGAGGAAGGGGGCCTCCGGGGTGCGCGGGCCGCAGCCTACCGTATTGCGCCAAAACTCGCCTTGGCTTTGGAGGGCACAATCGGAGCGGACATCCCTGGCGTTCCGGAAGCCAAACAACCCGTGCGGCTGGGACAGGGCCCGGCCATAACCCTTGCTGACCGCTCTATCACCGTGAATCCCCACCTGGTTCGTTTCCTAGAGCGGGTAGCGGAAGAGGAGAAAATCCCCTACCAGTACAAACTCCCCGCCTACGGCTCTACCGATGCTGGCCCCATTCATCTTGAGCGCGGTGGAACACGCGCGGGCGTGGTCTCCGTCCCCTGTCGGTACATCCATTCGCCCGTCTCCACACTCCTTCTTTCCGATCTTGAGGCGACAATAAAACTTGTGGTGGGGTTCCTGAGGCGGGCTGAGGAGCTTCTATGAAACGGGTGCACATTTTTGTTTCCGGGAGAGTACAAGGGGTGTTCTTCCGCGCTCATACTCGGGATCTGGCGCAGCGGCTTGGGCTAGGCGGTTTCGTGCGGAACCTGCCGGATGGCCGCGTGGAGGTGGTGGCGGAAGGGCCTGAGGAAAAGCTTCAGGAACTGATCGCCTTTTGTCATCATGGCCCGCCTCTGGCCCAGGTAACGGGGGTGGAAGTTCATTGGGAAGAATTTACAGGGGAATTCCACACGTTCTCGGTGCGCTAGACCGCACAGGCGCTGGTGCTCAACGATTACGTCCAAAAAGCGTAGCAGTCTTGCCAGAGCCGCCGGAAAGGAAAACCCAAATATTCGGCTTGCCCGCGCCTCTTTTCTCAAAACAGGGTTAGCTAGTGTGGTGGTTTATCTCTTTGACAAGGAGGATTGCGGGCGTCTATCATGGGGGGAGGGGGTAGCTTATGCTTTGGATTGTTGTCATCGTTGGATTAACCCTTTTCTTCATCGCTAGCGCGATTCGCATTGTGCGGGAATACGAGCGCGGGGTGATCTTCCGCTTAGGACGGCTAATCGGGGCCAAGGGGCCCGGTCTTTTCTTCATCATCCCTTTTGTAGACAAAATGGTGAAGGTGGATCTGCGCACCATCACTTTGGATGTTCCGCCTCAGGAAGTGATCACCAAGGACAACGTCCCTGTCCACGTGAACGCCGTAGTTTACTTCCGCGTGGTGAACCCCACTGCCGCCGTAGTGGAAGTCCTCGATTTCATAGAAGCTACACGGCAAATCTCCATGACCACCCTCCGGTCCATCGTGGGGAAATCCGAACTCGATGAGCTTCTTACTGAACGCGAGCGGCTAAATCGTGAGCTACAAAAAGTGATCGACGAGCACACTGATCCCTGGGGAGTAAAGGTCATCACCGTTGAGATAAAAGACGTGAAGATTCCGGCGGAGATGCAGCGGGCGATTGCTCGCCAAGCCGAGGCCGAGCGCGAACGGCGCAGCAAAATCATCCACGCCGAGGGTGAATTGCAAGCCGCGGAGAAGCTCCGGGAAGCAGCGTCCATCATGCAACAGTCACCGGGAGCCTTACAACTGCGTTACCTCCAAACCCTAACGGAAATCTCCGCGGAAAAGACGAACACCATCGTTTTCCCCATTCCCTTGGAGCTCCTGAATGCGCTGACCAGGCGCGACGAACGTTGAAGCTCTGCGTATTAGGAAGCGGTTCTACCGGAAACGCCCTCCTTTTGGAAACGGAGGACGGCGCTCTTCTTGTGGACTGCGGCCTTCTTTGGCGGGACCTCAAAGTGCGCGCCGAGCGCGCTGGTTTCTCGTTGCGGGCTATCCGCGCTGTCTATCTTTCGCACGAACACGCCGATCATGTACGTGGACTTGACGCGCTTGCGCGCCGCGGCGCGAAAATAATCGCCAGTCCGGGCACGCTAAGCGCCCTTGGCATAAAGGGCATCCCCCTGGAGCCGGGCCTAGAGATCCTTGGGATGAGACTTTTCCCGATCCCCCTTTCGCATGATGCCCGGGAACCTACTGGCTTACGTCTGGAGCTCGATGGCATAAGGATTGGGATTGTGACGGATCTTGGTCAGGTGACCCCGCTGGTTTTGGAAAAGCTGCGGGGCTGTGAGATCCTGATATTTGAGGCTAACCATGATTTAGAGATGCTTCTTTCTGGGCCGTATCCTTGGCCCTTAAAGCTTCGCATCCTTGGACCACTTGGCCATTTGGCTAACGAAGAAGCGGGGCAAGCCTTGCGGAGTCTGCGTGATTGGGCAAAAACAGTATTCCTCGCCCACCTTTCCCAGGAGAACAACACACCGGCACTGGCATTAGAGACGGTTGCGCGGTCTATGGACGACTGGCAAGGTCACCTTTTCCTGACCTATCCAGATCGGCCAAGCGCGGTGGTCTGCGGCGGATAGATAAGGCCCATTGCCGCCATGGCCTTCACGATCCGCCCCACCGAGGGGACGGCGGTAGTACCACTCCAAAATTCGTCGGTTTTGCTCGTCTGGTAGATCACCACGAGCGTGTGGGTTGGTGAATCCCAAGGGAAGAATGCGGCCATTGCGGTGGTGACATGGCCGGGCACATACCCTTGTCCAGGAAGGGCGATTTGCGCGGTCCCAGACTTCCCTCCCACATTAAACCCAGGCACATGGGCGGGGGAACCCGTTCCTGTATTCACTGCATATCCCAAGAACTCCCGGATTTTCTTACAAGAAGAGGGCTTGGCAATCGTGCCCCTTGGCTCGGGCTCGCCAGGCAAAAGATGGGGACGAACCCAAAGACCATCATTGCTGAGGGCAGCATAGGCGGCGGCAAGCTGTATAGCGGTGACGCCCACACTCTGGCCAAAGGAACTCACTGCCAAATCCACTTCTGTCCATTTTTCCGGTGACCGAAGGAGGCCTACCACCTCCCCAGGAAGCTCTATGCCCGTCGCTGCTCCAAATCCCATCCGGCGCAGATATTCATAGAGTTTGGTCACCCCCACCCGTTGCGCTATCTGCACTAAAACCGTGTTCACCGACTGGGCCAAAGCGTCTCGCAAGCTCAAGGGCGGGTAACTTTTGTTGTTCGCGTTCTTTATGGCTACTCCGGCGACAACGCGTGGGGAAGAAGCCTCAAATTGCTCGGTCTCCGTAACCAGACCTAAATCCCAAGCAGCCAGAGCTACTAGGCCCTTGAAAGTGGAGCCGGGCTCAAACACATCGGTCACTGCCCAGGGGTTGAGCAGACGGATCTCGGGATTCGCTGGGTCATAGCGAGGAGACTGAGCTAAAGCCAAGATTTCGCCTGTTTTGGGATTGAGGACCACAGCACAGCCACGATCCGCTTGGGTACTGCGCAAAGTCTCGTCAAGCTCGGCCTCGCAGATCCACTGAACGCGAAAATCTAAAGTCAACTGTATATCCTGGCCGGGTGTTCCCGGATCTTCTTCCCAATAGTCGTAGGGCGTTCCGTCCGCTGCCCGCAGAAGCCTTATCACCCGCGGTTTACCCCGGAGGATCTCCTCGAGCACCATCTCCAGCCCGGAAAGGCCGTTGCCATCTACCCCAACAATCCCCAACACCTCGAATGCTAATGTCCCATGAGGATAGGCCCGTTTCCATGTAGGGAAAAACAGAAGTCCTCTGATCTTTTGCGCTTGAGCCAGGGCTTGGAAGCGTTTAGCCAGATCTAGGTCAACGTTGCGCACAAGCCAGGTGAAGTAACCGGTCCGGTAAACCTTGCTTCTTGCCTCTTCGGGACTCAGTCCGAGCTCCCGCACAAGGAGGTTCACCAAGAGCTCAGGGTTGGTCAGATGATAGTTATCTACAGCTATGGAATAGGCGGGAACGTCGTAGGCAAGAGGGATTCCATTTCGATCGAAGATCGTTCCGCGACGAGACGGAAGCTCGATCCGGTCCTCCTGGATGGCCTGGGCCATCGCTGCCCACTCCCGGTGCTCGAGGACTTGCAACTGAAAAAGGCGCGCTACAACAGCAAGACCTCCCACTGCCAAGAAAATGAAGGCAAGGAACCCACGTCTAACCGCCGTCCTCATCCTCGATCACCAGGAAGTGGAGACGGGTCAGGTCCAGTGGGCCCATACCCAAAGCGCGGGCGCGTTCGCTCAGGACCTGTGGGGAGTAAGCCTCGCGTAGTTTGTGTT
>JANXBC010000029.1 GCA_025060555.1 Candidatus Bipolaricaulota bacterium
CATTTATTTTTTGCGCGGCTGGATCACCTCGTCCACGATCCCGTAGGCTCTAGCCTCCTCCGCGCTCATCCAGAGGTTCCGGTCCGTATCGCGCTCGACCTTCTCCTTGGGCTGGCCTGTGTGGTGGGCGAGGATCTCGTTCACCCGGTTGCGGAGCTTAATGATCTCGTCGGCCTCGATCTTGATGTCCACCGCTTGCCCGCCCACCATGCCCCAGGGCTGGTGGATCATGATGCGGGAGTTGGGGAGGGCATAGCGTTTGCCTTTCGCGCCGCCGGCGAGGATGAGGGCTGCGGCGGAGGCGGCGATCCCCACGCAGATCGTGCGCACCGGGCAGCGCACGTACTGCATGGCGTCGTAGATGGCCAGCGCCGCCTGGAGATCCCCGCCGGGGCTATTGATATAAAGCTGGATGTCCTTTTCCGGGTCCTCGGCCTCCAGGCAAAGGAGTTGAGCAATGATGTTGTCCGCCGCGCCGGAATAAATCCCGCCTCCGGCGCTTGCGACGATCTCCCCGGAGAGGAAAACGATGCGGTCCTTAAAGAGGCGGGCGAAGGCCCGCTCCCAGTAGCGCATCATGCGCAGTTCCTCTTCCTCGAAGTATTGCATCTTCATTTTGTCCTCCTTAAATGTTCCAAAACCCAGTCCGCAGCGCGCTCGAAGAGCAAGCGGTTGTGCACGATCTCCTCATTCTCCCCTTCAGCAGCCGCGATCTGGCGCACCTCCTCAGGGGTGGGGGTAAGGCCTTTTTCGTGAGCAAGGCGCTGGACGAGGATTTCACGGCGGAGCCGGCGGGCCACGTTCTTTTCTACCTCGGCGCGCAATTCCGGCTTCTTCGGAAACCGCTTCATCTCCTCTTCCACTGTCTCCGCAAGAAGTTCAGGGGGGACAGGGATGTTCAGGGCCTCAGCCAAAGCGTCCAAGGCCCGGCGCCGCAGTTCCTCGCGGCACTTGGCCTCCGCCCGGCGCAGGAGCTCCCGCCATACCTCCTCCCTGAGCTCCGCCCACGTTTCCTTTCCATAGTGACGCGCCGTTTCCTCTGGGCTGGGAAGGAGGAGCCTGTAGACCCCCACGACCTCAAATTCTTCCGCATGGCCCTCGTCATCGGTGAGGACCACGCGCGTTCCGGCTCTAACACCGATGAGCTGGCGGCCAATCGGGCGCTCGGCGCTCGCCGTGCCCTCCCACACATGCTCCCCTCGGCGGATATGCACTACATCCCCTTCCTCAGCGGGGGTACTCTTGGGCTCTAAGGTGGCGGCCTCGCGTCGCAAATCCGCCAACACCGCCTCCACCTCATCTTCCCGCACCTCTGGGGGTGGAGGTTCCTCCACCGAAAGCGCCAGTTCCTCAGGCACGCTGAACTCCGGCAAAACCGCGAATTCCACTTGAAAAGAGAGCTTTTCCCCTTTCACAAACTCCAGGGTTTTCACTTTGGGGGTGGTAAGAGGGTGCAAGTCCAATTCCTTTAGGGCCTTATCCACCCACTCCCGGATCAGATGCTCACGAACCTCTTCCCAGAAAGCTTCCTCACCATAGCGACGGAGCAGGAGGTGGCGTGGCGCTCTTCCCGGCCGGAACCCGGGTACATGCAATTCTTGGGCCAAGATCCGCAGGACCTCCTCCTCTTTTCGCAGTACGGCCTCTTTTGGGACGGAAATCTCCAAGATTACAGAGGCCCCTTCACGTTTGACCTGGATGTTCTCAGAGGACACGTCGTTGGGCATTATACCTGCTCACCACCATAGGCCGGAAAGGCGAGCCAAATCTACTCCCAAGAGGTACACGGCGAATGTCTCGGCCCCGCGGAGCACAATATCCAAAACCCCCAAAAGCACGAGGGCAATAACGATGATGATTCCAAACTGTTCAAGCCGCAGCAAATTGAACCGCCACCGAGTTGGAAGGAAATAGGTGAGCACGCGCGAGCCATCCAGCGGCGGAAGTGGGATCAAGTTAAAAAACGCGATCAATAAGGAAACGACGGTGAACAAAGCCAGGAACATGAATACCCAGGGGTTTCTGGCCCCGAAAAGGTAGAGGGCCCGTCCTAGCCCCGCGGCAAAAGCGGCAAGGAGGATATTCGTGGTTGGGCCAGCTAATCCCACCCACACCATTCCCCGCCAAGGATCGCGGAAATAGTAGGGATTGATGGGCACGGGTTTAGCCCACCCGAACACCACCAAGGGCACACCGGTGAAGCGCCGCACAAGGATCAGGGCCAAAGGAAGAAGCACAGAGCCGATGGGATCTAAGTGTCGCAATGGGTTTAGGGAAAGCCTTCCCGCCCGTTTGGCCGTGGGATCACCAAGCCAAAGGGCCACAAGGCCGTGGGCCACCTCGTGGGGGATGACACAGAGAAATAGGGCGACCACTGCAAAGATCGCCTGCAAAAAAATGCTCAAGGGGCCTCCTCCCCGGATACGACTATTACGTTTTCCCGCAACATGTTCACCATGCCAGGTGGGCTTCCTTTGGGCTTACGTAGGTACCTAGCCTCAGTGTAGCTCACCTCCACCTTTCGCTCACCCCGAGCCTTGGAGTACCAGGCAGCAAGCTGCGCTGCGCGGATGAGCGTCTCTTCGGGCACGCGGCGTCCCCCGTTTTTGATGAGAACGTGGGCGCCGGGTACGTCCCGGGCGTGTAACCAAAGATCATGCGGACTAGCCCGCCGCAGGATCTCCTCGTTTTCCTTAGCCGAACGCCCAACGAGAACTGTAAATTCACCGATGCGGAATTGTCGAGGTTGTGAGCGTCCCTCTCGGCCCTTTTCCTCGGGCCCTTCCTCTGGAACCACATAGGGCGCAAGCTCTGGTTTCTCCTGCAAGAGCGCTATCTCCGCGGTTATGCTGCGGATCTCGCCCTCCAGGTCCGCGCGGCGTTTGGGGATTTCCTCCAATGTACGCCGAAGTTTCTGCGCTTTCTTGTAGAGGCTTTGTGCGTACTGTTGGGGAGGCAGGGTTGGGTCCAGTTCTATTTCCAGGGGAGTGCCGTCGAACCCTTCCACAACCGTTTTCTTTGCGTTTTTGGGGATATCCCTGAGGCGCGTCAAGATCAGGTTGGCTTTTTCCTGCAAAGATGGCCAGATCATTGCCTCCGCTTCGGCCCGAGCCAAAGCCAAAAGGGCCCGCCTCTTGCGCGCCAGGGCCTGGCGCAGCTTGGCAATCCGCTCCTCCGCCACGGCCCGGAACACGCGCTCCTCCAGCACCCGATCCAAGGCCTCCCAATAACGAGGGTATTCCTCTTTGGGGACACCAAGGTCCGGGCGCGGGAAAAACGTGGCTGTGGCCCCTTTTTCCGTGTGATAAACGAAACCTTTTGGCGGCAAGGATAAAAGTTCTTTTGCGAAGGCCGCGAGTTCCTCGGGGGAGGGATCGCGGCCAAGCTGGGTCCGGAATGCCCGCCGAAGCTCCGGCCCCAAACCTTTCACAGGATCGCCATCCCCAAAGAGAGCTCCTTGGAATGAACCCTCGCGCAGGGACTCCGTTCTTCCATTATGAAAGCTGAGGAAAACGTCACCGCTGCGTGGGCGTAAATCCAGGATGACGTCCGCTTCGGGGAAGCGGAGGCGGATCACCCGGTCGAAGCCGGCTTGATCCAGGGCGAGGAGGGGCTGGCCTTCGAGGAGGCGGAGGAGTTGGCAGAAAGCGGGGGGTCTGGGTGGGGCTGGTGGCCGCAGTTCCGTGCGATGAAACGCTTTCCCTCTGGGATCTAGGGCCAGGGCTCCTGAATGGTCAAAGAAGCGCAGAAAGAAAACCTCCCCCACTTGGTGGACTTTGCTCAATTTCGCTCCCACCAAGTCCCGCGCTTCCTCCAAGGCCTTGGCCAATTCCAGTCCTTCCATCTTCCCCCAACTTTACTCCAAGGCTTTCTCTTTGGGCTCGCCAAGGGTAGGGCTAGATGCTATGCTTTAGGGAAATTTCTGGCTTACGGGGTCCCAAAGGATTTGCGCCTCTTGGCTGGAACAGGCTAAGCGCGGACTGTATTTGGGGCAGAATCGTGCAAAAGGAGCTTTTCATGTATTGGAAAAAACTCTTTGCCTCGGCTTTTTTGTTCATCGCGAGCGGCACGCTTGTGGGTTGCTGCCTTTTCAGTGGGAACCCCACCGCAAGTATTAGCGGGCCACCCACAGCCACGGTGGGAACGCCGGTTACGTTCACCGCTACAGCCACTGGTGGCACTGCCCCTTACACATATATGTGGAGCGTTGGCGGTGCTGGCCCTTCGATAACCTATACCTTTTCCGCAGCGGGGTCGTACACTGTCGCGGTTACAGTTGTAGATAGCTGTGGGAAACAGGCCCAGACTTCCCATCCCATAATCGTGTCAGGAGAGCAGAGTGGGGCGCTTACTGGGAACTGGACAGGTACGCTCACCACCAATGCCGGTATGACTTACACCGTGAGCCTTTCATTGAACCAGGCGGGTACCCAAGTTTTAGGGACGTTTTACTATCTTGATTGGTCAATGCCCGGGACTGGCTCGTACATCGGCGGCACTTTGGTGTTCATGTTCCAGTGGTTTAATACGGGCGCAACAGCCACTTTCACTGGAGGCCTGCAAGGGATCTATCTTGTTGGGGACATCATAGTGGGGACAAATCGAGTAGCCACAGTTCGTCTGCAGCGTTGATACGCCATAAGTTAGGGATGCACCTGGCGAGCCGGTCCGCCCTAGACTGGCTCGCCTTTCCTTGCGCGCGGTATAGCGTTTGGTAAGCTATTGCTAGCGCCGGCGTAGCTCAGCGGCAGAGCAGCCGCTTCGTAAGCGGCGGGTCAGAGGTTCGAATCCTCTCGCCGGCTTTTGGGGCATGGCCCTCGGAGGTGGGGGATGCAGAAGGGAACCTACCGGGTGAAAACGGGGTTCGCGGAGATGTTCAAGGGCGGGGTCATCATGGATGTGACCACGCCCGAGCAGGCCCAGATCGCGGAGGAGGCGGGAGCCGTGGCGGTGATGGCCCTGGAGCGGGTGCCCGCGGACATCCGCGCTCAGGGCGGCGTGGCGAGAATGGCCGACCCAAAAAGGATCAAAGAGATCATGCGCGCCGTCTCCATCCCCGTCATGGCCAAATGCCGCATCGGCCACATCGCTGAAGCCAGAATCCTTGAGGCCCTGGGTGTGGACTTCGTGGACGAATCAGAAGTCCTCACCCCAGCTGATCCGTTCCACCACATCGATAAGTGGCAGTTCAAGGTGCCGTTTGTTTGCGGTTGCCGTGATCTGGGCGAGGCTTGCCGAAGGCTTGCGGAGGGCGCAGCGATGCTGCGCACAAAAGGTGAGGCGGGAACTGGAAACGTGGTGGAAGCCGTGCGCCACATGCGCATCCTCAACGACCAAATCCGCCGCCTAAAGGAGATGTCCCGCGCGGAGCTCGTGACCTACGCGAAGGAGCTGGGCGCACCCGTGGAGATCCTGGAGATGATCCAGGAACTTGGCCGCCTTCCCGTGGTGAACTTCGCCGCGGGTGGGGTGGCTACCCCAGCAGATGCCGCTCTCATGCGGATGCTCGGGGCCGATGGAGTCTTCGTGGGAAGCGGGATTTTCAAGAGCGAAAACCCTGAGAAGCGCGCCCGCGCGATCGTCCTGGCCTGCACCTACTACGATGACCCTGAGCTTCTGGCCAAGGTATCCGAGGATTTGGGCGAGGCCATGCCCGGTCTTGAGATCGAGAAGATCCCCGAACAGGCCCTCATGCAATACCGATGAGGATCGGAGTTTTAGCCGTTCAAGGTGCGGTAAGGGAGCACATTTTGTCGTTGACCCGGTTGGGAGCGGAGGCTGTGCCGGTGCGCAACCCCGAAGATCTGAGGGGTTTAGCCGGGCTCGTTCTCCCCGGTGGGGAATCCACAGCCCAATGGCGCCTTCTTTCCCGCTCTGGGCTGGTGGAACCGCTCAGAAAGGCCCTTGTTGAGGGACTCCCTACCCTCGGGACTTGCGCAGGTCTTGTCCTTCTTGCGAAGGAGATCACGAACTGGCCAGAGCGGTATTTCGGCGTCTTGGATGTGGCGGTGGAGCGTAACGCCACCGGAAGGCAGGTGGACTCCTTCGAGGCCACCGTTTCTGTGGATGGGCTGGGTGAGGTCCCAGCCGTGTTCATCCGGGCCCCGGCCATCCGTCGGGTGGGCCCAGGGGTCAAAGTCTTGGGCGAGTACGAAAACGTCCCGGTGTTGGTGCAGCAGGGAACACTCCTCGGTGCGACCTTCCACCCCGAGCTCACCGAGGACTTGCGGCTACACGAGTTCTTCCTGAGTTTGTGCGGAAAGGAGTGAACATGGTGAGGATCGCTATTAACGGGTTTGGCCGAATCGGACGGGTCACCCTGCGTGTTTTGGCCAAGCGGGGTTGGCCTTTGGAGCTCGTGGCCATCAACGACCCCTTTCTTTCCCCGCAGACCGCCGCACACCTGGTGAAATATGATACCGTCTATGGCCGAGCTTCTTTCTCGGTTTTGGCAAAAGAAAACGCTCTTTCGGTCGATGGGCGTGAGATCCGTTTCCTTACGGAAAAAGACCCGGCTGCCCTCCCTTGGAAGGACCTGCGGATTGATGTGGTCATCGAATCCAGCGGTGCCTTCACCGATCCTGCATTGGCTGCTGGGCATCTCAAGGCTGGGGCCAAGCGCGTTCTCATCTCCGCTCCCCCCAAAGGCGAGGAATCCGCAGACGTCCCGCAGATCCTTTGGCGCATCAACGAACATCATTTCGATCCCAAGAAGCACCAGATCGTTTCCGCCGCTTCCTGCACGACTAACTCCCTGGGTCCGGTGGTCAAAGTCCTTCATGAGGCTTTCGGGATCGAGCACGGGTTTTTGACCACGGTCCATGCGTATACGGCGGACCAGAGGCTTGTGGATTCACCGCACCGGGATTTGGCGCGGGCGCGGGCCGCGGGGGCTAACATCATTCCCACCTCCACCGGTGCAGCTCGCTCCATCCCCATCATCTTCCCCGAGCTCAAGGGGAAGATGGACGGGATCGCCATGCGCGTTCCTGTTCCCTCGGGCTCTGTTTCTGACTTCGTGGCCAAGCTGAAGAAGCCCGCGGGAGCTTCAGCAAAGGAAGCCGTGGAGAACGTAAATCGCGCGTTTGAGGCGGCGGCGAAGGGCCCCTTGGGCGAGGTCATGGCCGTGACCCGCGACCCCATCGTCTCCTCCGATGTGCTGGGCGAAGACCACTCGGCAGTGGTGGCCTTGGCGTACACCATGGTCCTCTCCACAGCCCTCGATGTGGTGAAGGTGCTTTCCTTCTACGACAACGAGTGGGGTTACTGCTGTCGGTTGGTGGATGTGGCCCAGTACATCGCCGGCCGCTAGGTGGCTTTTGGGGTGGGTGGAGCTCCTCTTCCCACCCCATTGCCTTGTTTGCGGAAAAGGGTTAGGGGGGCTGGCCCCGCTCTGTGCTGACTGTTTCGCGGAAATTCGTCGGTGGCAGAAAGTCTGTGAGATCTGCGGGGTAGGGATCGGGCCGGGCTTGGACCTCTGTGAAGAGTGTGCTGTGGAGGCCAAGCCCTTCCTTTGGGCCAGGTCCATTGGGCCATATGAGGGGGTGTTACGGGCCCTCGTGTTCCTCGTGAAATACGAGGGTGAGCGGATGGTGGCGAAGCTTTTGGCCCAAGAGATGGCAAAACTTTTTTTGGGGGAGGTAGCGGTGGTGACGTGGGTTCCCCCGGATCCACTGCGTCTTAAACAACGGGGTTTCCATGGCGCGGAACTCCTCGGCCGGGAGGTCGCCGAGGTCTTGGATCTGCCAGCCCAGCCTCTCCTCCGGAAGGTGGCCCATTCCCCCGAGCAAGTGGGCCGGCCGCGCGAGGAGCGGATCCGCGCCATGCACGGCCTTTTTGCCGCCACCCGCAAAGGGCACGGTGAATCCGTACTCCTTGTGGACGACGTCCTGACCACGGGCGCCACGGTGGCCGAAGGGGCCCGCGCCCTCCAGGAAGCGGGTTTTGGCGAGGTGGCCGTGCTCACCTGCGCTCGCACCGCGGGACGGGAGTGATGGAGATCAAAAAATTCGTGGTGGGCCCGCTTTTCACCAACGCCTACCTCCTTGTGGATGGAGGGGAGGCCGCCCTCATCGATCCGGGCGGCGCCTCCGCCGCACTCGAGTTAGCCCTCTCTCAGGTGAAGCTTCGCTACATCCTCCTCACCCACGGACATTTTGATCACGCGGACTATGCCGAGCTTTTTCGGGCCCGCACGGGGGCGCCCATCCTTTACCATCCCGAGGAAAAACCGACGTTCTGGGCCCTGGGCCGTACCCCACCCCCTTTGGAACGCACCTTGGCCGATGGAGATCGGCTTCCCTTGGGTGGGGAGGAACTTTTGGTTTGGCACTTGCCCGGCCATTCCCCCGGTTCCATAGCCTTCCTTTGGGAGAAGGGGAAGAACGTTTTTGTGGGGGATGTGCTTTTTGCGGGTTCTGTGGGAAGAACGGATCTTCCCGGCGGCTCCTGGCAGGATCTTTCCCGTTCTCTTTCCCGCCTTCTTACCCTAGGCGCAGGCTGGCGGATCCTCCCTGGGCATGGCCCGGCTACGGATCTTGACCACGAAAAGGAGCATAATCCATTTTTGCGGGAGCTTGCGCATGGGCGCGCTTGAGGAGATCAAAGCGCGGGTGAACATCGTGGATCTCATCGGCCGCTATGTGGTGTTGAAGCCGGCCGGCAAGAACTACAAAGCGCGCTGTCCCTTCCATCCCGACGATACGCCCTCCCTCATGGTCTCCCCGGAAAAGGGGCTTTGGCACTGCTTTGGCTGCGGCGCCGGCGGTGACGCCATCGGATTTGTAATGCGCATCGAACGCCTCTCCTTCCAGGAAGCTTTGGCCAAGCTGGCCCAGGAGCTCGGTGTGGAACTCCGCTCCGAAAGCAGTGGAAAAAATCGCCTTTGGCAGGTGAATCTCGAGGCTCTCCGCTACTTTCAACGCGAGCTCCGTGGGGTGGCAGGCGAAAAGGCGCGTGCTTACCTCCTTTCCCGGGGGATCGGCGAGGCCGTTTGGGATAAATGGGGTTTGGGTTATGCTCCCCCCGCTTGGGATGGGCTTCTGCGGGCTCTGAGCCGATTCGGTGTGCAAACCCTTTTGGACCTGGGCCTTCTTGTGCTTGGGGAACGCGGTCCGTATGACCGCTTCCGCGACCGCGTGATTTTCCCCATCCGCGATGAGCAGGGGCGCGTGGTGGCCTTCGCCGGCCGGGCCTTCGAGGGCGAACCCAAATACCTCAACACCCCGAACACCCCGCTTTTCACGAAGGGTACAGTCCTTTATGGGTTGGACCTGGCGAAGGATGCGATGAGGTTGAGGGGCCGCGCGGTGGTAGTGGAGGGATACACCGATGTCATCAGCCTCCATACCGCGGGGATCGAAGAGGCTGTGGCCTCCATGGGCACCGCTCTCACCGAGGATCAAGGCCGCCTTCTTTCCCACTATACGGAAGAAGTGATCATCGCCTACGACCGCGATGCCGCTGGCGAGGCTTCGTCTCTGCGGGGGATGTTCATCCTCCACAAAGTGGGGCTGCGGGTACGCGTGGCTTCTTTCCCCCCGGGGGAGGACCCGGACTCCTTTGTGCGCAAAGCCGGGAAAAAAGCGGTGGAGGAAATCCTCGCCCAAGCCCAGCCATTTCATGAGTTCTTCTTAAGTACTTTGGCCAACCGGCACGATCTTTCTCGCCTGGATGGCAAAGAAGCCCTTCTCCGCGAAGCCCAAACTTTTTGGCCGGAGATCAAAAGCTCCGTGCTAAAAATGGAGATCGTCCATAGATTTTCTGACCTGTTGCGGATCCCTCCCGAGGAGGTTCAGGAGGCTTTGCGGGGAGTAGCACGGCCGGTACCCAAGGAAGAGGCAGGGGTTTCCCTTACCCCTGAGGATTTGGTGATGAAATTCCTCTTGGAGGGGAAAGTCCCGGAGAGGGTGGTTCCTGAGCTTGTTTCTGAGGAGCGGCGTTTTTCTCCGGTGTATCGGGAGGTGGTGCGGCGGTGGGCCGAGCGCTGGAGCACGGGGGAGCGTGTCTCCCCGGCGGAGTTGGTGCCCAGCCTTTCGCCGGAAGCAGCCGCGAGGGTCTCGCGCTTGCTTCTTCTGGATCTAAAAGTTGCCAACGAAACCCAGGCTGTAGAAGAGGCCTTGGTGCGCTTCTTTTATCTTCCGCGCATCGAGGAGCGCATGGAGGAAGTGAAACGCGCTCTGCGGGAGGCGGAGAAGCGCGCGGACAGTGAGGCCGTGCGCCGCCTTACCCTGGAGTTCCAAAGACTTTGCCGAGAGCGGTTTGAGCTCATGCGGAGGTGATGATGGGGCCGGGGGAGAACGAGAAGAACCCGGGAGAGCCCGAAGGGTTAGCTGCGGGGGAGTCCGACGAGGAACTGATGGGACTGATTCCGTTCCTCGTGGAGATGGCCGAGGCCGAGCCTGAGGAAGAGGAGCGGGCTCAAGACCCCATCCGCACCTACATCCAGGAGATCAGCCGCATCCCCCTCCTCACCAAAGAGGAGGAGGTGGAGCTTTCGCAAAAGATCGAGGCTGGCCGGGAGGCCGCACGGCGATTGGCCCACGAAAAAGACTTGTCGCCAGAGGAAAGGGCCCGCCTGGAGGAACTCGTGTGTGAGGGCCGCATTGCCCGCGAGAAAATGGCGGCATCCAATCTCCGCCTTGTTGTCTCCATCGCCAAGCGCTACATGCACCGTGGCCTTTCCTTTTTGGACCTCATCCAGGAGGGGAACATCGGCCTTATGCGGGCCATCGAGAAATTCGATTGGCGAAAAGGTTTCAAGTTCTCCACTTATGCCACCTGGTGGATCCGCCAGGCCATCACCCGGGCTATCGCTGATCAGGCCCGCACCATCCGCGTTCCCACGCACACCATGGAAGCTATCCAGGAACTGCAGAGGCTTCGCCAAGAGTACATGCGGGAGCATGGTGTTCCCCCTACTTACGAGGAGTTGGCTGAACTTTTGGGTACGAGCGTTGATCGGGTGAAGAAACTGGAGCGTGCGCTTATGCCCACCACCTCTCTAGAGCGCCCGCTTTCCGAGGAGGACGAGGAGACGCTGGGCGATTTCATCCCCGACGAGAGCGTGCCTTCCCCCGTGAAAGAAGCGCTGAAGGCGCGCCTTAGGGAAGACCTGCTCCGAGCCCTTCAAGAGCTGGAACCGCGGGAGCGCGAAATCCTCGAGCTCCGCTATGGCCTTCGCGATGGGCATCCCCGCACGCTGAAGGAGGTGGCCACTCATTTCGATATCACGCGGGAACGCGTGCGGCAGCTCGAGCTCAAGGCCCTAGAGAAACTGAAATACCCCGCACGGCAGCGTTCCCTGCGTTATCTATACACCCTCCTTCTTTCCGAAGAATGACGGTTCTCCTTCTTTTTGGGCCTACAGCGGTAGGAAAAACTCGCGTGGCCGCGGATGTGGCGGAAAAAGTGGGTGCGGAGGTCATCTCCGCCGACGCACGCACGATTTTTCGAGAGCTTGTCGTTGGCGCCGATCGCCCACCCCCTGAGATCCTCGCGCGTGTTCCCCATCATTTGGTGGGCGTGCTTCTCCCGGATGCCCGCTACGATGCCGCGCAGTTTCGGGCGGACTGCGAACGGCTTGTGGCGGAGATCCACGCACGGGGAAAACGCGTGGTCATCGTGGGCGGAAGCACCCTATACGTTCGGGCCCTAACACGGGGCCTTTTCCCCGGCCCGGCCAGGGATAAAAAGCTTCGCGCGGAACTCGCGCGACTTCCTACCCATGTGCTTCGGGAAGAGCTTGTCCGTGTCGACCCACGGAGCGCGGAGAAGATCCATCCCAGGGATCGGGTGCGCATGATTCGAGCGCTGGAGGTTTTTCGCCTCACCGGGAAGCCCATTTCCATGCAATGGGGGCAAGAGAAGCCTTTTCCCTGGCCGCTTGTCAAAGTGGGGCTTATCTGTGCGCGGGCGGAACTTTACCGCCGCATCGAGGCGCGAGTGGAACGCATGTTCAAAGGAGGATTGGTGGAGGAGGCCCGCCGCCTTTGGGAGATGAACCTTCCCGAGGACGCCCCAATCCTTCGTACCATCGGGTATCGCGAGCTTTTTGGGTATTTTCGTGGTGAATACGATTTGGCCGAGGCCAAGCGTCGCATTATTCGCAACACTAAAGATTATGCGCGCAGACAGCTCGCGTTTTTTCGGGCCGAGGAGGACGTAGTCTGGTTAGATGTCACCGGGAAAACCACAGAGCAAGTGGTTGAAGAAGTGCTTAGAGTTTGGCGTGCGCATGACCCCAGCCTAAAATGATGGCCATGCTTCCTGTGCTTTCTTCGCAGACCATTAGGGAATTAGACAAGAGGTCGGAGGCGTTGGGTATTCCTCCCCTTCTCCTCATGGAGTCTGCGGGGCGAGGTGCGGCTGAAGAGGTCAGAAAGTGGCTTTCAGACGTGCGCGGCCGAAAAATCCTTGCCCTTTGTGGAAAAGGCGGGAACGGCGGCGATGCCCTTTGCGCCCTTCGTTACCTTGGCCTGTGGGGCGCAGCTGTGCGCGCCATCGTCCTGGGCCAGCCTTCCGGAGCCACCGCCACGCAGCTTCAGGCTTTTTCCGCGACTTTTCCGGAGCAAGTGCAGATCGTGGAGAACGAGCAGGAGCTTAATGCCCTGCGGGATTGGCTAGCTTGGGCGGAGATAGTTTTGGACGGCATTCTGGGCGTAGGAGGACAGGGGCCGGCTCAGGGATTGCCTCAAGCGGCGATCGAACTCCTTACTAATTTCTCCGGCTTGGTGGTGGCCATTGATCTTCCCTCCGGGGTTTCCCCGGATTCCGGTAAAGTCTTGGGCCCAGCGGTCCGCGCACATCTCACCTTGGCCATGGCTAGCTTAAAACCTTGTCATCTTCTGCCACCGGCTGCAGAACTATGTGGCGAGGTGCGGGTAGTGGAAGTAGCTTATCCTCCTGCAGTGTGGCAGGGCATTTCTCCCCTTGCGGAGATCCTCACCGACGAATATTGTGCCTCCCTTCTCCCTGGCCGGCCAAAATTCGGTCATAAAGGGACCTTTGGTCGGGTATTGGTCGTGGCCGGCTCGGTGGGCATGGCCGGGGCAGCGGCTCTTTGCGCGGAGGGGGCATTGCGTGCTGGCGCTGGTCTTGTCCACGTGTTAACCCCTGAGCCCGTTTTTCCCATCGTGGCCGGACTTCTTCCTGAGGCTTTGGTTCACCCAGGACCAGCAGACCAGGATGGAACTTTTGCTCCTGAGGCCGCGGAAGAGGCCCTCACCTTGGCGGCCGGGATGGACGTGGTTGTGATCGGTCCGGGCATAGGACGCGCGCCAGGTCCGGCGGAGGTGGTGCGGGCCCTTTTCACAGAGAAGATCCCAAGACTTGTGCTTGACGCTGATGCTTTGTTTGCGCTGGCCCAAGACAAAAAACTCCTGCGCCGGCGGCACGGAGAGCTCGTGCTCACCCCACATCCCGGCGAATTTGCGCGCTTCGTAGATGCTCCCCCAGAGGAGGTCGTCTCGGAAAAAATCCAGTGGGTACGGGAAAAAGCGCGGGAGTGGAAGGCTGTGGTGGTGCTGAAGGGGCCGCCCACGGCCATCGCCGATCCCGCGGGGAAAGTTTTCCTCAACACCACGGGGAACACGGCCCTGGCCCACGGCGGCTCCGGCGACGTTCTGGCGGGCCTCATCGCCGGCCTCTGGGCGGGCGGGATCGCCCC
>JANXBC010000002.1 GCA_025060555.1 Candidatus Bipolaricaulota bacterium
ACGGGGGTGGAGGAAAAGCCTGGGCTCGCCCACCTTTTAGCTCTGGGCGTGTTTCAGGAGTCTTGGCCTGACGAAGAAGCCCTTTGGCCGGGAGTAAAAGCGGCTTTGGAGCAGGCGATAAACGCGGCCCAAGCGGAACGGGCCAGAGAAGGTGAGGCCCTGCGCCAAGCCCTCGAGCGGGAAAAACAAAGGCTTTTAGATCTCCTTTCTCAAGCAGAAACTCTGGCTACCGAGGATCAGAAACTAGCGGTGGAGAGATTAAAAGAGCGCATAGTGGAACCAGCAAGCCTTGATCCTGCCAGGGTTAATGCGGAGATTTCCCTCCTCCTTGCGCGAAGCGATATGCGGGAGGAGTTGGATCGGCTGCATGCCCATGCTCGCCGGCTTGCTGCCCTCCTCGCCCAAGATGGGTCGATTGGGAAGGAATTGGAATTCCTGGCCCAGGAGATCGGGCGGGAAGCGGGGACCCTTTCCGCTAAGGCCTACGGGGCAAGGCTTGCGCAAGTTGCGTTGGATATGCGTTTGGTTGCGGAACGTATTCGCGAGCAGGCGCGCAACGTAGAATGAAAGACCTTCTTCCCAAAGGCGTTAGGGTTCAGGGAGAGCGGGGAATCGCTTTTGTCATCGCTGGCCCTTCCGGAGCCGGGAAATCCTCGGTTATCTCTGCCCTTCTTTCCCGCGATCCGCGGTTGGTTTTTTCCGTGTCTGCTACGACGCGGCCCCGCCGCCCAGACGAACTACACGGCCGCGATTATTACTTCCTAAGCGAAGAAGAGTTTGACCGCCTCATCGCCCAGGGTGAGCTTTTGGAGTGGACCACTTATCAGGGCTATCGGTATGGCACACCCAAGGCCGAGGTTGTGGACAGGCTTAAGGATGGTTTGGATGTGGTGCTGAACGTGGAGGTGCACGGTGCAAGGGCTATCCGCGCCGCGGGCTTGGGCTTTCCGGTGGTGCTCATCTTCTTGGTACCCCCAAGCTGGGAGGAGCTGGTGCGGCGGGTACGGAGCCGGGGAACAGAAAGCGAGGAGGCCCTGGCTGAACGCCTGCGCATCGCCCGGGCCGAGATCCAGTGCATCCCGGAGTTCGATTACCTTGTGGTCAACGACGCCCTTCCTGAGGCGGTAGCGCGGGTGGAGGCCATCATCCAGGCGGAACGGATGAGGATCATCCGATGCGCATAGGAATTGATATTGTGGAGGTGCCCCGCTTTCAGGCCTTTCTGAGCCGCCGCGGTGAGCGGGCCCTCTTGCGGCTCTTTACTCCCGAAGAACTCGCCTATGCCCAGCGGGGCGAGGGAGAGTTGTTCGTGCAGCGTCTGGCCGCAAGGTTCGCCGCAAAGGAGGCCTTTTGCAAAGCATTAGGCCGCGGCGTGCCGTTTCGAGAGATCCAAATCCTTGCCGGAGAAAACGGGCCACGCCTCCTTTGGCGTGGGCAGGAATTTCCTGTTTCGCTATCACACACCGCGGCTTTCGCTGCAGCGGTGGTCCTCATCCCATCCCAAGCTCGCGCAACCTCTCCCGCAGGGTGATGGTCTCCCGCACCGGCTGCGCGGACAGGTATTTTTCAGTCTCGGCCTGAGCCATGTCTTCCTGAAGCTTCTTTACCGAAAGCCGTACTTGCCGCTTGGCCTCGTTGATGCCGATGATCTTAGCCGTGACCTCCTGCCCAAGCCGCAAGACCTCGGAGGGATGACCTATGCGCTCGTTGGAGATCTCGGAGACGTGGATTAGGCCCTCCACCGCGGGGGTGATGCGCACGAAGGCCCCGAACTCTTTGATTTGGGTGACCGGGCCGGAGACCACCGAACCAACGGAATACTGCTCGAGGAACTCCTCCCATGGGTCTTGCTGCAGGGCTTTGAGGGAGAGGCTAATTCGGCGATTTTGCGGGTCCACTTTCAGGACCATGGCCCGCACCTTTTGGCCAGGCTGAATCACCTCCTTGGGATGAGAGATGCGCTCCCAAGAGAGCTCCGACACATGCACAAGTCCTTCGATCCCGGGCTCAAGCTCAACAAAAGCCCCGAAGTCTGTGATGTTTGTGACCTTCCCCTCTACCAACGCTCCCTTGGGATAGCGATGCTCCACATCTTCCCAAGGATCGGGGAGGGCTTTGCGCAAGGAGAGGCTGATGCGGCGCTCAGCCTCATTCACCGCAAGCACCACAACCTCGACCTCCTGGCCCGGCTGAACCACTTCCTTGGGATGCTTCACCGGCGTCCAGGAAAGCTCGGAGATGTGCACAAGGCCTTCCACATCCTCTTCCAGCTCCACAAAAGCCCCGAAGTCCGTGAGGGAAACAACCCGGCCTTTGACCTTCGCCCCCACAGGATAGCGTTGGGCGATGCCCTCCCACGGGTTTGGGCGCAGACGTTTTATCGATAGAGAAATGCGTTCCTCCTCGCGGTTAGCTTCGAGGACCATCACCTTGATTTTTTGTCCGGGCCGGAATTTGCCCGGCGGCGGAGCAGGGATATCCTTCCAGCAAATCTCGGTACGGTGCACAAGGCCATCGTGGCCACCAACATCCACGAAAACCCCAAAATCTACAACGCTTTTTATCGTGCCCTCGATGACTTTCCCGGGGGTGAGGGAAGCAAAGAGCGCGTCCTTGGCGCGCTCCTCTTGATCTTTTTGCCATTCTTTGCGGGACACCACGATGTTTCGTGTGCGCCGGGAAAACTCAATGATCTTTAGGTCCAAAGCTTTGCCCCGCAGCCGCTCGAACTTCGTGGAGATGCCCTTCCCCAGGTGCGAGGCTGGTAAGAAGGCCCGAATACCCCCAAGATCCACCTGAAAGCCTGCTCCAGAGACCTCGGCCACCACCGTGCCACGCACCGGGGCACTGGAACGATAGGCATGTTCAAGTTCGGCAAACTTCTTGGCAAAAAACGCTTGTCGCTCGGAAATGTAGACTGTGCCGTTTTCTTCATCGATGTAGGTGATGAGGACCTCCAGGACTTGCCCCGGTTCGACCTTTTCGTGGCCAGGGGCAAGCTCCTCTTTGGGGAGCACGGCCTCGGACTTGTAACCGATGTCCACTAAAATCTCGCTTTCCCCGACCTGAACCACCCGACCTTGTACCGTATCCCCTCGGCTGAAAAGCCGGATATCGTTCTCACCGAGGGCTTCCTCCATTTTTATCCACTCCGCCATTCCAATCACCTCGATAGGTTTCCCCTTGCGGGCCCACGTACAAAGACCCAGGTTAGCGTGGGGCAATCTTATACGTGGGAAACTCTCCGCTCAAATCAGAGGCTGAGGAGACGCTCCATTAGGCGTTGGGAAAGAACACGATAGCGTTCGGGCTTGGGCAAATCCTGGGGAAGACCTTGGGCCAGGTCTTCCACGGTGAACGGTTGGCCAATGCGGACCTCCACCTTGGGGAATCGCCAGCGTGGCCGCGGTGGGTAATTTCCATGGGGCACGATCCGCACGGGGATGAACGGGAGGTTCAACAGTTCCGCGAAGCGAATGGCACCGGGCTTTGGTTTGGCGCCGGGGCGGGTGGTGCCCTCGGGGAAAATCCCGATCCACCGCGCGCGTTTTGCCGCCCGCATTGTCTTCCGGAAATCGCGGGGGCCGAACTCCTCGCGATTGATCACCACGGCAAAACCCCACACGAACGGGGCGAACGCCGGGTTTCGCAGCAGTCCATGTCGCGCAAGAAACACAATGCGCCGAAACGGCCCAAAGGCTACACAGAGGATGGGAATGTCCCAATACGAGCGGTGTGGCGCCACTACAAGGCCCCGGGAAGCTGGTCTTCCCTTAACAGAAAGCCGGAAAGCCCCCCAGATTAGGGGGGTGGCGAGCCCCACAAGGAGGGCATAGAAAAGATCACGGATTCGCTCAAGAAGCCAGACGAGCACGTCGCTCCTCCACGAGCTTCAGCACGAGTTTCAGTACCTCATCGGGGTCTTTTCCCGTGGTATCCAGCACCACTGCGTCGGGAGCAGGCCGGAGGGGAGCACAGGACCGGGTGGAGTCCCGTTCATCCCTCCGCCGGATGGCTTCCAAAACTTCCGCGAATGTGCCCCCCTGCTCCCGCTGCCTTCGCCGGGCGCGCTCCTCCAAGGTGGCCCAAAGAAATATTTTTAGCTCAGCATCGGGCAGAACCACGGTGCCGATGTCCCTGCCCTCCATCACCACGTCTCGCCCCGCCGCGATCCGCCGCTGCAGCTCCACCAGGCGTGCCCGGACCCGGGCGTCCGCCGCAAGTCGAGAGCTAAGCTCGTCCAGCTCAGGGTTAGACAGCAAATTTGTCACGTCCTCCCCGTTGAGAAACACCCGTCCATCCTCACCTACGGTGATGTCCATGTCTTCCAGGGCCAGGCCGCGGTGATGGGCCAAAGCAGCAGCACGGTACATCGCCCCCGTGGGGACGAAGAGAAAACCCAGGGCATGAGCCAGGCGTTTCCCAAGCGTAGTTTTTCCGGCCGCCGCTGGACCGTCAATAGCGATCTTCATCCTATGATCTTGTACCCGCGGTCCACCGGCCGCGCAACATGCAAGGCCGCCTCTACCCGCCCCGAAAGCTCGGCCCGTGCCCACTCCGCTTCTTCTACGGAAGGAAACGCAAGAAAGAGGGACGAGCCTGATCCGCTCATTCCTACGCCTAAACTCGGGATGCCCTCAAGCACAGAGCGAATCCTTTCTAGTTCCGGTCTGAGATGAGCAGAAGCGGGCCAAAGATCATTCACGAAGGGCGGGATCTTCGGAACCCCTTGTGGGGGGGAAGGAGGGATACCCAGCCTATCGAGAGTTTGGTACACCGCGGCGGTGGGGCAAGAAAACGCAGGGATGACCAAAAGAAACGCGGCCGGCAGCGCAAGGTCCACGGGAGTGACGCGGTCTCCGATCCCCTCCACCCAAGCTGGGCTTCTCCCAAGAAAAAAGGGGACGTCTGCGCCGAGTTTTGCCCCAATCTTTGCGAGTTCGTCCGGGGTTTTCCCGAGGTTATAGAGGGTGTTCAGCCCGGCCAAAACCGCCGCGGCATCAGCACTTCCGCCACCAAGGCCTGCACCCGCAGGTATCCTCTTTTTAAGCACAATGCGCACCCCAAAATCTGTTTGGGAAAGGAGCGTTTGAGCCGCGCGATACGCGAGGTTTTTCTCCGGTGGCCCAAGTTCAACGGAACTCCATAGTTCAATCCCCCGTGGAAGCGGCTCAAGCTGGATTTCGTCAGCTAGATCTACTGCGCAAAAGAGGCTCTGAAGGAGGTGATAACCATCCTCCCTCTTCCCCACTATGCGCAAAACGAGGTTCAGCTTTGCGTATGCCAGGACTTTGAGCTGTTCCCTGGCTTTTTCTTCGGGAGCGCTTCCATAAGCGTGCTTCATTGGCGAATTATCGCATTTCCATCATTTGTCGGGAGGGAAAATGACAAGGCTTCCGTCCTTGATCACAGCCCATACCAGATTCTGTCCCATCCAATACGGGATCTCCTCGAACGCTCGAACATCCCAGACCACCAAATCCGCGCGTTTCCCAGCCTCCACCGAGCCGATCTCCTGGGCGAGGTTGAGGGAAGCCGCGGCGTTCAACGTCACTGCCGTCAAAACCTCCTCCGCTGTCATCCCGAGTTTGAGGACAGCAAGGCTCATGATGAAGGGTAAGGAGGCAAGAGGGCAAGAGCCGGGGTTGAAGTCCGTGCCCAACGCTACGGGAACCCCGGCCTCGATGAGCCTCCGCGCGGGCGGATAGGGCTCGTCAAGGAGGAACGCTGTCCCCGGGAGGAGCACGGCCACGGTGCCCCCGCGGGCCAGGGCCTGGATCCCCTCTTCTGAAACGTGCAGGAGATGTTCGGCCGAGGTGGCCCGAAGGTCCGCCGCGAGCTCCGCCGCACCCACATATGCCAGCTCATCGGCGTGGACCTTGAGGCCCAGGCCCAAGCGGCGCGCGGCCTCCAGGATCCGGCGGGCCTCCTCCACGGTGTAGAAGCCGCGGTCGCAAAAAACATCGCAGAACCGGGCCAGGCCATCTTTGGCCACGACGGGCAGCATCTCTTCCACAAGGAGGCGCACGTACTCGTCCCGGCCGACCTCCGGGGGGAAGGCGTGGGCGCCCATGAAGGTGGGCACAAGTGCCATGGGCAGGGTCTCCGAAAGTCGGCGGATGGCGCGCAAAATCTTGAGCTCGTCCGCAAGGGAGAGGCCGTAGCCAGACTTCACCTCGACCGTGGTGACGCCCTGAGCGAGCATGCGGAGGAGGCGGGGCTTGGCTAGTTGAACGAGCTCCTCCTCGGAGGCCGCGCGGGTGGCGCGAACGGTGGTGAAAATCCCCCCACCCGTGTATTTCTCCCCCCTGGCCCGGGCGAGGAACTCCTGAACGCGGTTCCCAGCGAAAACGGCATGGGTGTGGGGGTCCACAAGCCCTGGGGTCACACACCTTCCCGCGCAGTCTAAAACGGGGCCAGAAAAAGACGGGCACCTCCCTTGGCCTATCGCCGCAATGCGCCCACCGCGAATCGCCACATAAGCGTTTCGCAAGACAACCAATTCTCTCTGGGCTCTACCGGCTTGCGCTGCTGAGCCCTTAGGCGTAACTAGCTCGCCGATCCCCAAAATAAGAAGGTCCACAACCAAATTTTATCGCTCTCGGTTATACTGTTTGGTGTGATCGAGCTTGATGGTCATCTGACGTTGGATGCTGCGGAGAGCGTCGTTTTTGAGAACAGTCCCGTGAAGATTTCCTTGCAAGCCCAAGAAAAGATGATCGCTTCCCACCGCGCTCTTCTTGCTGTGCTCAAGGATGGGAAAGCAGTGTACGGGGTGAACACAGGGTTCGGGGCCCTGTCCCGCGTGCGCGTGCCCAAGGAGGAGCTTTCCCAGCTGCAATTGAACCTCGTGCGTTCCCATGCCGTGGGGGTCGGGGAGCCCCTTCCGGACCGTGTTGTGCGTGCCGTCCTCCTCTTTCGAATCAACTCTTTTCTCCAAGGGGCGTCGGGCGTGCGGCCGGAGCTTGTGGAGTTGCTGGCGGAAATGCTTAATCGCGGGGTTTATCCGGTGATCCCCGCCCAAGGCTCGGTGGGCGCCTCTGGGGATCTCGCGCCATTGGCGCACCTGGCCTTGGTCCTGATCGGGGAGGGGCGGGCGCGCTTCCGTGGGGCGGAGCTTTCGGGTGGGGAGGCGTTGCGCCGGGCCGGGCTTTCCCCCCTTTCCGAGCTTCATCCCAAAGAGGGGCTGGCCCTCCTTAACGGCACCTCCGTGATGTTGGCCCAGCTTTTCTGCGCCTGGGTTTTGGGGCAGCGCGCCCTCACCGCAGCCCTGGGAGTGGCTGCCCTCTCTTTTCAGGCCCTTCGTGGGTGCACCCAACCTCTCGATCCCCGCGTCCACGCATTCCGGCCACATCCAGGACAGGTGAAGATAGCCGAAGCCCTGCGCAATTTTCTTTCGGGAAGCGCACTCACCGACACCTTCGCGGATGATGTCCAAGACCCTTATTCTCTCCGATGTTTGCCGCAAATCCTTGGTCCGGTATGGGAGACTCTGACCCGCCTCCGGGAAACTTTAGAAGTCGAGATGAACGCGGCCACGGATAACCCCCTCGTGTTGCCCGAGGGGGAGGTCCTGTGTGGTGGAAATTTCCACGGTCAGATTTTAGCCATGGCTGCAGAGGAACTGGGTATAGCCTTGGCGCTCCTTGGCAATTCCTGTGAGCGCCGCCTCAATCTCCTCCTCAATGCCCAAGACCGCGGCCTCCCCCCGTTTTTGGCGCGCACGCCAGGAAAAAGCTCCGGCCTCATGGTCCTGCAATACACTGCCGCCGCCCTTTGCGCAGAAAACAAGGTCCTTGCGCACCCCGCTGCTGTGGACACCATCCCTACCTCGGGGGGAAAGGAAGATCACAACTCCATGGGAGGGACATCCACTTGGAAAGCCCTGCGGATCGCGAAAAACGTTGTAAATCAGGTGGCTTCGGAGGCGGTGGCGGCGCGTTGGGCTGTAGCCCTGCAGGGGGAGGACAAGCTCTCCCCGGCCACACGGAGCTTCTACGAAAGGCTTAAGGCGCTTGTGCCGCCCCCGGGTGAAGACCAAGACATGAGCGAGCATATCGCTCGTGTCGCTGAAAACATCGGGGAAGGAGGGCTTACTATCCATGGGATTTAAAGCGGGAACAGTCGCTGTTGTGGGCAAGACCAACGTGGGGAAGTCCTCGTTCATCAACGCTGTGCTGGGCCGAAAAGTGGTCATCGTCTCAGATCGGCCCCAGACCACGCGCAACCGCATCCGCTGCATCTACAACACCGAGGGCGCCCAGGTGGTGTTCGTGGATACTCCTGGACTACATCAACCGGTGAACAAACTTTCCGCCCATCTTCTTAAGGAGGCTTTGCGGGCACTGGCCGGCGTGGATGAACTCGTATACATGGTCGAACCCACAGGGAAAGTGGACAAGTACGATGAGACGATACTTCCCCGTATCCAATCTCTTCCCTGCCCGAAGGTGTTGCTGGTGAACAAGATCGACCTTGCCAAGGGAAACGATCTTCCCGAGACCCTTCTGGCCTATGATCGGCTGGGGATCTTCAACGACCTCGTGCCCATCTCCGCAAAGCGTGGAACGAACGTAGATCGCGCCCTTCAGGTAATCATAAATCATCTTCCTGAGGGAGAGCCTTTGTTTCCTCCAGATCTAGCCTTTCCCACTGACCGCCCATTGGAGTTCATCGTGGCGGAACTGATCCGGGAAAAAATTTTCACCCTTACGTACCAGGAAATCCCCTACTCCACGGCGGTAGTGGTGGAAGAGATTCGTGAGCGGGAGGACAAACCACTCCTTGAGATCTACGCCACAATTTATGTAGCTAAAGACTCACAAAAGGGGATCATAATCGGGGCTGGGGGGCAAAAGCTCAAAGAAATTGGGAGATTGGCGCGGCTGGAGCTAGAGGCCATGTTGGGAAAGAAGGTTTTCCTTTCTCTGCAGGTGCGGGTGCGGCCGAAATGGACGGAGGATGAAGCGGAGATCGCCCGACTCACCGGCGATTGATATACTAGCCATTGATGTCCACCGAGATAGTCATTGAGCCAGTCTGCGATTTCCCTGGGTATCGCGCTTGCGAGCTTTTACAAAAGGAGGTGTGGGGGTTCCAGGACATTTCTGTCGTTCCTGATCACGCCCTTCACATGATCGTTCAAGCCGGCGGCCTGCTTTTGGGGGCATTCGATGGGGTTGGTCCGGGCCGGGCAATGGTGGGCTTCTCCCTCTCCGTTTTGGGCCTCTGGGAAGGAAAAAGGCTTCGGCACCACTCCCTCATGACCGCGGTGAAGCCCGGGTATCAGGATCAAGGGATCGGGCAAAAGCTCAAACTTGCCCAACGCGAACACGTTCTGAAGCAAGGGATCGACGTCATCACCTGGACCTTTGATCCCCTGGAGTCCCGCAACGCTCACTTCAATTTGAATAAACTCGGTGGGATAGTGCGAAGCTATATTCCCAATTACTTTGGGGAGGAAATGCGGGATGCCCTAAACCGTGGTCTTCCCAGCGATCGGTTTCTTTGCGAGTGGTACCTGAACTCGCCGCGTGTGCGCTCCAGGATTGCGGGAGGGAAAATGCCAGAGCTTCGGCTCTCCGATGTAGAGGTGATAAATCGCACCCAGCGGCTTCCCTCAGGGCAACGGGCGCCGGCCGGGGGCCGGTTGGAGCTCTCCGCACCATTCTTGTTCTTCGAGATCCCCAGCAACCTGCAAGCACTGAAACGCGAGAACCTCACGATAGCACGAGCTTGGCGGGGGGAGTGCCGAAAATTCCTCATGCCGTACTTGGAGGGAGGTTACCTTATCAGTGGGCTCGTCCGCCAAGGGGATCGGAGTTTTCTCCTGCTGGAGAGGGCAGAAGCGGAGGAGGTGCTAGCCCAGCCGTGATCAAATTGGAGCGGATGTCCCTGTTTTTGGTGGAGTTGCCCCTGGTAAGCCCATTCGCCACAAGTTTTGGGGAGGAACGCGTAAAGCATGCGCTCCTTGTGGCTCTCACCGGGGATGGGGTCATGGGATGGGGGGAGTGTGTGGCTGGGTCCGGACCGTGGTTTTCCTCGGAAACCGTGGAAACCGCTCGTTACGTGATTTCCGAACACATCCGACCTATCCTGAGCGCCCACAAACTCATCGAACATCCATCGGATATGCCCAAGCTCCTCTCTCCCATCCGGGGGCACCAAATGGCGAAGGCTGCAGTAGAAGCAGCAACCTGGGACCTCTATGCCCGGACGCAAAAAAGGCCGCTCTTTCAGATCCTGGGAGGCGTGCGCGAGGAGATCCCCGCTGGTGTCAGCGTGGGTATCCAGCCCGATATCCCCACCCTCCTCGCCACCGTGGAAAACTTCCTTCACGATGGCTACCAACGGATAAAGCTCAAGATAAAGCCGGGTTGGGATTTGGCGCCTGTGGGGGCCGTGCGCGAACGCTTCCCGGACATCCTCCTCTCCGTCGACGCCAACGCTGCCTATCGTTTGGAGGATTTCCCCACCCTAAAAGAATTGGATCGATACGGGCTTCTTATGCTTGAACAGCCCTTGGCTTTTGATGACCTTTTGGAGCACGCGCGCCTTTCACAAACTCTTTCCACCCCCATTTGTTTGGACGAATCCGTGGACTCGGCGCATCGAGCTTGGGAGGCCCTGGAACTTGGGGCCTGCCGGATCATCAATGTCAAGCAAGGCCGCGTGGGTGGCGTCACCGAGGCCTTGGCCATCCACAATCTGGCGTTGGCGCGGAAGGTCCCGCTTTGGTGTGGTGGCATGTTGGAAACGGGGATTGGAAGAGCGCTCAATGTGCATTTGGCTACTCTGCCCGGCTTCACCCTCCCGCACGACATCTCTGCCACGCGGCGCTATTTCCGCGAGGACATCTCCGAACCGCCTTTTGACCTGCAAAACGGTTATATTCCGGTGCCAAAGAAACCGGGCCTGGGGGTGGAGATCAATTGGGACCGGCTCCTGCGCTCTTGTACGTGGAGCCGGACCTGGAAGCTTTGAGGAGGGAAGATGCGCAAGCTTGAACTAGCCCGGCTCATTGATCACACCGCTTTGGGGCCCGATGTGGACCGCCCGCGCGTGGAAAAAATCTGCCAAGAAGCGATCCAGCACAAGTTTTATTCTGTCTGTGTACCCCCTACCTTCGTCGGCCTGGCCCGACAAATACTGCGGGACACGGGCGTGAAAATTTGTACGGCGGTGGGTTTCCCGCATGGACAGCATCGCCCGGAGGTGAAAGCCGCGGAGGCCCGCATGGCGGTGGAGGATGGTGCCGACGAGGTGGACATGGTGATCCATGTCCCCGCCCTGAAAGCGCGGGACTACGCCTACGTCTTTGGGGAAATCCGGGCTGTACGGGAAGCCACGCAGAAGGCGGCGCGTCCCATTGTGCTCAAAGTGATTCTGGAGTGCGCTCTTCTCACGGACGAGGAGAAGGTAGCGGGGGCGATCTTGGTGAAAGCGGCCGGCGCGGATTTCGTGAAAACCTCCACAGGTTTCGGCCCAGGCGGTGCCACCCCCGAGGATGTGGCCCTTCTCAGGCGGGTTGTCGGCCCAAATTTTGGGGTCAAAGCGGCCGGCGGAATCCGTGACTATGCGACGGCGGTGCGCATGGTCGAGGCTGGGGCCAATCGTCTGGGAGCTTCTCGCTCCCTAGAAATCCTCGCCGGTGCTCCTGATTGACCTTGGCTGAGCTTTTCCGCGACCGCGCCCTCGTTCTGCGGGCCCAAGATCACGCGGAAACCGACCGAATCGTATCCGTCCTCTCCGAAAACCGCGGGCAGCTGGAGATCTTGGTCAAAGGCGCACGGCGAATAGAGCGCAGCTGGGGAGCAATTTTAGATATCCTCAACTTGGCGGAGATCATTTACTATCGCCGCCGCTCTGGGCTCCATTTGTTGCGTGAAGCCTGGCTTATTCAGGATTTTCCTGGGCTACGCGTGGACCTTCCCCGGCTGGAAGCGGGGTTGATCCTGACCCGCTGGGCGCGGGAGCTCGTACCGCATGAGTTTCCTGATCCCCGCCCATTTCGGTTGACCCTAAATTTCCTGCGCGCCCTGGAGGAAGGGGGGGCGCCGGAGGTCCTTCTCCGTGCCTATGAGCTTCGCCTCCTTAGCCTCCTGGGATATAGACCGGTGTTGAACGGTTGCCTTTCCTGTGGCGGCAAAGAAGGGCTGACCTGGGCGGCGGACAGGGGTGGACTTCTTTGCCGAAAATGTGGGGGAAGCGGGGAAGAAGTGCCCTCCCGCGTGTGGAACACCATGGGCGCAATGCTGCGTTTGTCAATGCCTGCCCTTCTACGCTTGCGCATCCCTGAGGACGATCTAAATACGATGGATTCCCTTATCCACGCGTTCCGCGCGGTCCAGCTCGCGCGCTAGCCTCAAGATGCGGGGGAAGATATATTCTGGCCCCGTGGAGCTGCGCATTTTTTCCTGTGAACGTCCGGTGTTTGCCGGGGAAGTTCAGGCGGTTTTCGCGAAAACCCCGCTGGGGTGGTTCGGCATACTCCCCCACCACGCTCCCGCCGTCTTTCTCCTTCGGGATTCACCTGTACGCGTGAAGCTTGCGGAGGGAGAAAAACTCTTCCATGTAAAAGGTGGGGTTCTGCGGGTGCGGGAGAACCGGGTGACCATAGTTGCTGCCGAGGTCCGACATGCATAGGGTGTTCATAACGGGTTTTGGCATCGTCAGCCCCATTGGGATTGGGAAGAACGCTTTCTTTCAGGGACTTAAGGCCGCCCAAGTGGGGATCAGGCGTGTGGACTACGACCTTGAGCTCACAGGAGTGGCCGCGAAGGTCGCTGCTCCCTGCGATCTTTTTGATCCCCTCGCGTTTCTTCCCCCAAAGAGGGCGAAGAGGCTTGGCCGGGCCTCCCAAATGGCAGTGGTGGCCGCTCGTTTGGCTGTGGAAGACGCACACCTGAGCCTAAGCGGAACAGGAGCGGTGGTAGTCGGCACAGGAATCGGCGCATTGGAAGTGCTTTTGGAAAATCACCAAGTATTCCTTGACCGTGGCCCAGATCGGGTTTCACCTTTCCTAATCCCTCTTATGATGCCCAATGCTCCCGCGGCGGAGATCTCCATCGACTTGGGCATCAAGGGGCCAAGCTTCGGTGTGGCCACCGCTTGCGCCGCCAGCACCCATGCCATCGGGATCGCCTTTCACATGGTCCGCCAAGGCTTGGTGGATTGGGCCTTGGCCGGGGGAACAGAGGCTGTGATCTTGCCCATCGTCCTCGCTGCCTTCGATCGCATGGGCGCCCTTTCCCGTAATCCCGAGCCCGAGAGTGCCTCGCGCCCATTTGACCGCGACCGCGATGGATTTGTGCTCGGCGAAGGAGCAGCGATTGTCGTGTTAGAAAGCGAAGAGCATTTGCGCTCGCGGGGGGGTGAGGCCGTGGGAGAAATCGTGGGGTTCGGGCAGAGCTCCGATGCGTTTCATATCACGGCTCCACCGGAGGACGGAGAGGGAGCTTATCAAGCCATGGCCACCGCCTTACGCGACGCCCATCTTTCCCCAGAGGATGTGGACTACGTAAACGCGCACGGCACCTCCACCCCCCTCAATGACCGGGCGGAGACAGCCGCGATAAAAAGGCTCCTTGGCCCGCGGGCCTACGAGGTCCCCGTGAGCTCGATAAAGGCCCAGATCGGTCACCTTTTGGGCGCGGCCGGGGCGGCAGAAGTGGGGGCGGTTTTGTTTTCCTTCGCTGAAGGGCTTATCCCGGCCACCGCCACCTGGCGAAATCGCGATCCCGAATGTGATCTGGATTACGTACCCGGCATGCCTCGGCCGGCACGGATCCGGGTAGCTTTGAAAAATTCCTTTGGGTTCGGGGGGCAAAATGCCTCCCTTGTTTTGCGGGCAGTGTGAAAGGAGTGAGGACGCGAGAGATCCGCGTGGCGATTGTGGGCACGAAGTTCATGGGGCGCGCCCATGCGAACGCTTATCGGCAGGCGCGGGCCTTCTTTTCGCTGCCAATTTCTCCGTCCCTTTCCCTGGCATGCGGGACCAACGAGGGGGAAACACAAGAGTTTGCCCGGCAATTCGGCTTTGCCCGCTACACCACCAGGTGGGAAGAGGCGGCCACTGCGACGGATGTGGACTTAGTGGATATCTGCGCTCCTAATGATCTTCATGCGCCGATCACGGCGGCCGCGGCAAAAGCAGGGAAAGCGGTGTTCTGCGAAAAGCCGCTCGCCAGAAACCTTGAAGAGGCCAAAAACATGTGCAAGGCCGTAGCCGAAGCGCGGGTACCCAACATGATCTGCTTCAATTACCGATTTTTCCCGGCCATTCAGCTTGCAAAAAAGCTCATCGCTGATGGGGCACTCGGAGAAATCCGCCAATTCCATGCCCTTTATCTTCAGGATTGGGGCCTCAGGCCAGGACTCCCCCTCACCTGGCGATTCCAAAAGGAACGGGCCGGCTCCGGAGCTTTGGGCGATACCGCCGTGCACATCGTCGATCTTGCTCGGTTCCTTGTGGGTGAAATCGCCGAGGTCACGCGCATGCTCACCACCTTTGGGGGTTCCGCAGGATCCTCGTGACCGAAGACGTTCATCCGTACGCGAAGAACTGGTGGCCCACCGGTCATATCCTGGGCTACGAGCACACCTTCGTTCACGCCGTGGTGGAGCTTTGCCGCGCCCTTGCGGAGGGAAGGGATCCCGAACCAGGTTTCCTCGAAGGGCTGAGGGCCCAGGCTGTGTTGGAGGCTGTGGCTCTTTCCGGGGAAAGCCGTCGTTGGGAGCGCGTCCCCCGCTAGAACTGCTGCAAAAAACGCACGTCGTTTTGCCAAAAGATGCGGATGTCCTCGATGCCGTAGCGTAGCATGGCCATGCGCTCAATCCCTAGCCCGAAGGCGAAGCCCGTGACCTCCTCCGGGTCGTATCCCACCTCCTCCAAGACCCGCGGGTGGACCATTCCTGCGCCCATGATTTCCAACCATTTTTCTGTGCCCTTCTTTCGAATATGTACCTGGGCTGAAGGTTCGGTGAACGGGAAGAAATCCGCAGAGAAACGCATTTCGTAGCCTGGCCCGAAGAAAGCCCGCACGAACTCCCCAATCACCCATTTGAGGTGCGCAAACGTTAGACCTCTCTCCACCCATAAGAGCTCCACTTGATGGAACACTGGGGAATGGGTGGCATCGGGGTTATCTCGGCGGAAACACCGGCCTGGACAAATTATGCGCACCGGCGGCCTCCGGGTCCTCATCACCCGGATCTGCACAGGCGAGGTATGAGTGCGAAGAAGTGTGCCTTCTCCAAGGTAAAAGGAATCCCATTCATCCCGGGCGGGATGGTCCGCGCCGATGTTGAGGGCCTCAAAGTTGTAGTATTCCGTCTCGATCTCCGGGCCGCTTGCCACGTCAAACCCAAGCCGAAGAAAAATCTCTTCTATCTCCAGCCGAACTTGGGTGAGAGGATGGAGTTTTCCCAGCGGCCGCCACTTTCCGGGAAGTGAAAAATCGTAGCGTTCGCGGGCAAGTTTTGCTAGGCGTGCCTGTGCCGCGATGAGGGCTCTTTTCTCCGCGAGAGCGGATTCTATGCGCTCTTTGAGAACATTCAAAATCTTGCCAGCCTCGGCGCGGTCAGAAGCGGGGAGCTCCTTCAGCGCCGAAAAAAGCTGGGTAAGCATGCCCCTCCGCCCCAAAAACTTGATTCTCACAGATTCTAAATCCTCCGGGCTCGCTAGGTTAGCGGAGACCTCCTCCCACGAACGCCAAAGGGCGTGCGCTTTTTGCGAAAGCTCCTCGAGGGTCATGGCCCCCAAGTGTACGGGAGCGCTGCGTTCATCCACAACACCCGTATAATTCGCGCACTATGCCCATCGTGTGGTTTACAGATTTTTCCGCATCGCCGGAGATGGGGGTCTTGGAAAAGCTTCGTCCGCTCCTTTACGAAGCCGGCTTACCGCAAATCTTCAGGCCTGGGCAGTTTGTCGCCATAAAACTACATTTTGGCGAGCGAGGGAACCTCGCGTACCTCCGACCGAACTATGTGCGGGTGGCAGTGGAAGAGCTGCAGAAGCTTGGGGCCAAGCCGTTCCTCACCGACGCTAACACCCTCTACACCGGCACGCGATCCAACGCCGTGGATCACCTCTTCACCGCGGCGCAAAACGGGTTTGTCCTAGAAGTGGTGGGAGCTCCGGTGATCATCGCGGATGGTCTGCGCGGCACAGAGGAAGTGGAGATCCCAGTGGACGGGGTTCACGTGAAGCGCGCGAAAATCGCGGCGGCGATAGCCATGGCTGATGCCCTCCTTGTCCTCACTCACTTCAAAGGGCATGAGCAGGTGGGATTTGGGGGAACCCTCAAGAATTTGGGAATGGGCGGGGCTTCCCGGGCCGGAAAAATGGAGCAGCATTCGGTGTCTAAGCCCAGGGTAGAAGAGGCGCGCTGCCAAAGCTGCGGACTTTGCGCGCGCTATTGCCCCACCAAAGCTATCACCTTGGCTGAATACCCGGTGATCGATTACGCCCTCTGTCAAGGCTGCGGGCAATGCGTAGCCATGTGCAGTTTTGGTGCCATGGTCCCCGTTGAGGATGCCTCCGCGCAGCTCCTCGCCCAAAAGATTGCGGAGTATGCCAAGGCTGCGTGGAACAAGCGCCCAGCCTTGTTCGTCTCCTTCATCAGCGAGGTTTCCCCTGACTGCGATTGCTGGGGGATGAACAGACCCCCTGTGGCCCCGGATTTGGGGATTTTGGCCAGTACTGATCCCGTGGCCTTGGACCAAGCATGTATAGACCTTGTCCTGTCCGCATTGGGTTACGATCCCTTTTTGCGTGCGCATCCTCAGGCCTCCTGGGAGGAGCAATTGGCTCATGCCGAGCGCATCGGCTTGGGATCCCGATCTTATGAGCTCCGCAGTATTCTGACAGGTCTGGATCGCCCAGGGCCCTGATTTACAATATTCAAGCCATGAGCGAATACGCGGAGCGCCGGAAAAGGCTTTGGGAAAAAGTTCGGGCCCAAGGGGTGGATGCCTTCCTCATCGTGAACGTGGAGGGCTCGGAGTATCCTAACCTCCGGTACCTCACGGGCTTCACCGGGACGTTCGGGGTGCTGATACTCGCCGAAAATGCGCTGTTTCTCACAGATCCGCGTTATACGGAACAGGCCCAACGCCAAGTGGATCTCCCGGTTGTGGAGGTGCGGGGACGTTGGATTCCTCAACTCATAGAGAAGCTGCAGGCTCTGGGAGCAAAGCGGATTGGCCTTGGCAGCCAACGCACCACCCTCCACCTTTTTGAGGAACTTAGGAAAGCTGGGGAGGGTTTGGAATTCGTGCCTTTGGGTTCCCCGGTGGAGGAGCTGCGCAAAGTAAAGACGGAAACAGAAATTCAAAGGATAAAGGAGGCGGTAGAGCTCACGGAGGCCGGGCTACGGTGGATCTTGGGACAACTGCGACCGGGGATGACCGAGCGAGAAGTCGCCCTGGAATTGGAGTTCTGGTACAGGAAAGAAGGCACGGACCATGTGGCGTTTGAGCTCATCGTTGCCGCTGGTCCCAATAGCGCCATGCCCCACTACCGCGGTGGGCCTTGTCCTCTCCGCCGCGGCGAGGTTGTGCTTTTTGATATCGGTGCGCGCGTGGATGGCTATTGCGCTGATCTCACCCGCGTGGTGGCCTTGGGTAAACCTGATCCTGAGGTTCAGGCCGCGTACAAGCTCGTACGCGCCGCAAACGAAGCGGGGATCAAGGCGATCGCCGCCGGCGCTCGCGGGAAAGACGTGGACGCACAAGCACGCCGGGTCATCGAGGAGGCGGGATTGGGAGAACGCTTTGGCCACGGACTGGGGCATGGGGTAGGGTTAGAGATACACGAGGGCCCGCGCCTTTCCGCAACCTCTGAGGATATCCTTGAAACGGGAAACGTTGTTACCGTTGAGCCTGGTGTTTATTTCCCCGGGAAATTCGGCATCCGCATCGAGGATTTGGTTGTGGTGAGAGAAAAAGGAGCCCAAACCCTATCCACGTTCCCCAAGGACGAGCTTTTGGTGCTCGCTTGGAGGTGAACATGGAGCTCAAAGAGATCCCCGAAAGGGTCCGGAAGAAACACGGCATTCCCATAACCAGGCGGGACGTTGTTCGCGTGTTCTCCGCGGTCCTTGCTTCCTCGGATATTTGGCGCATTGTGGACCTCGCCGGGATCCCAGTCCTTGCCACCTGTGAGGTGTTGCAGGCCTTGGCGGAGAAAGGCTTGGTCGAGTTCAAAAACGCGCGGGTGGTGGTGACCGAGGAGGGGCGCAGGAGGGCCATGGACTTAGGCATTAGTGAGGCTAAGGAGCTCTCCTGTCCACGCTGTCGGGGCCGTGGGCTCGAGCTCTCCTTATTTTCTAAATTGGCAGAGGAATTTCACCGCCTGGCAAAGGACCGGCCTGAAGCGGCTCAGGAATTCGATCAAGGCTATGTTACGGAGGAAACAACCATCGCCAGGATCGCCCTCAAAGAACTCCTCGTCCTGGGTGATGACGACCTCGTTTCCCTTGCCGCTTCGCTCACGCGGCTGCCGCGGCGCGTGGCCGTGCTCGATGTGGACCTGCGGATCGTGCGGTTTTTGCAAGAGCTGGCCAGGAGGGAAAAGCTCGTTCTCGAGGTTTACCAACATGATCTACGTGAACCCCTGCCTCCAGAGCTTCGGCGGCAGTTCGACACGTTTGTGTGCGACCCCACTGAGAGTTTTCGTGGATATCTCGCGTTTGCCCAGCGGGGAATCGCTGCCCTGCGCGGCCCAGGCGGCGCGGGATATTTGGGACTTACGCGCCTTGAGGCCTCGCTTGAAAAATGGCGGAAAATAGAACTCGCTCTTCTTGAGGCCGGCGCAGTGATCACCGATCTTTTCCCTAATTTCCACGAATATGTGAACTGGCCATATATTGAGACCATGCGGGCCTGGCCTTTCCTTCCGGTGAAAAGGGTCCCCGGCCGATTCGAACCTTGGTATCGCTCAGCCCTGATCCGCATTGAGCTTGTGGAGGAAACGAAGGTGGAAAACGTGCGATATGCGGGTGACATCTTCACCGACGAGGAGGCGGCCACTACCTGAGGCCAGCGGCTATAATCGCCTTGGCCATGCCACGCAAAGCAAAACCGGCGCCGGCGGTTGCGGAAGCTCCCGTGGCTCTTCCCTGGCCCCTCGTGCCCCGAAAAGTGTTCTTCACCCGTGGGGTTGGGCGTCACCGGGATGAGCTGCGCTCGTTCGAGTTGGCCTTGCGAGACGCGGGCATCGAAAAATTGAACCTGGTGCATGTCTCGAGCATTTTGCCCCCTGGGTGCAAAATAATCCCGCGTTCGGAGGGCCTTAAGGAGATAAAGCCTGGACAGATTGCGTTTTGCGTGTTTTCCCGCTGCGCATCCAACGAGCCGCACCGGCTCATCGCCGCCGCCATTGGTTGTGCCATCCCCGCTGATCCCAACGCCTACGGCTACCTCTCCGAATACCACGCATTTGGGGAAAACGAAAAACAAGCCGGGGACAAGGCCGAGGATCTGGCGGCCTCCATGCTCGCCTCTACGCTAGGGATCGAATTCGACGATGAGCTCGTTTGGGATGAGAAAAAGGAGATCTGGCGCATAAGCGGGAAGATCGTGCGGACCATGAACGTCACTCAATCGGCGATCGTCGACAACAAGGGCTATACCACGGTCCTTGCCGCCGCGGTTTTCCTGTTTTGAGGAGGGAAAATGCTGAAGAAGAAAGACTATCTGCGTGAGCCAGTGCAGCACATTGATCCAAAGAGTTTCAATGCCGTTCCCATTGTAGAGGCGATGGCCTTAATGTCTTATCAGGCGCGAAACCTCGCGCAAGCCGCAAAGATTTATGACCGCATGTTGGCCGACCTAGACTGCACGATCATCTTGTGCCTTGCCGGCTCCCTCGTTAACGCCGGCCTCAAACAATGTCTCGTGGACCTCCTCCGGCACAACATGGTAGACGTGGTGGTGGCCACCGGCGCGAATATCGTGGATCAAGACTTCTTCGAGGCTTTGGGCTTCAAACACTATATTGGCAGCCCCGACGTGGATGACAACGAGCTCCGCGAGCTTCACATCGACAGAATCTATGACACATTCATCGATGAGGATGAACTGCGGGTTTGCGACCATACGGTGGCAAAAATCGCCGAGAGGCTTCCGCCTGGGGTGTACTCCTCCCGGGAGTTCCTGCGGGAGATGGGCCGGTACCTTGTGGAGCAGGGGCTGGGAAGGGATTCGATCGTACGGGTTGCCTACGAAAAGGCCATTCCCATTTTCGTGCCCGCTTTTTCCGATTGCAGCGCGGGCTTTGGCCTGGTCTTACACCAGTGGCAGCATCCTGAACGGCATGTTTCCATCGATTCCGTGAAAGATTTTCTGGAACTCACGCGGATCAAGATCGCGGCGAAAGAGACCGGGCTAGTGATGCTCGGGGGTGGCGTGCCCAAGAACTTCGCCCAGGATGTGACGGTGGCCGCTGACGTTTTGGGGTTCCCTGTGCCCATGCATAAGTACGCCATTCAGATCACCACTGCAGACGTGCGCGACGGTGGCCTTTCCGGATCTACCCTCAAAGAAGCAAGCTCATGGGGCAAGGTAGCACAGGGCTTTTCCGAAATGGTCTGGGCTGAGGCCACTTTGGTCCTTCCAATCCTCGTGAGTTATGTGTATCACAGAAATACCTGGCGAGCGCGTGCGGAAAGGCGCCTTTCCGACTGGCTAGATCAACCGGCCTCCCTGCCCGCTTCGTAGCGAACTCTGGCCTCTCCCCCCTCTTGTTCGTAAAATTCGGCCGTGACCCGACTGCGTTCGGGTGGTCAGACCCGTTTGGGCCCAAACCCAAATGGGTTGTTTTTTGGCCAACACTTGCCCGGGGAGGAGGTGAAAGATGCGGGAGCTCGGGAGGCACCTTGTGGTGGAGCTGTGGGGATGTCAACAAAACTTGAACAATCCGGAGGAGATCCGGAAGGCCTTGGTGGAGGCCGTCCGGCGGGCCGGTGCCACCCTCATCGACGTCCAAGTACATACGTTCAACCCGCACGGAATATCCGGCGTTGCCGTCATCGCCGAATCCCATATTTCGCTGCACACCTGGCCTGAGCACGGGTATGTGGCCCTCGACGTGTTCACCTGCGGGGAGAAAGTGGTGCCGGAGGCGGCTTTCCAGGTGTTCCGGGAGCTCTTCCGCCCCCAGCGCACCCACCTCATCGAGATCAAGCGCGGGATCCAACTATGACCGGCGGAAGACAACCAGGAGAGGACTGGTTATGTGAAGAACAAGCGCCGGGCCTTTGGCTTTGCCTTGGGGTTCGCAGGTGGCTCGTCCGCCGGAGAACAGCGTACCAGGCATTGGACCTGGTAGAAACTGAGGGTCACGGCCGGGTCCTTGCCCTGGACGGGAAATTTATGCTTTCTGAGCGCGACGAGTTCTTTTACCATGAGATGTTGGTGCACCCCGCGCTCCTTGCTCACCCCTCCCCGGAGCAAATATTGATCGTGGGTGGGGGAGACGGAGGGGCCTTGCGCGAAGCCCTCCGTCACCCGCTCAGACGGGCGGTCCTCGTGGAAATCGACGCCGGGGTCCTCGAAGCAGCACAGGAATGGCTCCCCTCCGTGCACCAGGGAGCGTTCAGCGACCCCCGTGTGGAGGTGGTGATCGCCCCAGGCGAGGATTTCCTGCCCAAACACGCTGAGGAGTTCGACGTGATCATCGTGGATTCCACTGATCCCATTGGTCCGGGGGCTGCTTTGTTCAACGTCTCCTTCTTTGAGGCTTGCCGTGCAGCTTTACGCGAGCCGGGCTTCCTTGCGCTGCAAACGGGAAGCCCCTTCCTCCAGCCAAGCGAGCTTAAGGCCGTGATCCATGGTCTTGCCGCGCTCTTCCCCGTGGTCGTTCCGTATCTGGGCTTCATGCCCCTCTATCCCTCAGGGATGTGGAGCTATGTGTTAGCGAGCACCAAGCCTCTTCCCACCGCGGAGGAATTTACACAGCGTTTTTTACAAAGGGATCTGCGTACTCGCTATTTCACCCCGGCCATGTTCCAGGCGGCCACGGTCATCCCCCCTTTCTTAAAGGAGGCCCTCCACTCATGCCCCAACGCCTGAGTTTCCTTGGGACAAGCCTGGACTATGCTGAGGCGAAGGTGGTTGTGCTTGGGGTTCCGCTTGAGCGCACCAGCAGTTGGCGCACCGGCCAAGCCCAAGGACCAAACGCCATCCGCGCCGCTTCTGATTCCGTGGAATTTTTTTCCGCGCATTTCAGGAAAGATGTCCGGAACGCAAAAATTGGCGATCTTGGGGACCTCGACCCCTATCGATCAATTGAGGAGATACTCGCTGAGGAGGAAGCGGAAGTCACAAAGATCCTGAGTGATGGAAAGGTCCCGATAGTGTTGGGCGGCGAGCACACCATCGTTGTTCCCGCAGTGCGTGCGGCTGCGAAATTCGGCCCCCTTCAACTCCTGGCCCTGGATGCCCACTCCGATCTGCGAGAAGAATATTTGGGGCTGAGGTTTTGCCACGCTACCGCTTTACGTCGGGCGAAAGAAAGGGTGGAGAACATGGTGATCGTTGGTGCACGCTCATTTTTTGGGCCGGATCTGAGCGAGCCCATCTTCGCCACCCCTGAGGAATTCGCTACCAGATTGCGCCCGGAACTTCCGGTTTGGCTGAGCATTGATCTCGATGCCCTCGATCCCAGCCTCTGTCCGGGGGTGACCAACCCCGAGCCAGGCGGGCTCTCCTGGGCGGAGGTCCTCGCGATATTCCGCACGCTTCAGGGATTCAAGGTGATTGGGATGGATCTCGTGGAGTTAGCCCCACCTTGGGATCCTTCCGGTGTCTCTGCGGTCTGTGCGGCTAAGCTCATCATTGAGGCCATCGCCGCCCTCTGGGCATAACTCGTTTAGGCAAGACATCCTCTTTCCCCTAAAATTGCGGCCAATGATGCACTATGAGGTGCGGTGAGGAGAGGGAGCTTGCCGTAGTGGCAGCGGTGGCCAAGGCCTCTCTTTCTGGCCAAGACCCGAAGGAGTTCTGCCAGCAGGTCCTGGCTGGGATCCTTCCTGTCCTGGGATTGGACGCCGGCGCAGTCTACCTCCTTCACCGTTCACAATTCGTCTTGCTTGCTCACTACGGCCTGTCTTCGGAGTTCGTGGCCCAGGCCAGTGTGACCCCCCGTGATCACCCATGGCTCGGCCGGGCTGTGCGGGAACGTCGCACCCTCTGGGTGCAAGAATTCTCCTCGCCGGTAACTAGGGCCGAGGGGATGAAGGCGGCGGTGTTGCTCCCCTTGGTCATGGGGGAGAAGGAGCTTGGGGTGCTCGCGGTGGGCACGCGCTGCGCTTGGGAACCAACCCCCTCGGACCAACGGGCTCTCGAGCTTGCCGCCCATATCTTCGCACTAAGCCTGACCCAAAAGCTGGAAACCTCGGAGAAGGCCGAGTTACTTGCCCGCTACCAAAACTTCGTGGAGAACGAGATCTTTGGGGTCTACATCGTTCAAGATGGCCGGTTTGCGTTTGTGAATGAAGGGCTTGCGAAAATACTCGGCTACCGTAGGGAAGAACTCCTCAACCGCCCATGCCTGGAGGTGATACACCCTGACGACCGCGCGCGGATAACTCAGGGCTTGGAAGCGCAGCTCAAGGAGGGGTCAGGCACGCGACGCCGCCAAGTCCGAGTTTTAGCGCAAGATGGAAGCGTCAAAGTCGTGGAAATCCAAACTTGGCCAATCCAGCTTTCTGGCCAGCCGGCGGTCCAGGGGGTTGCCCGCGATGTGACGTGGGAGGCACAGGTTGAGAAGCTTCGGCAGGACTTGCTTTCTGTAGCCACGGAAATTTTGGCGGGAACCGATGTCTCAGCAATCCTTCGGCGCGTGGCTCAAGCGGTGGTGGAGCATTCACCCTTTCGGCGGGCGGTGGTGACCTTATATGACCTGCGGCATGAACCCCCGTTCTTAGGTCCCACTGTGGCCATTGCCACCGCCGGTCTCACCGCAGAGGAAGAGGAACAGCTGCGTAGCCAAGGCGGTCTCCCTCCCCACCACCGTGCCATGGCGTTTCAAGAGGAGTTCCGGATCGGTCAGTCGTACTACATCTCTCATGACCGGGTCCCCTGGGAACCTACATATGGTCTTCCTGGAAGGAATGCCTCCGATGGTTGGCATCCCGACGATTTTCTGTTCATCCCATTGCGAGGAAGGTTAGGAATCATCGGCCACATCTCTGTGGACGAACCTGTGACACCGAAGGCGCCGACGCTGGAGATGTTGGAGCCGATCGAATTATTCGCGGGTCTGGCTGCCTTGGCAGTGGAACGGGCGTTCCAGTTGGAAGAGCTGCGGCGGCATAAGGAGTGGCTGCGCGGAGCCTTCCGCTTGGCCCACGAGCTTGGGCGCTGTAATTCCCTAGAAGAGCTTTTATCCGAAGCATTAGGAACTCTCGCAAGAGAAGTGCGGTATGAGTTTGGCGCGATCCTCCTCCGGAAGGGTGGGGAGCTGGAAGTGGCGGCCACGCACTCTTCCCTCCCCGGTTTCCAATACACCTTGGGGCAGCGCATACCCCTCACCCTGGGCGTGGTGGGCTGGGTTGCGACCCACCGTCAACCCCTGCGGTTGAACGATGTGCTAGGGGATCCACGCTATGTGCCCGTCCACCCGGAAATTCGTGCGGAGTTAGCTGTACCCATCCTCTTTGGCGAGGAAGTTCTGGGCGTGGTGGATGTGGAAAGTGTAACGCCTGGTCGTTTTAGGCCTGAAGACGAGGAGTTCCTCGCCGCCGTGTCGGACCTTTTGGGCACTGCCATCGAAAGCCTCAGGGCCCGCGAGACCCTCCGCGAGCTCAGCCTCCGGGACCCCCTCACTAACCTCTACAACCGCCGATATTTGTTGGAGGTCCTCGCGCGGGAGATCGGCCGAGCTCACCGCTATGGCCACCCCTTCAGCCTTGCCATCCTAGACCTCGATGAATTTCGCAAGGTAAACAATCGTTTTGGCCACGCCACAGGTGACGCTGTTCTCCAGGGTGTAGCCGAAATATTGTTGCGCAACTTGCGGGCCTGCGACTATGTGTTCCGCTACGGGGGCGACGAGTTCCTCCTTGTCTTGCCGGAGACCACGCGGGCCGGCGCAGAAGAAGCCGTGGCGCGCTTACGTGGCCGGCTGCGCACATGGAGCCGGGGACTTAATCTTGGCTTTCCCTTGGATTTCTCCGTAGGTATTGCCTGTTTCGATCCCGCTGATCCCCGCCCCCTCGAGGACCTCCTGCGAGAAGCTGACGGAAGCTTATACGCAGAAAAGCGCGCTCGTCTAGGCTAAAGGGCCGCAGCCACTCCCGGGACCCGCGGGAAAAGCCGCGTCTCACGCACATCCTGTAGTCCAAGGAGAAAGCGCACCAGGCGTTCAATGCCGATTCCAAAGCCGGCGGAAGGAGGCAGTCCCTCCTCCGCAAGCTTGAGAAGCGAGGTGTAAGCCACAGGGTCCAGACCTTGGCGGATGATCCGCGTCCTTATGCGTTCAGGAAGATGTTCACGCTCACCACCGGAGAGGGCTTCCCCATAGCCCTCAGGATAAAGGAGGTCCATGTCCACCAGGATTCCCGGCCGATGGAGATCCTCGCGGTCGTAAAACTCCCGCTGATCGATAGGAAAGTCTATGACCCACACAGGAGTGGAGTGGCGATGGGAGAGGGCAAGCTCGAAGTCCTCACCAAACTCGTGGTACGCCTCCTGCCAGGTGACGCGGGGAAATGGACGCGGGTATTCAGGCAGTTCTCGACCAAGCTTAGCCAGTTCTTGTCCAAACTCGCGCCGTATCTCCTGGACAATGTAGAGGAAAAGCCTTTCGCCAAGGGCCATGATCTCTTCGCGTTTGGCCTCGCGCACCTCTAGATCGAGTTGGACGAATTCAAATAAGTGTCGCCTCGTGTTCGCTCGCTCCGGGGGCTCAAGGCGCACGTTTGGGGAAAAGGAGAAGATCTTCGGGCATACCCGCACCGCGGCCTGTTTATGGAAGATCATGCTGCGGGTGAGGTACCAATCCTGTCCGTAGGCGGAAACGATGGCACGATCTGGGGTAGTGCGCAGAGGATCAGTTACGGGGGCAAGGATCACCGGAAGGAGCTCCACAAAACCTTGCGCAACCAAGAACTCTCGCGCCGCGCCAAGCACAGCACTCGTGACCTCTAAAATCAACGCCTTCATTTATCCCTCCTTGGATTTAAAAAAGAAGACCAAAAACGAGGGCACTTAATGCACTGGGACTCTTAAAGAAAGGAAATTACGCCCCAGCCGGGGCGTTAGCCGGACCAAGCGGGAAGAGGAACTTCTGTCCGCGTGGCACAAAGGAGAAATACAACGAATGCCCGCCTTCGTCAAGGGGCACATTGCCTTGTGCAACCGTTATCGAAGGGGCCAGTGCTCTAGCCTTGGGCTATCAGGGGAGGTCGTTTCCCAAGGGCCGGCGCAGAGCCAAGAAAATGAAGAAGCCAAGGGGACCGAGGGGAAAAACAACCATTCTGGGACAACTTTTTTGCGCTAGCCCCTAGACATCCCGTAGGGGTTGAGAGAGGGAAAAAGAGGTTTACGATTTTGTTGATGCCACGGTGGATCTTGCATGTGGACATGGACGCATTTTATGCCTCAGTAGAGGAACTGGATCATCCGGAGCTACGGGGTAAACCGGTGATTGTTGCGGGGCCAGAGCCGCGCGGAGTAGTGGCCACTGCTTCCTACGCCGCTCGCCAATTCGGGGTCCGCTCGGGCATGCCCACCACGCAAGCTAAACGGCTGTGCCCGCACGGCATATTCTTGCCGCCGCGCTTTGATCGCTATGAGGAGATGGCGCAAAAGATTCGGGCCATCCTCAGCGAATACACACCCTTGGTGGAACCCGTGTCCTTGGACGAAGCTTTTTTGGATTTAAGCGGGAGTGAGCTTTTGTATGGCCCTCCGGAGAGGATCGCGGAGGAGATCCATATGCGTATCCCCAAGGAGACGAATCTTTCCTGCTCCGTGGGCGTTGGACCGAATAAGCTTGTGGCCAAACTCGCCTCGGACGCAGCAAAGCCCGGCGGACTCAAGATCGTATATCCAGAAGAAGTGCAAAGCTTTCTAGATCAACTCCCTGTGGAGAAGCTATGGGGGGTGGGGCCGAAGACCGCTGCTCGCCTGGAGGAGAAAGGCGTGCGCACCGTGTATGACTTGCGGCAGGTTCCGCTGGGGCTTCTGCGTTCCTGGTTTGGCCCAAAGGGCGGGGAGGCTCTTTGGCAATTGGCACGCGGCCTCGATGAGACACCAGTGGTGCCGGTGCGGGAGAGCAAATCCCTCTCCCACGAGGTCACTTATGCGCAGGACATCTTTGCCAAAGAAAAGGTTGAGGCTGAATTGCGCCGGCTCGCGCTCTTGGTGGTGGATCGCTTGCGCGCCGAGCGCCTCCTAGCCCAGACGGTGCAGATCAAAGTGCGCTTCGCCGATTTCACTACGTGCACGCGCCAAACGAAGCTCCCAGAGCCCACCGACCAGGCCATGATTGTGGCTGCGGAGGCTGTCGGACTACTTTCCCGTGTACAGATCCCGCCTGGGCAAGGTGTGCGGTTGTTGGGCGTAGGGGTAGCTGACCTCGTGCCCGCCACGTTTAGACCCCTCCCCCTTTTCCTCGATCCCAAACTTGGGGACGTTTTGTGCGAGGTGCGCCAAAAGTTTGGAACTGACGCCCTCCGCCTTGGGAACTCTAGCTCCAAATAGCCGCGTGTGTTACCCTTTGCATTGCTATGTTTCGCAAGCTCTTGAGCGTGGTCATCTGGGTGGTACCGGCGTTTGCGGTGAGTATTTGTCAATATCAAGCTCCAACAACAAACTTCTTGCGCGGAGACGCAAGTTTAAATTATCAATATTTTGAAGATCCCGCTACCCTTGGGCCGGACATAAGCACGGGAAAATTCACGCTCGCGGGGGAGTGGTTAGTGGACTCCCCGGCGCGTGGTATTGGCCTTGTTTTTCAGGGGGATTTCACGTTTTACGGGCTTGCCTTGACCTCCGCGTTCACCCAACTTTCCGGTACCTTCCGGGAGTATCCCATTCCCGCTCTTTCTTACTTCGTCTTCGGTGGGGTAGAGGGGAGCGTGGACACCCGCTACACCCGGCCGCTGGTGGAGGCACGGGCGGGGGTAGGATATGGCCGTTTCACAGATGTGACCCCGCTTGTGCGGGCCCTTCGTATCGAGGAGAAACTCCTTCAGCGGGGTACGCTCCTTGCCGCGCTCCGTGAAAGCACCCTCCTTGGGCTGGCTCAGGAAATTGGCCGCCAGCAAATGTATAGTTCCCTTTCCGACCTCGCAGCCGCACTGGCCAAAATTCTCTCTGCGGAGATCGGGGTGAACTTGGATCCCCGCAGCATCCTCCTCATTGAAGAAGTTCTGAATGAAAAAGGGATAGAGCGATATTGCGGCTGGACGGTGCAGTTCGGCTTGGGCTACGTCCTCAGCCGCCCCCAACCTGGCTCTGTTCTCACCTTTAACCTCTCCCTCCAGGCGGCGGTGAGCCCAGACCCCCGCGCCCAAATCCTTTTTAAATCAGATCTGTCCGCGCCGTATCAGGTGTTTGAGGAATATACACTAAATTTGAGCGCTTCCTACACTTATCGCCTAAATGAGGATACGCTTTTTTCCGCTCAGTACGCGCTGCGCCAAATAAAACCGCGTGGACAGGTCCCGGCCGGGACGCAAAGCGCTACCTTTCAGCTCACTTTTGAACTGGGTGGCGCCACGGTGAGCCTGCAGGTGGGATTTTCCAAACTGGCTGAAGCCCGGGATTGGACGCAAGATCTGCGTATCTCCGCAGGATGGCAACTTTGGTGAGGAAGATCATTGTCTTCCCGATCAGGATCTATCAACGTGTGATTTCCCCAGTTTTGCCGCATCGGTGCCGGTTTCACCCCACATGCTCGGAGTACGCGATAAGCGCAATCCTTCGCTATGGTCTGGTGCGGGGGGGATGGCTGAGCCTGCGGCGACTTCTGCGCTGTGGCCCTTGGGACCCTGGCGGCTACGACCCTCTCCCCTGACGGAATTCCGCCTGTACCTTTTGGAAAACCTCGGGATCAGTCCAAAGCTCGATGCAAGTTGCGGCTAGTGCTTTCGCTGCTGCGATCATGGCTTGCCTTGCTCCCTCGCTCTTGGCCGCCGCGGCAAACTCCCGCGAGTGGCCGGGAATTTCCCCCACCCCGATGCGAATGTAGGGGTGGATGGCCGGAACCTCCCAAGATACATCGCCCATATCCGTGGACCCCATCCACCCCTGCGGCTCCTCCGGAGGATAACCAAGCTCCCGAAGGTACTTGGCAAAGACCTGGGCCATCGTCTTATTTGGCCGAATTGCCTTGTATTCGTGGCCAACCTTCGTGAAGGTGAGGGATGCGCCTGTGGCCAACGCGGCTCCCTCGGCGCAACGCCTCAATTTTCCCACAAGTTCATCGCGATAGCTATTCTCCGCGGCGCGTACATAAAACAGGGCAGCAGCGTATTCCGGGACGATGTTGGGTTTCACACCCCCGTGGGTGATTATCCCGTGGATCCTCGCGCCATCTTTGATATGTTGCCGAAGAGCATTGAGACCCACAAAGGTTTGGATCACTGCATCCAACGCATTTATCCCCTTCTCTGGTTCAGAGGAAGCGTGCGCGGCCTTGCCATGGAACTCGATCTTCACTTCGGTTATAGCTAAGGAACCGCGGTCCACCACCGTTTGGTCTGAGGGATGGACCATCATTGCTGCGTCGATGTTCTTGAAGACCCCGGCCTGGATGAGCTTTATTTTCCCGCCGCCCCCTTCCTCGGCCGGGGTCCCGATCACAAAAAGTGTTCCCGGCAGCTTTTCTTTGAACGGCGCCAGTCCTAACGCTGCTCCCACGGCGATGCTGGCGATGAGATTATGGCCACATGCGTGCCCAAGCTCAGGGAGTGCATCATATTCAGCAAGAATCGCGATGCGCGGGCCTGGCTTCTCTGCAGGATGCACGGCGCGAAATGCCGTGGGTAAACCACCTACCCCGCGTTCCACGCGAAAACCCCCGCGCTCCAGTGTCTCCGTGAGCCAAGCCACCGCTTTCTCTTCCTGAAACCCTAACTCCGGATTGGCGTGGATACGCAAAGCTAAATCCCAAAGATCATTGGAAAGGGCATCGATTCTCTGCCAAACATCCGTCTTCACTGCCCCACCCCCACGGGGACTTGTGACGCCAGCCACTCCAGCGCCGCCTTGAGGTCCAAATCCTCCTCGTCGCTCTTCCCTTCAGGAACAAAGATATCGGGGGTGAGCCCTACGTCGTGGACCTGGCGACCTTTAGGAGTAAGGTATTCCCCAGTGGTGAGCTTCAACATCCCACCATCGGGGAACCGGAGAACGATTTCCTGAATCAAACCTTTCCCGAAGGTTTTTCGACCGACGAGCACACCGACTTTGTAGTCCTGGATGGCTCCAGCCACGATCTCCGCCCCGGAAGCGGTGCCCTCGTTGACCAACACAGCCACGGGCACGTTAGGGAAGGAGTTGCCGCGGGAATTGTAGAGGCGTTCACCAAAGGAAGGGCCGCGCGTGCGCACAATCGGCCCGCGATCGATGAAGTAGCTTGCCACCTCCACCGCGGAAGAAAGGAGCCCCCCCGGGTTGCTCCGCAGATCGAGGACGACCCCGCGCACCTCCTCCAGGGGGAAGGAAAAGAGGGCGCGGCCGACCAAAGCGGGGGCTTCCTCATCAAACCGCAGTACCCGCACGTACCCAACCTTGTTTTCCGCAAGATACTCGGAGCGCACGGCCTCCACTTTGATGCGCGCCCGCACGATGGTGAGCGTCTCCACCTTCCCATCGGGATGGCGAACCTTGAGGGTCACGGGCGTGCCTTCAGGCCCGCGGATGTGCATGGAGGCCTGTTCCAAAGTCCAACCCTCCGTGGATTCCCCGTCCACCTCAAGGATCACATCGCCTGGCTGGATGCCCGCCTTTTCCGCCGGCGTATCCGGAAGAGGCGTGACCACGGTGATCCAGCCCTTCCGGATGGTGATCTCAATGCCAACGCCCGTGTATTCGCCAGCCAAGCTTCGTTGCCACTCCTCATATTCCTCGGGGGTGAAGTACGTGGAATAAGGGTCGCCCAAGCTTTGGACCATGCCACGGATGGCCCCTTGAATGAGCTGGGTATCGGTGACCTGATCTGCCCAAAGGTAGTAGTGGCGGATCACGTCATAGACTTGGGAGAGGGGCTGGAAAATATCGGTGACTTGGCCGGCTCCGAAGCCAAGAACGCCCAACAACGCCAGTACAATTAAAAATTTGCGCATCATCTCACCCCGATGGCCCGGGCAAGTTCAAGGAACACCGGGTCCACCGGCTTGGGGCTCTGGGGAAGGGCCTCGCTTAAGGGCACGGCCACAATATCGTGACCACGCAGGCCCACCATGACCCCGAATTTCCCGCGCAAAGCGAACTCCACCGCCGCGGCCCCAAAACGCGTGGCCAAAAGGCGATCGAACGGGGTGGCAATGCCACCGCGCTGGAGGTGCCCCAACACTACCACCCGGCACTCCATACCGCGTTCGCGCAGCCGATCCGCAAGCCAATAACCCACGCCGCCAAGTTGAACGTGGCCAAACGCATCCACGCGCCCTTCTTGCGCCACAGGCTTCCCGCCAAGCTCCAGCGGGCGCGCTCCCTCCGCAACTACGATTATGGAAAACGTGCGGCCTCGGGCAAGCCTAGCTTCCACGCCCCGCAGCACCTCGTCCACAGAGAACGGCTCCTCGGGCACAAGGATCACGTCACCGCCACCGGCGATCCCCCCAAGGAGCGCGATCCATCCCGAATCCCGCCCCATCACCTCCACGATGAACACCCGATGATGGGACTGCGCGGTGGTATGTAGGCGGTCCAAAGCCTCGGTGACCACGGCCAACGCAGAATGGAAACCAAGACAATAATCGGTGCCCGCTACGTCGTTGTCGATGGTCTGAGGTATACCCACCACCTTCACCTTATACCCCTCATAGAGCCGCCAGGCCACGCCCAACGTATCGTCCCCACCGATGGGGATGAGCGCGTCTATTTTGCGCTTGGCCAAGGTGTTGAGGATGCGCTCAACCTTTTCCGTGGGCTCCCATACGGTCTTCCCGTCTTTCTGCACCTTGCGGAAGGGGTTGGTGCGAGAGGTACCGAGGATCGTGCCGCCTTGGGGAAGGATGCCAGACACGCTGTCCAGGGTGAGGCTTACTGCGTCATCTTCAATTGGTCCGCGCCAGCCATCCCTGAAGCCTATGATCTCGATGTTTTCTTGTACGGCACGCCGGACGATAGCCCGAATGCAGGCATTGATGCCCGAGGAATCCCCCCCACCCGTAAGGATACCGATCCTTTTCAGCTCAGCCATAAATTGACCTCCCTCCTGATCCGACTTGATCGATCATTTCCTCGGCCACCCGCTGGATGGCAACTTGGATCTCTTTGCCCAAAACACGGGGATCGAAGATCTTCTTATTTGGTGACCATTGCGCGCCCTGGGCTTCGAACGTAATCGGGTCAAACGAAACGCCATCGGGCGGGACGATGTCCGTGCGGTGGGTGAGGTAAAAGGTAGCGGCGGTGCGGGCGTAAACATATTGGTAAGTCGTGTCTTTGTTCACTTTGCAAACCCCGGCGTCGACCAAAGCGCGCACCTGTTCAGCGGTTAGTCCGGAAGCCCCGTGCAGGACAAGTGGCCGCTCAAGCCCAGCTGACCTTAGTTTCTCGTCGATCTTCTTCGCCAAATCCACGCGCAGCTTCAGTTCCTTCCCCGCGGAAACGCCATGTTGCGTTCCCACAGAGACGGCCAAAAGATCTACCCCCGTTCTCTCCACGTACTCCACAGCCTCAGCAGGGTCAGTATAGAAAGCCTCATCTGAAACGATCCCTTCCTCAGCTCCTTTTATGCGGCCAAGCTCCCCTTCCACCAAAACTCCATAAGGCCGAGCAAGCTCCACCACCCTCTTGGTGATGGCCACGTTTTCCTCAAATGGCCGATCGGAAGCATCGATCATCACTGAGGAACAAAGGCCTTCTTTCACGGCGGGCACGATGAAGGAGTCGATGGCATCCGGTGTCACATGGTCGAGGTTAATGAAAACCCCGATTTGATAGTCTGCCGCGATCGCGCGCACATAGGAGAAAAGGGCGCGCAGGCCAGCTAAGGGCTTCCCGCCCCCGGCGAACTTGGCCGCGCCCTGCGAGATCTGCAGAAGAAGGTCGCTTCTTTTGGCGGCGTGCGCAGCCAAAATCCCTAAAAGCACGTTGGTTTCAGCGAAGTTGTTGGCCAAAAGTGCAAACTTTTCGCGTTTAGCCTTAACATAAACTTGAGCCAGCTCTTTCCCCCCAAGGAATGGCATACCCCCTCCTTGAACTCCCGAATGATACGCGCGAACTACAGGGTTTCGAGGGCCCGGGGTGGTTCCCGCCCCAGGCTGCGCCAAGCCTGAATAAGATGGGATCGGAAGATCTTGCTAAAGTGCGGAGTAAGCGGCGTATGGTTACGAGAACTGCGCCACCAAAACCAGTCGCTCCCCTCCGCCACGTGCACGTGCGCCAAGGCCCGAGCTCGCCCATCGGGATCCGGACACTCCTGGATGGCCGCGTGGGCCTCGGCCAGGGCCTGCCAGGCCCGGTTCTGCAGGGGCTCGCCGATCCAGGTGCGGAAGTCCGCGTCGATCCAGGAGCCCGACCAGAGGTCGAAAAGCTCCCGCTGCGGGCCAAACCGCGCGAGGTAGTCCCCCACGGAGGTGGGGCGGAAGCGCCGCTGCACCTCCTGGTAGAGCCGGAGGAGGAAGGGCCGGCCGTTTTGGGCGTAGTGATCCCAGGCGTTCTCCCCGTCCATGGCGATGAGCACGAGGGGCGGCGCCGAACCCCGCCAATTCCGGGCCACCGCCGCTACCCGGGAAAGGAAGTCCTCCACCGCCGCCTCCACCGGCCACGCGCCGTAGGTGAAGCTGAGGAGGTTGGAAAGCACGGTGTCGCGGAAGACCACGAGGATCTCCTGGCCCGCGAGGCGCAGGCGCCAAGGCTGGTAGAGCTCCTCGGGCGCGGGCGGCCGGCCCAGGGTCCGGGCGAGGATCTCCCCGTCCGTGGCCACCCAGGCCACGCCCAAATCGGCCAG
>JANXBC010000030.1 GCA_025060555.1 Candidatus Bipolaricaulota bacterium
ACGGCCGAGGACTTCCAGACCTCGGTGGAGATCCACATCGTGCAAGGGGAGCGCAAGATGGCCGCGGACAACAAGTCCCTGGGGCGCTTTGTGCTCTCGGGGATCCCGCCGGCCCCCCGCGGCGTCCCCCAAATCGACGTGACCTTCCGCATTGACGCCGACGGCATCCTCCACGTGACCGCCCGCGACCGCGCCACCGGGAAGTCCGCCTCCATCACCATCAAGGACACGTCGCGTCTCTCCCCGGAGGAGATCGAGCGCATGCGCAAGGAAGCTGAGCAATATGCGGAGGAGGATCGCCGCCGGTTGGAGCTCGCGGAAGCCCGCAACCAAGCGGACAACCTCATCTATGCTGTGGAGAAATCCCTTGGGGAACTAGGGGACAAGCTTGAACCTGAGAAGCGCCGCAAAGTGGAGGAAGCTATCAAGAACCTGCGAGAAAAAATGTCTCAAGGCAGTGCTGGGGCCATTCGTGCTGCCATGGAAGAGCTGAAGAAGGTTGCGGGCGAGGTGGCGGCAGAGTTATATCGCCGGGCCGGTGAGGGCGTTTCCGGGTGATGAAAATGCCCCCTGAGGACTACTACGAAATCTTAGGGGTTCCACGTAACGCTACCCAAGAAGAGATAAAACGCGCCTTCCGCCGGCTCGCCAAACAATACCACCCCGACGTCTACAAAGGCGACAAGAAGGAGGCGGAGCGGAAGTTCCGCAAGATCGCCGAGGCCTACGAGGTGCTTTCGGACCCGGTGAAGCGGGCCCAATACGACCGCTTTGGGCACGTCGGGCCGGAGCAGAGCGTGGACTTCGGGCCTGAAGGATTCCGCCGCACCCGCGAGGCCTTCGAGGAGTTCTTCGGCCCCTCCGCGTTCGAGGAGATCTTCAACCTCTTCTTTGGGGAAGGCCGCCGAACACGCACGGTCAGCCGAGCTCAGCGGGGGGAAGACCTGGAATACCGCGTACGCCTCACCCTGGAGGACGCTGCGTTTGGCACAAATCTTCGCGTTTCCACCCCCCGTTACGAAGTCTGTAAAAAATGTGGGGGGAATGGACTTCATCCGGGCACCGGGCTCAAAGCCTGCCCCACCTGCCGCGGCACCGGCCGCATTGAGTACCGCCAGTTCTCCATGTTCGGGACGTTCGTCAACGTGCGTGTCTGTCCCGAGTGCCAAGGTGTGGGGCAGACACCGGAGTCGCCATGTTTGGAGTGCCGTGGCAGTGGTCGTGTGCGCGAACGGGCAGAGATCAATTTAGAAATACCCGCCGGGGTAGAAGATGGGGCTCACCTCATCTTTTGGGGCATGGGTAACGCCGGGGTAGCCGGAGGGCCAAGAGGTGATCTCCACGTTGTTGTGGAAATCCAACCCCATCCCATCTTCGCCCGCCAAGGGCAGGACCTTTGGGTGGAGGTGCCGGTGCACTATGGCACCTTGGTCTTGGGAGGGAAGATTCGTGTGCCCACGTTAAGCGGGGAGGAAGAAATCGAGGTTCCTCCTGGCACGGATCCTGAGGAAATATTGGTGCTACGCGGTCGGGGCCTTCCAGGAGCCAATGGCCGCGGTGACCTCAAGGTGAAATTGCGCGTATTTATCCCCAAAAAGATCGGCCGTGAAGAGCGCCGACTTCTTGCGGCCTTTACAGAGAGGCTCTCCCCTCCAGACCCGCCGCGCCGGCCAGAGCTTTAGGAACGTTCCCGCCGTCTGGTAGGGTGAAAACGTGTATCTTCGAAGGGTTTACAAACAGTGTAACGGCCTCGCCCGGCCGCAATAAGCTTCCCTCCCATTTTGCAGTTATCTTGAAGCCTGCGCTCAAAGCATGGAGAACAGCGCTGTCCCCCATGGGCTCAAGGAGGTCGACGGTCGCGGAGATGCGCAGGTCTGTAGGGGAAGAGGGTCGCCCGCTAATATCCGCGGGGCGAATGCCGAGCATCACTTTAGTGTTGGGGGCAAGGCTTTTGCCAAGCTGCAAAGCCTCCACGCGCACCTTGAAAACCCCCGCGTCCACCCACATGGCCCCTTCCTGCGGCATGACGTTTCCCTCCACGAGGTTCATGGGTGGGGAGCCAATGAAGCTAGCCACAAAGAGGTTGCTGGGCTTCTCGTACAATTCCTGGGGGCTCCCTTTTTGTTCGATCTTCCCATTCTTGAGGAGCACGATCTGGTCTGCCAAAGTTAGGGCCTCAGTTTGGTCGTGCGTCACATAGATCATCGTGGCGTGTAGCTGCCGTTGGATGCGCTTGAGCTCGTACCGCACCTGTACGCGAAGCTGTGCATCGAGGTTTCCCAGCGGCTCATCGAGGAGAAACACCGTGGGTTGGCGGACCAAAGCGCGGCCCAGGGCTACGCGCTGGCGCTGCCCGCCGGAAAGCTGTGCCGGCCGACGGTTAAGGAGCTCCGTGATCCCCAGCATCTCCGCCACCGATTGCACCCGCGTCTCGATCTCTTTTCGTGGCAGGCCTTGGCACTCCAAAGGAAACGCGAGGTTCTCGCGCACAGTCAGGTTGGGATAAAGGGCGTATTCCTGAAAGACCATGGCGATGTTTCTATCCTGGGGGCGCACGAAGATGTTTTTCTCCGCTGAAGTAACGACTTTATCCCCGATGACGATCTCGCCCGCGCCTGGGCGGATCAGGCCAGCGATACACTGGAGAATCGTAGTTTTTCCGCATCCAGAGGGTCCCAAGAGTACGCAAAACTCTCCATCGCCGACGGAGAAAGAAACGTGATCCACAGCCACAGTTCGGCCGCGGTGATAGGAAACAAACAGGTTTCTTACAGTTACTGATGCCATATTGCCTCCCTCTCTTTGGCTCAAACGGCGGTTACCGCGCCAGCCATATACCCACGCACGAGGTAGCGCCCAAGGAAGATGTACACGATCAACACTGGGAGAGTGAGAAGAAGGGATCCAGCCATTTGGATATTCCATTGGGCAGCCAAGGTCCCCACCAGATTGTTGAGCGCCACCGTAGCGGGCATCGAGCGCGGGCCACCAAGGACAAGGCCGAAAAGGAGCTCATTCCAGATGGAGGTGAACTGGAAAATCAATATGGTAACGGTGGCCAGCTTGGTGCTGGGAAATACCACCTTCCAGTAAAACCGCCATGGGCCGCTGCCGTCGGTCACGGCTTGGCGGACCAAAGCCTTCGGCACTTCAGAATAAAACGTTTTGAACATCACAGCGCACATGGGGATTCCGTAGGCCGTATGCGCCAAAACAATTCCGCCGATCGTGTCATAAAGCCTTAGCGTGCGGATAGTTTGGAAAAGGGGGATTAAGATGGCTTGGAATGGCAAGAATATGCCGGCTGCAAGTAACAAAAACACGAGATTGGCCCCGCGAAAGCTGTATAGCGCCAAAGCGTACCCGCAAATGGCCCCCAGCCCCACCGACCCCAATGTTCCACCGAGGGTGATCAATACGCTATTCAGCAGCGCGCGCTTCAGATAATTAAAAGCGTTGATGTACCCCGCGGCGGTGGGACGCTGGGGCCAAGCGATGGGGGAGGTAAGATCGATCTCCTCGTCCGTTTTCAGGGAGGTGGTCAATGCTCCCCAAAGAGGTAGAAGGTAAAGCGCGGTTACCGTCAAAAGCAATGCCAGCACCACAACTTTGCTCAACAAGCCCCTCATTGTGCAGCTCTCCTATGCATTACGTAGAGGTACGGCAGAATGAGGATCAGGGTCAGGCCAAGGAGGACATTGGCGATCGCCGAGGCATACGCGAAACGCGTGGCCTGGAAAGCTTCCTTATACATCATGATGGAAAGCGTATGCGAGGCATAACCCGGTCCACCGCCGGTGAGGACCCAAATGAAGTCAAACGCCCGCAGAGCATACATCATGATGACGATGACCACAGTCATGACCGCCCCTTTAAGCTGGGGGATGATGATCCGTCGATAAATGCGCACTCTTGAAGCCCCTTCCAACAAAGCCGCTTTGATCTGGACCTCAGGTATTGCGCGGATCCCCGCGAGCAAGACCAAAGCAGCGTACCCGGAGAATTGCCAAACCAAAGCCAGGATGATCGCGTACATCACAGTCTCCTGACTTGTGTGCCACATCGCTTGCCATTGGCTAAAGCCAAGCTGGCGAAGCACAGTGTTCAGGATCCCTTTGGACGGGTTATACATCCACGCCCAGATCGTCCCGGTCACCACAAAGGAGAGAGCATAGGGGAGGAGAAGGAGGTTCCTAAATATCCCCATGCCGCGGAGATTCTGGTCGAGCAATACGGCGAGAAAAAAACCGATCACGATGCAAAGGGGAATGGTGAGGAAAAGGAGCACCGTATTCTTTAAGGCGGTGAGGAAAATCGGGCTGCCAAATAGGCGCGAGTAGTTTTGCAACCCATAAAAGACGTACGTGGGCGTCAACCCTCGCCAGTTTGTGAAGGAGACCCAAGTGTTCCAAAGGAGGCCGCCGTACACAAAGTACCCCACCAAACCAAGGGGCAAAGCCAAGATCAAGAAGGGGTGGCGGGAAAGGAACGCCCTCACCCCTCTCTCCCTGTCCACCGGCATGCGAGAGCTGTCCATCCCCGTCACCCCCTCCTTCTTCATCGCCCGTAACTTAGGCCAAAACCTCGGTCGTAAAGCGGGTCGACGATGTCAGAGGGCAGGTCGCTGCGTTGATTACGTATCTGGTCCATGTTGCGCGGAAGCTGGATAGGAAGTTTGCCTTGCGGGTTCACAAGGCCAAATAAGGTCTCGGCGATAGCCTGGGCCCCTTGGGTTCCCGGCAAGTAGGCGATGAGGATGGCGGAAGCGTTCTCGGCGCACCAAGTCAGGATGTAAGGACGCGCCAGGAGAACTACAACGACAAGAGGGGTTCCAGTCTCGTGGATGGCTTCCAGGAGTTTTTGCTGGGAAGAGGTGAGCTCCAAGGCGCTGGCCCCCCATGGAGGATTATGCATGTACGCTGGCTCCCCTATCACTACGATAGCTACATCGCTGTCCGCGGCGAGGGTTTTGGCCTCCTCAGGATCCTCGGCCACATATTGCACGCGGCAAGTTTCGCCGGCCAGGGCCTTTACCGCCTCGACGATCGTGAGCCCATTCTGTTTTGCGGTCCAACCGCCTGTGATGCTGTCGACATCCCCGGCGCGTGCACCGGCAATGAGGATGGAATCGACATTTTTGAGGGGCAAAATCCCGTCGTTCTTCACAAGCGTCATGGATCGCCGGGCAGCCGCCAAGGAAAGGGCCTGATGTTCAGGGCATCCCACGACTTTTTCAGCGTAAGCCGGGTCCACATACGGGTTTTCGAAGATCCCCAGTGTGAATTTGGCCCAGAGAATGCGCCGGACAGCATCATCGATGCGCGCAGCCCGGATCTTCCCCTCTTCTACTAAGCGGACGACATCCGTTATATCGCGGGGAGAGGCACCCCCCACGGCGTCCACCTCAGCCCGCTCGATGCCGATGATCAGAGCCTCGTCGTTGGAGATCTCCTGTCCCCAAAACATCCCGGCCTGGCGAATGCCGAATTGCATTCCCCAGTCGGTGGTGATGAGGCCGGTGAACCCCAAGCTTTGGCGAAGCAAGTCTTGCAAAGTCTTTCGAGAGCCCAACGCAGCCATGGTGTCCAAAGCCATGGGGATGCTGTAATAGGGCATAACGCTTGCCACTCCCGCCTCAATTGCGGCCTTGAACGGCAGAAGATGGAGAGCGAGGGTTTCCGAGGTGGACACGATGGGGGCCATATCCACCCCCTCCATTTGCGGTCCAGCACCCGGGAAATGTTTGACACAGGCAATGACAGATCCCTTGTTCAATGTCTGGCCGTTTTGATAGGCTTCTACGTACAGGCGCACGAATTCCGCGGCGAACTCCGGATCCTCCCCTGGGCATTCGTAGACGCGGCCCCAGCGCGGCTCGGTAGCTAAGTCCGCGTTTGGGGAAAGCGTCATCCGCACCCCTACCGCTAAATGCTCCTCGCGGGAGGCCTCCACCAGGGCGCGCACCAGCGCCAAATCGCCGATGGCAGCCAACCCGATGTTCTGGGGGTAGACAAGCCCTCCGTTCACGTAACTTAAGCCATGGATAGAGTCCATGCTTATCACAATTGGTATGCCAAGGCGCGACTGCTCGCACCATTCCTGCAGTTTGTTCATGGCTTCCGCAGCGGCGCGGGCGCTGGGCAAATCCCGCACAAGTACAAACCCAATCTGCAAGTCACGGCACCACTTCTCCATGAACGGCGGCGGCGAGCCATCGGGACGAGGAATGAATGTGGGATGCATCATCTGCGCCACCTTCTCGGCAAGGGTCATTCGGGAGAGCAGGTCTTCCACCCTTTCTTCCACCGGCCGGCGCCAGTCCTCGTAGACGTCGAGTTGCCCGTTGGCGTTGAGGTCTCGGAAAAGAAGGCCATCCACCTGCAAAAGGGGCTTATGGCGAGCCTGCACGAGCGGCTGCTCTGCCGCCGCAGCGGTGAGGAAGACCAAAAAGAACGCCAAAATTTTCGCCAGGCGCATCCTACCCTCCTAGCGGACGATGTCCCAATGCGGTTGAACCCCAGCTTCTTTGAGGGACTGGGCCATGAGTCGGGCATACCGATACACGTCGGGGTCAGAGCTGGTTGTGAAGTCCGTGATCCGGCTGTGCAGGTCCATAAGCACTTCCCAAGGAAGAGCGGTGCCGTGGGCAAAGCTCGGGTAGACCAAGGTTTCCGGAGACATCAGCTGCTGATAGAAACTCAGGGTCAGCTCATCGTAGAGGTCAACCGGGAAATCTCGATAGGGAGAGATAGACCCTTTGCGTTGGGTAAAGAGCAGTTGAAGTTCAGGATCGGCGCAGAGGTAAGCCCAACGTAGGCCATTTTCACGGTTCGGCGAACCCTGTGGTACGACAAAAGTATCGATGCAGACGCCAAACTTGTCGGAAGTGCCGGGAACAGAAAAAGCCCCGTAGTCCTCCCCGTATTTCCAACCACGGGAGCTAAAGTACGCTTTGATCCAGTCGCCCATGAGGTACATGGCGATATTTCCGGCGTACACTTCTCCAGCGGTTTCGTACCAAAGTCGGGCGGTGTGGTCGGGGGCAACATAACGCAAAAACTTCTTGTACACGTCCAGTACTTGCGCGATTTCCTCCACGGAGGCGACGCCGTTGATAAAGTTTTCGTAGATCTGGGGGCTTATGCCCATCATGATCGCCTCAAAGGCGTGCGTCGCCGTCCACCCCTGACGGTCACCAAGATCGAGCACGTATTTCCCAGCGGGAAGCTTCTGCGCAAGCTCCTCGCAAAGGGCCCAAAACTCCTCCCAGGTGACCGGCTCATCCGGGGGTTGAACCCCATACTCTTGGAAAAGGTGTTTGTTGTACCAAATCACGTTACACTTATGGATTCCAATGGGAACAGCATAGTAGGTGCCTTCAACTTGGCAGAGCTCAGCAATGCCGGGGAGAAGTCGCTCGGCAATATTGGCGTAGGCCCAAAGGTCGTTGAGGGAAAGAAGAAGGTTGGAATCGGTGTAAGGCTGGATCTCGAACCCTGGGTGAGCCTGGAAGGTCTCCGGCGCGTTACCGGTGACCATGAGGATCTTCACTTTCATAACCATAGCGCCGCCAGCACCACCGGGTATGGCGTTGGAGAGAACCTGGACATTGGGGTAGCGCGCGCGGAGGATGTCCAAAGCCGCCTCGATTGCTTCCTTTTCTCCTCCCGCAGTCCACCAGTGATAGACGTTCAAAGCCCCGGCAGCACTGGTATTGTTGAGTATCGCGCTTATGTCCTGGGCGATGACGCAGCTGCCAGCGGCTATGACGCTGACGAGAGCTAGCTTGATGAGACTTCGCACGTTTACCTCCTTAAACTGACGGATGGTTACTTTTTCACCTTAAAGACGAGCGTGCCCCACTCGCTTGGGTTTTGGCGGATAGCTTCCGTACCAGTCCAAGCCAAAGTTTTCGCTCCAATGCCCGGGCAAGGCATATCGATGTCGTTGATCTCTACGTCAAAACCAACTTTGAGCCCATCCTGTGGCACCAACACGGGGATTTGTTCATTCGCCAGTGCTTTGAACGGGATCTTGGCCTCAAAGGTGCATCCACGCTTGGTGGGAACTGCGGCAGCTTCGTATCCGGGCAAGACTTGCTCATCTCCATACATCCCGGCCGTTTCGATTCCCTTCGGATCGGCGATCATGTCGCGATCAATAGCGTTATTGAAGTCATAGCCATCGATCATAAGAAGGATGCGGAAATCTGTGGCTTCGTAGTTCTTGCGAGCAGGGTTGGCCTGGGGATTTGTGCTCAGATAAATGCCGAGGCTGTCGGCCTCGTCCGGGCGAAAACCCGCGCGCGCGGTAAACGGAACGTCATCGAATATCTCTGCAGCGATGTAGAGGTTTTCCTCATCCCACATGACGTAGACAGTGACACTGCAGTCCAGGGACCCTCCCCAAAGGTAGGCCGCGATGATCGCTTGCTTTATGTCCTTTACGACGATGGGGTCAGAGGTGATCCACTCGTTCAACGCTCCGTCGATCACGACTGGACCGGGAGCACGCCAAGCTATGGCCTCCACAGCTTGGCCAGCAAGGCCCAAAACAGCCAGTAAGCCAACGACCCACTTCACCGCCTGCATTCTTGCCTCCTTCCCTTTACGCCCGGATGGGCGAGCTTAAGAACTCCTCGACGACTAGGCCACCTGCGCCAACTAGGAAACCCTCTTTGCCCACCTGCCAAAGCACGATCTCCGGGGCGGTGCGTCCACCAGGAAAACAATGTTTGCACACCACTTCTTTTGCAGTGTGTAGGAAGAGGTCTGCGAACTCCGCTAGATCACCGCCAATGATCACGGCTTCTGGGTTGAGGAGGTTCACCGCGTTTTTCAACCCCAAGCCCAAGAAGTAGCCAAAACGAAGGAAAGCTTTCTGGGCATGGGTATCACCCCTCCGCGCCATCTCCCCTAACGTCCGCCAATCCTCTAGTCCAAGGCGCTGGGCCTCCTTGTTCAAGGCGCGCTTGGAGCAAAATTCCTCAAGGCAACCACGTTCGCCACAGCGACAGATGGAAGCACCATCACTTGGGTCAATGGTGGTGTGCCCCAACTCCCCCGCTCCACCCAGCATCCCTCGATATAGACGCCCTTCCAAAACCACGCCACCGCCCAGACCATCGCTGATCATCACGCACAAGAAGTCTTTGTAATTGCGACCTGCGCCGTGGAGGAGCTCAGCCACGGCTAAAGCATTGGCATCGTTCTCCACATGTACTGGGAGGGCGCAACCTTTTTCCAGGGCCTCACGGATATTGATTCCCTCCCACTGCAGAACGGGAGAGAACACGATTCTTCCCGTTTTCACATCGATGAGACCGGAGATGGCCACCCCTATCCCTAACGTGTTTTCCCGGCGCAAGGCATTCACAGCTTTGAAGAGGAGTTCAAAGACCTGTTCTGGTCCGGGTTCTTTTCCAATGATGGACTCCCAACGGGCAAGTACATGACCACCGAGATTGAGGAGTGCGCATTCCAGCTTATCGGTTTGAATATGGGCGCCGATTACCGTGCGATAGTCGGGGTTGAAAGCAAGAAGCGTGGGTCTACGCCCCAGTGGTGTTTTTGGGCACTCTCGTTCTACTAAGCATCCCTCGGCAAGCAACTCCCGCACAAGGCGAGACACAACCGATGGGGCCAGCCCTAAGGATCTAGCGAGGTCGGCGCGCGAGGTTGGCCCATGGAGACGTAGATAGCGGAGGAGGAGAAGACGGTGGTGATCACCCATGACTTTTGGGTTTAGGACTAGCTCCTCCTGTCTGGACTTTGTTCTCATTACAAACTAAGTATAGTCAGGTTGGTCGTGGACGTCAAGGTGGCCAATAACCCTACTGCGAATGCAGGACCTTGCTCAGTTGCATATCAGCTGAGCCTCGTCCACCTCGCGCCTCTGCCCATGGGACTTGACGTCACTTCACCTGGCCTGTATAATTTAAATTGCTGCTCAGAAGAAAATTTAAGGAAGGAGGTGGTCACGGGACGTCAGTAGGCGGTGCGGGGTGAAGGTTCGCCTACAAATCCAGAGTTAGGAAAGGAGGGAAAAGTGCGGAAGTCCTTGTTGGTGGTGTTTGTCGTTTTCGGTTTGTGGGCGACCATGGGGTTGGCGGTAGAACAACCGGAGATTGAGGCGCGAGTTGCTCCCATCCTTGAGATCAACGGCCTCAAATTCAAGGACCTCAACAAGAACGGGGTTCTCGATCCTTACGAAGATTGGCGCCTCCCCGTAGATGAACGCGTGGAAGACCTTCTTTCCAAGATGACCCTTGAGGAAAAAGTTGGCCAGATGTTCCATCCGAATATCGCCTCGGGCCTGCTCATGAATGTTCGCCTTCCCGTTCAAGCTGTAGTAGAGAGGAAAATCGGGTACCTGCTCAACAACGGTATCGCTGAGCCCTCTGCTTTTGCCTGGTGGACAAATGCTGTTCAGGAGCTGGCTGAGGGGACGCGCCTTGGTATCCCGATTCTTTTCAGCAGCGACCCACGGCACGGGGCGGTCTTGGCTGGCCACGTGACCGGACAACAATTCTTCTCCGGTTGGCCTAAGCGCGAGGGCTTCTTGGGCATGGCAGCCACCCGCGATGTTGCGCTCACCGAGCTTTATGGAAAGGTGGTTGCAGCCGAGTATCGCGCAGTGGGCCTGCACATGATCCTCGGACCGATCGTGGACGTTATGACCGAGCCTCGCTGGAGCAGGAACGGCGAGACATGGGGTGAGGATGCCGATCTCACCGTTGAACTCGCCACCGCTTTCATCCGTGGGGCGCAAGGCGAAAAGCTTGGCCCTACCAGCATCGCTACCATGCCCAAGCACTGGCCTGGCGCGGGCCCGCATGATGACGGCGCAGGGAGATGGTATACCTATCCGGGGAACAACTTCGAGTACCACCTGAAGCCATTCATCGCCGCTTTCAAGGCTGGGGCACCCGCTACCATGTGTTACTATAGCGGCATCCCGTTTGCTGACAACTGTGCCGTTTGTTACTCCGAGTATCTCAATAATCTCCTCCGCAATGAGCTGGGATTCGCTGACATAATCCTCTGCACTGACTGGGGCGTGATCTCCCGGGTTGGTCCTCTGCGCCAGGATCTCGCGAACCTGACGGTCAAGGAGCGGTATCTCCTTGCTCTCAACGCGGGAATCGACCAGTTCGGCGGTGAGTCCGATCCCACACCGGTGATCGAGCTTGTCAGGGAGGGCAAAGTCACCGAGGAACGGATCAATCAGTCTGTGCGCCGCCTTCTCAAGCTCAAGTTCCAACTCGGCCTTTTCGAGGATCCATACGTAGACCCCGCCAAAGCGGCGCAGATTGTTGGCAGTAAGGAGTTCAAGGCCCTGGGTTATCGGGCGCAGCTCGAGTCCGTGGTCCTCCTTAAGAACAACGGCGTCCTCCCCCTCCCCGAGGCGGTGTTAGAGGTCTCCGCAGGCCAAATTTCAGCCCGCAAGCCCAAGGTTTATGTCCCCTCCCAAACCTATACGTACACTCGCTTCGGTGTAAGCACCCAGATAGTCATGGGTGTGGATGCGAAAATTGCTAGCCACTACGCTACAGTGGTCGCTGATCCGAAAGACGCTGATTTCGCGATAATTGAGATCGATGTCGGCGGAATCGAGATCGCTCCGGAGCGACTTGAGCCGGTGAAGAAAGCCCGTGCTGCTGGCATCCCTGTGATCCTCGCTCTCAACTTTGATCGTGCTCCGACGGTGATCACGCCTGAGCTGGCTAACAGTGTGGATGCGATCCTCGCTGTCTTTGACATCTCCGACGAAGCCCTGCTGGATGTGATTTTCGGCCGGTTCAACCCGGTGGGGAAGTTGCCGTTCCAGATCCCATCTAGCATGGATTCCGTGCTTGCTCAGAAGGAAGACGTCCCATTTGATCTTGAAAACCCCATGTTCGATTATGGCTTTGGGCTGAGCTACTGATATGCACGCAGGCCTAAGTGAGAGGGAGGGCCGCCAGGTGATGAGCCTGGCGGCCCCTTTCATTTATCAGGGAGTTACCACGAAGTCGCGCTTTCACTCCTACAGCGGGTTTTGGGAAAGGAGGTGGCGAGAGGGAAACGGAGTAGGGAGAAGAGGAACGAGGTTCAAAACGGTTTTGCAAATTTAAAGGAGGAGCAGTGCGTAAACTAATCTTCTTTGCGGTTTTGGCAACGGTGTTGTGGGGAGTTTTAGGCTTGGCGGTGGAGCAGCCGGAGATCGAGGCGAGGGTCGCTCCGATCCTTGAGATCGGCGGCCTCAAGTTCAAGGACCTCAACAAGAACGGGGTTCTTGATCCCTATGAGGACTGGCGCCTCCCCGTGGATGTTCGCGTTGAGGATCTTCTCTCCAAGATGACCTTGGAAGAGAAGGTCGGCCAAATGCTCCATCCTAATGTCACCATGCCCGCAGACGGAAGCATCGTGCCTGATCAGACAATCAAGTTTGGCAACATGACCATAACTAGGCCAGGAACAGCAAAACTAATCGAACGCGGCATCGGCTATCTGCTCAACAACGGCATTGCCCACCCCATAATCTTCGCGTCTTGGTCTAACAAAGTGCAGGAGATGGCCGAGGCCACGCGGCTTGGCATCCCTATCCTCTTCAGTAGCGACCCGCGGCATGGGGCAATTCTCACAGGACACGTCACCGGAAAACAATATTTCTCCGGTTGGCCAAAGCGCGAGGGTTTCCTAGGCATGGGTGCGACCATGGATGAAGAACTAGCCCGCCGGTACGGGGAAATAGTCGCTGCTGAATATCGCGCGGTTGGACTGCACATGATCCTTGGCCCTATTGTCGATGTGATGACCGAACCCCGCTGGACCCGCAACGGTGAGACATGGGGAGAGAACGCGGAAATGACCGCAAAGCTGGCCGCGGCTTTCATTAAGGGCGCTCAAGGAGAAAAGCTTGGCCCCACAAGCATCGCGACAATGCCCAAACACTGGCCCGGCTCTGGCCCTCAAGATATGTCGCGGTCTATTTTTGGTGGAGCGATCGCTCCTCTCATATACCCTGGCAACAACTTCGCATATCATTTGCTTCCATTTAAGGCGGCCTTTGAGGCTGGCGCCTTTACAACCATGTGTTATTACAGCCCCAACCCCTTCGATGGCTGCGGTTCTTGCTACTCTCAATACCTGAACAAAGTCCTGCGCGAAGAGCTTGGGTTCACCGGAATAAACTGCACGGACTGGGGCGTGATGTCATTCATGGGGCCAGTCCGTGAGGACTTGCAAAAGCTCCCCACGAAAGAGTGGTTCGCCCTCGCTTTGGAGGCGGGCATAGACCAATTCGGCGGAGAAAGTGACCCCAGGCCTATCCTCGAGCTGGTGCGCGAGGGACGTATTTCAGAGGAACGTATCAATACATCCGTACGCAAGCTCCTCAAGCTCAAGTTCGAGCTCGGCCTTTTCGAGGATCCCTACGTTGACCCAGCTAAAGCTGAGCAAATTGTGGGCAGTGCAGAGTTCCAGGCCGAGGCTTATAGAGCACAGCTAGAATCTATCGTGCTTCTCAAAAATGAT
>JANXBC010000031.1 GCA_025060555.1 Candidatus Bipolaricaulota bacterium
AGAAAAGCGGTTTACACCCCGAAGGGCTTCTTCCCGCACGCGGCGTCGCTGGGTCACCCTTGCGGGCATTGCCCAAGATTCCCCACTGCTGCCTCCCGTAGGAGTCGGGGCCGTGTCTCAGTCCCCGTGTGGGGGGCCACCCTCTCAGGCCCCCTACCCGTCATCGCCTTGGTGGGCCATTACCCCACCAACTAGCTGATGGGCCGCAGCCCCCTCCGTCCGCGGCGCCGTAGCGCCTTTACTCCCGGAAGCTTGCGCTCCCGGGAGACCATCGGGTATTAGCCCCCCTTTCGAAGGGTTATCCCCGTCGGACGGGCAGGTTAGCTACGTGTTACTCACCCGTCTGCCGCTCCGTACCCACCCTTTTGGGGCGGGCCGTCGCACGACTTGCATGTGTTAGGCACGCCGCCAGCGTTCGCCCTGAGCCGGGATCATACCCTCTCAATTTAGCTTGCACTCAAGGGCTCGACAGAACATTCCGCCATCCCCTATCCACCTGTCGAAGACCAACCTTCCCCGCCCTGATGGGCGCAATCCCTAGTATATAAAGGCCAGGGCCATGGGTCAAGGGGACGAATTGCCCCTGGGAGAGGGCCATGGAAGACCCAAAAGGGACACCAATACCCCCTGAGAATGTGGGCTTTTCAAAGCTGTGCCCCGGCCACCATGAGTCCGCCGTGGCGGAGGAAGTGGATACGCGGCGGGAACTTGGGAAGTCCTTCGCGACCAGCATCTGCCTATCGAGCAGCTTGGCCCCAGCCCACAGCGAAAAAGGCGTAGCCGCTCCCTCTCTTTGCCTCAACACAAGCCGGAAGGGCTGCCTACATCATAGCCATCGTTACTATTGACGACGTACGGGCCTATTCAGGTAAAGGTGACGCTTGATCTCCTGTTTTGTGCTCTTCTCAAACGGCTGATCCACAATGGTGAGCGAATCTTTGTCTCGCAGACGCTTGAAGGAAGCGAGATTCTGCTGAGCCTCTTTGATTTTCTCCCAGATGAGATCACGCGCTCTTTCGGGATCAGTAACCCCCTGTTCGCGGAGGAGATCCCAGTTGGGATAGACCATGGCCGCGACCATGGGCTGGCCACGCGTGGTATCCTCGTATACCAAAACCTCAGCGATCTCGGGGATGCGGGAGAACTCCCATTCCACTTCCTCAGGGTAGACCTTTTTCCCCGACTCCAACATGATCATGTTCTTTTTCCGCCCGGCCAAATACAGGCGGCCTTGGGCATCCAGTTTCCCCAAGTCGCCGGTCCGGAACCACCCCTCCTCCGTGAACACTTCCCGCGTGCGTTTCGGGTTCTTGTAGTAGCCAAGCATGATATTAGGGCCACGGGCCAAAACCTCACCCAACCCTTCAGAATCGGGTTGATCGATCTTGATCTGAACCCCGGGCAGAGGCCGCCCCACTGTGCCGGGGGGATCAAACGCCTCAGAAATGGTCAAAACCGGGGCAGTTTCGGTGAGGCCGTACCCTTCCATGATACCAATGCCCAGGCGACGCAAAGCCCCCGCCACCTCCGGGTGAAGTGGAGCTCCACCGGAGATGAAGAACCTGAATTGCTCTCCAAGGAGCTTCTTCTTGATAAGTTTGCCAAGGAACCGGGGAGCGAAGCGGAAAAGAAGGCGTTTTCCCACGCTAGCTTGGATGTTCTCCGCCAGGCGTCGCCATAGGCCATGATAAAGCTTGGGGACAGCAATGATGATGGTTACCCGGGCCTTTTGTGCAATGGAGATGAGGTTGCGGTAGTCGTCAGTGTAGGTGACGGAAGCCCCAACCCAAAGGGGAGCAAGGAAGCTCGCGGTGAGGCCGTAAATGTGATACCAGGGCACAATGGTCAGGGCCCGGTCCTCCGGCCCTACCCGGATCATCTTGAGCATGGCCTCGATGTTCGCGGTGATATTGCGGTGGCAAAGCATCACCCCTTTGGCGTCGCCAGTGGTGCCGGATGTGTACATGAGCACAGCAAGATCCTCCTGATCGGGCTGGGCTTCTTTGAAGGAGAGCTCTCCCGGAAGGATTTCCCAAAGCGAAAGGGCACCCACCGCTTCTTCGAGGGCTACAACCTCTTTGAGCCCCGGTACCTCCTTAGTTAGCGGGGCCAGTTCCCCATAGCGCTCGGGAGCGCAAAAGATCACGGAAACCTCGGCTTCCAAAAGAAGGCGACGGATCTCCGGAACCTGGAGGCCAACGTCGAGGGGCATCGCCACGGCACCCAGTCGCTGAGTGGCCACGAACGCCACAGCCCAACCCAGGGAAGGCTTAGCGATGATAGCCACCCGGTCCCCTTCTCCCACGCCCCGGGCGTAAAGCCAGGTGGCCAATTTCCCCGCCAGGTCCCAAAGCTCCCTATACGTCGTTTCCTGCAAGGTAAGACGGCCCTCCCGCGCGATAGGAAGCCGCAGGGCTACCCGATCCGCATAAGTACGCACCGCGCGCGCCAAAAACGCCGGAATGGTTGGGTACCGTCGAGCCGCTCGAGATGGCAACGTCACATACCGTTTATCCGTGCCCATAACACCCTCCTCACTGCGGAGGTTCCGCGCACAAGCAAAACAGGGGCTTCTCACCCGCCCCAAACAAAAGCTTATTCACTTTAACCGGTCAAGGGCAAGTTTGCCACCCCTGTCTCCATGGTGCGGAAAAACGGGGAGCCGGAAAACGCCACCGTTCCCTTGGGACAAAGCCATGTGCGGGGTGTGCGCGGGGTCGCCGGGCTCCATCCAGAAGCCACCTTCCTCTTGCAAGCAAGCGCTTAGCTCAGTACGTTATGTTGGGACATGCGCAAGGTGGAGTGTTCGGGAGAGTCGATTCTCATCCAGTTCGATTACGACGCTCGCCTTGTTCAGCTCGTGCGGGCCCTCCCGGAAAGCCGCTTCGACCAGAAACAGCGGCTGTGGCGCGTGCCCAAGGCCCACGTGGTCTCCGTGGTGGAGCTCCTCCAAAACGAGGGCTTCGCCTTCGACGCGGCCATTCAAAACCTCTACCGGGAGAAGAAGGCGCAAAGCCAAGACCTCACCGTCTCCGCCCTGAACGCCCGGGTCCGGGCGGTCCTGACCGAGGCCTTCCCCCAGCCCGTCTGGGTGGTGGGGGAGATCCTGGGCTACGAGAAGAACGCCCACAAGGAGCGGGTGGAGTTTCATCTCGTGGAGCGCCGCGAGGGGAGGATCATCGCCCAGGTGGAGGCCATCCTCTTCCCCGAGGCGCGGGACCTCATCGAGGGGAAGCTGGCCCAGGCCGGCTACCCCTTCCGGCTTCAAGACGAGATCACCGTGCGGGTCCTGGCGGAGGTGGACCTCTGGGTGCGGGAGGGCCTCTACCGCCTGGTCATCCGCGACCTGGACATCCACTACACCCTGGGCGAGGCGGCCCGCCGCCGGGAGGAGATCCTCCGGAAGCTCGCCAAGGAGGGGATCCTCGAGCGCAACCGCTCCCTGCCCTTCCCCCTCCTCCCCCTGCGGGTGGGCCTCATCACGAGCCTAGGCTCCGACGCCCAAAACGACGTCCTGAACACCCTCAAGGCCTCGGGCTTCGCCTTCCAGGTCCTCGTGCACGGGGCCCGCATGCAGGGGCATTTCACGGAGCCCTCGGTCCTCAACGCCCTGGACTGGTTCCGGGCGCACGCGGAGGAGTTCGACGTGATCCTCATCTGCCGGGGCGGGGGCTCTCGGGCGGACCTCGCGTGGTTCGACTCCGAGGCCCTGGCCCGGGCCGTGGCCCTCTTCCCCCTCCCCGTGGTGGTGGGCATCGGTCATGAGGAGGACCGCTGCGTGCTCGATGAGGTGGGGTGGCGGCCCAAACCCGCCACGCCCTCCGGCGCGGCAAAACTTCTCGTTCAAAAGATTCAAGAAACACTGCGTCGGGTGGAAGAGAATTTCACCGCCATCCTGACCAACGCGAACACCATAGTGGAAAAAGCCACACGCACGGTAACCGATAAGGAAAGGCTTCTGACTCGGATCACCCAGGAGAAGCTTGCCTGGGAAAGGCGGGAACTCAGCCACCGCGAGCGCAGGCTGGTCCAGGCCACGCAAAACCGGCTGCGCTTGGCTCGCGAATACCTGCGACGTGTGGGCCAAGTTTTGCCCCAGGCGGTGGGACGCACCTTGGGCGGCCAACACGCCCGTGCTCAGGAAGCCCAGCGCCGACTCCTGCGTGGAAGTAGGCGTGAGCTCAGCTTGGCTAGGGCAGAGCTAGAGCGGCGTGTTATCAGACTTGAACAGGCAATCCAACGAAAACTGGCTCAGGAGCAGGAAAGACTAGCTGGTCGTGCGAAACGCTTGCAAGCCTTGGATCCCAAACGGGTGGTGGAGCGAGGATTTGCCATCCTCCGCCTCCCCTTTGGCCGCGTTGTTACCGATCCGGACCAGGCTCCCGCTGGAACAGTTCTCACTGCCGAGCTTCGCGCCGGGATCCTCCGCCTTCTTTCTCAAGGAGGAGAACGTGAAGGACGGAACTGAGCCTACCTATTCGGAGGCAGCAGCTAGACTCGACGGGATCCTGGAGAAGATCGAGCGCGGGGATGTGGACATCGACGAGCTTTCCCAACTTGTGGCTGAGGCTGCAGACCTCGTCACCCTTTTGCGCAAGAAGATCACCGCCGCCGAGATGCAGATCAAAACGATCACCGAGCGCCTCGAGCGGGAAGAAATTCCTCCGGAAGGGAAGCAACCTGAAGAGGAAGTGCCATTTTAGACTTCTACCACGCGAATCAAGTTGGTGGTGCCAGGTTGATGAAAGGGAAGACCAGCGGTGAACACTACCCGGTCACCGCGAACTGCGAGACCAGCCTGCCGGGCTTCGGTTAATGCGCGATCCAAGAGTTCTTCCATACTTCCGACCTCGGGAATGAGTAGGGGCTGGAGACCCCAGACTAGGCTTAGTTTCCGGAACACACTCATCCGGGGGGTCACTGCAGCTACGGGCACCCGGGGGCGAAGCGAGGCAACTAACCGGGCGGTCCAACCGGAGATAGTGGCGCAGAGGATGAGCTTGGCTCCAACTTCTTGAGCGATGACACAGGCGCTCTCCGCAATGGCGGCCGGAACTTCTCCCACAAGATCCGAAGCCAAGCCGGGAACACGGATGGGAACATCCCCTTCTTCCGCAGCCTGTGCTGCTGCCGCCATCGCTCGCACTGCCTCCAGGGGATATTTCCCCACCGCGGTCTCATCCGAAAGCATTAAGGCATCAGCCCCATCCCAAACGGCATTGGCTATGTCAGCCACCTCTGCCCGCGTGGGCACAGGCGAAGAAACCATGCTCTGCAGCATCTGGGTGGCCACGATCACAGGCTTAGCCCGAGCATTGCAGAGATCCACAAGCTTCCGCTGAATCAAGGGCACGCGATACGGGTCGATTTCCACGCCGAGGTCACCGCGGGCGACCATCGCCCCATCAGCCGTGGCTACGAGCTCGTTCATATTGGCCACAGCCGCGGCCAACTCGACCTTCGCAAGAATAGCCGGCCCATCCAGACCCAGGATCCGCCGCGCTTCCTCAATATCCTCGCGACGCTGCACAAAGGAGATGGCCACATAATCAGCCTTCTCTTCCCGGGCAAGCTGGAGAGTGGCCTTGTCCTCGACAGTAATAGCGGGGATGGGAAGCACAACGCCAGGGAAGTTCACCCCTTTACCCGCTTGAATCACCCCCGCCCGCAGCGCCCGACACCGCAGCCCTTTCCCAAAACCCTCCACAACCTCGAGTTCCAAAACCCCATCGGCAAGAAGGATGCGCACGCCTGGGGGTACAACCCTCACTACTTCCGGCGGCACCAAGGGGATCCCGCCTTCCCCGAGGATCACCTCCTCCCCAGACCCCACCGTCACGGGTGTAGGGAGCTGGCCAACGCGCACTTTTGGACCCCGTGTGTCTAAAAGCACGCCCACCGGCCATTCCCGCGCTAGTTCCCGAACACGCGCGATGAGCGCCCGATGGAGATCAGGCGTCCCATGTGCAGTGTTGATGCGGAACACGTTGACCCCGGCCTCAAGGAGGGCCGCCATCTTATCCAGATCCCAGGAGCTTGGGCCCAAGGTGGCCACGATCTTTGTGCGCCGCATACCCCTAGCGTATCCCTGGCCCCAAACACGAGCCAGTTGCGTGAGCACACAATACCGGATATTTTCTTTTGGGTGATGGATTTCTCCTTTGGCCGGGAGCACCGCCTGACCCGGCAACGTGACATTGAGCGCCTCTTTCGGGAGGGGAGGAAGCTTGAGGGCCGGCTTTTCTCCTTTCGCGTGCGGTGGAAGGAGGACCCTAATCCCCGCCTCCTTGCCGTGGTGGGGAAAAAGGTGGGGAAGGCGGTGGTGCGAAACCGGGTGAAGCGCGGGATCCGCGAGGGTTTCCGCCACCATAAGGAGCTTTTTAAGCACCTGGACGTGGCGGTGATCGCCCGGCCGGAGGTGGCGTGCTTGCAACCCGGCGCAATAGCGGAGGAATGGGTGCGGGAATTCCAGGAGGTGTACGATGGCGCGCGAAACGGTGCTAACACGGGAGGGTTTTGAACGAAAGAAGGCGGAGCTCGAGGCCAAGGAGCGCAGGCTTTATCAGGAGATCCCCGCTCTTTTGGCCCAGGCCAAGGAGCACTCCGGCGGCGACTTCCGCGAGAACAAGGAATACCTGTACTTGGTGGAGGAGCAGGAGCTTTTGGAGCGGGAGGTGCGGGCCCTGCGCGAGCTCCTTGCCAACGCCCGCATCATCTCGGAAGAGGAGATCCGCACGGATGAGGTGGGCATCGGCTCGCGGGTGATCCTCAAGGACATGGAGACGGGGGAGGTGTGGACGGTCACCCTGGTTCCGCCGGCGGAGGTCGATCTCTTGCAAGACCGTATCGGAATTGACTCCCCTGTTGGCCGCGCCCTCCTTACCCACGGAAAGGGCAAGCAAGTAGTAGTGCAAGCCCCGGCAGGGAAAATCAGGTACGAGATCCTTGGTATCGAGAGGGGCTAATGCCCGAGCTCGAGCTCATCGCGGTTCGCCGGGAGAAGCTTGCCCGTCTGCGGGAGAAGGGGATTAACCCATATCCCTATAGCTTTGCCCGCACCCATTCCGCCGGGGATCTGCGGAAGATTTTCGCGAACTTGGTGCCCGGCCAGCACACGGGGGAAAAGGTGGCGGTGGCCGGGCGCCTCATGGCCCTACGCCGCATGGGCCGGGCCACCTTCGCCGACCTGCACGATCGCTCCGGACGAATCCAGATCTTCATCACGCTCCAATCCCTTGGTGCGGAAACCTACGAACTTTGGCTGGATGTTTTGGACATCGGAGACCTCGTGGGAATACGCGGGGAGGTGTTCACCACCAAAACAGGAGAACTCAGCATCGCTGCTGAGGAAATCGTGCTTTTGGCCAAGGCCCTCCGGCCCCTCCCTGAGAAGTGGCACGGCCTGCGCGATGTGGAGACGCGCTACCGCGAGCGCGCCCTGGACTTCGTGGCCAACCCCAGCACCCGGGAGATCCTCGTGAAACGGGCGCTGATCCTCCGCACCATGCGTAATTACCTGGACGAACGGGGGTTCATTGAGGTGGAAACCCCAATCCTCCAGCCCATTCCTGGCGGCGCCTCAGCCCGACCGTTCATCACCCATCACAACGAGCTTGACCGCGACCTTTACTTGCGCATTGCTCCGGAACTCTACCTCAAGCGCCTTCTTGTGGGAGGCCTGGAGAAGGTGTATGAGATCGGCCGCAATTTCCGAAATGAAGGGGTTTCCTCCGAGCATAACCCGGAATTCACCGCACTGGAAGCTTATGAGGCTTACACCGACTACCACGGGATGATGGAGCTTGCGGAGGGTCTCATCGCGGCGTGTGTCCTTGCCGTGGGGGGTAGCGTTCGCCTAGAATATCAAGGCCGGTGGATCGATTTCTCGCGGCCGTGGCGAAAGGTTTCGCTTTTGGAGCTTGTGGCCGAGGCCACGAAATGCGACGTGGAAAAACCGTTGCCCGAGCTCCTTGGCGAGCTTGAACGGCGTGGGATTGCGATCCCCGAGCACTTGAAGCGAGGGCCCAAGGGAAAAGTGATCGAGCATTTGCTCGAGACCTATGCGGAAGAAACCCTGTGGGACCCAACTTTTGTTCTAGACTACCCTTTGGATATCTCCCCCCTGGCCAAGCGCAAGCGGGAACGGCCTGACCTCACGGAGCGCTTCGAGCTGTACATCGCAGGGAGAGAGGTCGCCAACGCTTTCTCTGAGCTCAACGATCCTGACGAGCAACGCGAGCGTTTTTTGGCCCAAGAGAAACTGCGGGCCCAGGGGGACGAAGAGGCGCAGAGGATCGATGAAGAATTCCTGCGCGATTTGGAATTGGGGATGCCCCCCGCCGGCGGCATTGGCATCGGCATCGACCGCCTGACCATGATCCTCACCAATGCCCCCTCGATCAGGGAGGTGCTAGCGTTTCCACTTTTGCGATGAGAGTGGCGGATGCGCTACGACCACGGGTGAGACGCATTTTGGCCCGCCTCGATGTGGTTGTGGAGCGTATCCTTGCCTGGGATGAGGAAGCTTTAGAACGCGTGAGCACTTCGCCTGTCTTCCGTGCCCTTGACCTCCCCCTTTTGGTCGCCACTTATGTGGGTTATGGATACCTCTGGGCCGCATTGGCGTTGGCCCTCATCGTCTTCGGCACCCCTCTAGATCACAAAAACGTCCTTGTTGGCGTGGGAATCACTATCCTGGTCGTTCTTGTGTGCCAGGGGGTGAAGGCACTTACCGCCCGCCCCCGGCCCTCATTTGTGCGACGCGGCTTCCACCACCAATTCCTCACCACCTCCTCTTTCCCCTCCAACCACACCGCCATGGCCTTCGCCATGGCCTACCTCGTGGCCCGCTTTTATCCCGCTTGGTATAACGTGCTCCTCCTTTATCTTTTGGCGTTCCTCATCGGCCTTTCGCGGGTGTACTTGCGTGAGCATTACCCGCTAGATGTCTTGGGGGGAGCGGCCCTGGGCACGTACTTAGCTCATGGGCTTCTCCCGTGGCTCGCCCAGTGCGTGGGATAAAAGAGGGGTGATAAGGTGTGCTAAAGTTTTCGGAGCGGACAAAGGGAGCAAAACGCTCAGCTATTCGGGAGCTCCTCAAGTACACGGAGCAACCCGAGGTGATCTCCTTTGCCGGCGGACTCCCAGACCCAGCCACTTTCCCTGTCGATTTCCTCGCTAAGGTGGCTGCCGAGGAGATCCTCTATAACTACTTGAAATCGCTGCAGTACACAACCACTGAAGGAAAACGCCCGCTGCGCGAAGCCCTCGTACGCTGGCTGGCCGAGGAAGGAATCAAAGCGACCATGGACGAGATCGTCATCACCAATGGCTCCCAACAAGGTCTAGATCTTGTGGGGCGCGTGTTCTTGGACCCAGGGGATGGAGTGTTTGTCAGCCTCCCCACCTATCTTGGGGCACTCCAGGCCTTCCGTGCCTACCAACCCACCCTCGTGGGCATCCCGCTGGAAGAAGACGGGATGGATCTAGAATGCCTTCGCCGCGCAATACACGAGGTAAGGAAAAGAGGTCACACACCAAAACTAATTTATGTTATCCCTGACTTCCAAAACCCTACAGGGATTACGTGGAGTGAAGAAAAACGCCAGGAGCTTCTGAAGATCGCAGAAGAAGAGGACCTCTTGATCGTCGAAGATATCCCATACCGCTGGCTAAGATACCGGGGTGAGCCTATTCCCACGATAGCTTCCCTCGATGAAAGCGGACGGGTCTTGGTACTCCTGACGTTTTCCAAGATCCTCGCCGCCGGGTTGCGGGTGGGAGCTCTCGTGGCTCCCCAAGAAGTGGTGAACATGGTGGTCACCATGAAGCAAGGGGCCGACCTCTGCGGTCCATCCCTTACCCAACGGCTCGTTGTACGTTTCTTAACGGACTACGACATACACAACCACATCGCCCGCCTTTGCCAGCACTACAAGACGAAGCTCGAGGCAATGCTCAGAGCTTTGGAGGAGCACATGCCTGAAGAAGCGGAGTGGACGAAGCCGGACGGTGGGCTTTTCGTATGGGTAAAGCTCCCTGAACCCGCGGACACCACGAAGATGCTGGAGCGGGCCCTTACCCGCAGGGTCGCATATGTCCCAGGGCAGCCGTTTTTCGCTGACGGCTCCGGCCTCAACACCATGCGTCTCTCTTTTGCCCTAGCGAGCAGAGAAGAAATCGAGGAAGGAATTCGTCGCCTTGGAATAGTGGTCAAAGAGGAACTTGCCGCTTTGTCTTTAGCTCAACGTGGCTAAAAACAATGCCGTTTAAACGATAGCCTTCTCTGTATCCCGATCAAAAAGATGCATGTGTTCGAGCATGGCCACGAAGGTCACCTCTTGCCCTGGAGAAATAGCAAGACGTGGATCGAGCTTGGCCACGATCTCATCCCCTGCCACATCGGCGTAGACGATGAGCTCGTCACCAAGGGCTTCGCGCACCTTCACCCGCCCTTGGAAGGTCCGGCCTTCCGGTGGCTCGCGGATTGTGTCCAGCGTGCGGATGTCCTCGGGGCGGAGGCCAAACACGACCTCGCGGCCCAGATAAGAGTGCACCTCAGCCGTGACTTTCTCCGGGGGTACCCAAAGCTTGAACCCACGACCCTGGAGCCAGACCCGACCGTTTTCCTCAACCAGCCGGGCGAAAATGAAGTTCATGGGCGGGGACCCAATGAAGCCCGCCACAAACATGTTGGCCGGCTGATCATAAATCACGCGGGGACTGTCGTATTGGAGGACCTGCCCATCCTTCATCACCGCAATGCGGTGCCCAAGCGTCATGGCCTCCACTTGGTCATGCGTTACGTAGATGGAGGTCGTCTTTAGCCGCTGATGGAGCTCCTGGAGCTCGGCGCGCATGCGCACCCTAAGCTTGGCGTCCAGGTTGGACAAGGGCTCGTCGAACAGGAACACCTTGGGGTTGCGCACGATGGCCCGGCCCAGCGCCACGCGCTGACGCTGCCCACCGGAGAGCTCGCGGGGCTTGGCCCGCAGTTTGTCGGCGATGCCCAACATCTCCGCCACTTCCCGCACCCGCCGATCGATCTCCTTTTTGGGAACCTTGCGGAGCTTCAGGCCGAAGGCCATGTTGTTGTACACATCCATGTGGGGATAGAGGGCGTAGTTTTGAAAGACCATGGCGATGTCCCGGTCCTTGGGGGGAACATCATTCACAAGCCGTCCGCCGATGTAAATCTCCCCTTCCGTGATTTCTTCCAAACCCGCGATCATGCGCAAAGTCGTAGTTTTGCCACAACCCGAAGGACCGACTAATACCACGAATTCCCCATCGGTGATCTGAAGCGAGACTCTGTTTACGGCTACAAAATTCCCGAATTTCTTTGTCACTTCCTTTAGCAGGACCTCCGCCATCCCCGCCTCCTATCCTAGCCCAGGATACTCAGCTGAGCACACCGCCGCAACTCACCCTCCGCTTATCGGTGAGAAGAAGGTCAAAACATCGCCCTCGGAAAGTTTTGTCCGCAAGCCTTCCCGATGATTCACATTTTGCCCGTTTACAAACACATGGAGGTGGTCACGGAGAGCACCCTTGGAAAAAAGAAGATCCCCAAGCTTTGGTTCACACCGCACAAGTTCCTCTAAGGCTTTTGCGCAATCCGCACCCGGTAGAAGCTCTAACACCACCGCTGGCTTCCCTGCCACCTCGCGGAATTCCCCAAAAAGCCGCACTTCCACCCTCATCTTATGCCGTTTCCCCCCGGATTTTAGCGCGGATCTCCGCGAGCCTTTCCCGGATTTTCCCTTCCCAACCGCGCTCCGTAGGATGGAAATATTCCCGGCCGTGCAAGTTTTCCGGAAGACAGGGCATGGGGGCAATCCCCTCAGGGAGGTCGTGGGCGTACTGGTACCCTCTCCCATAACCCAGCTCCTCCATGGTCTTCGTCACGGGATTCCGCAGGTGCAAAGGGACGGGGGCGTTTTCGGTTTCCAACACATCGTGTCGAGCGGCGCTATAGGCGCGATAAAGGGCGTTGGATTTGGGCGCTAACGCCAAGTACACCACCGCCTGAGCCAAAGCTAGCTCAGCTTCGGGCAAGCCCACGTACTCCACGGCCTGGGCAGCTGTTACGGCGTGGACCAAAGCCCAGGGATCGGCAAGGCCGATGTCTTCTGAAGCCATACGGATGACGCGGCGGGCGATGTAACGCGGATCCTCACCAGCTTCGAGCATGCGCACAAGCCAGTACAGAGCAGCATCTACATCGGAATTGCGCACAGATTTATGCAGGGCAGAAATGAGGTTATAGTGCTCCTCGCCGGCCCGATCGTAGTGCAAGGCCTTCCGGCCCAGGACCTGGCGGAGGCGGGGAAGATCTATTTCGCCCTCGCCCAGTGCTTCCACGGCCGTCTCCAGCCCGGTGAGGAGACGCCGGGCATCGCCGTCAGCGCGGCGGATCAGGAATTCCGCCGCCTCAGGGGTGAGAACGACCCGCCCCCCATAGCCCCGCGGATCCTCCACTGCGCGGTGCAAAAGCACACGTAACGCCTGCGGGGAGAGGGGCTCAAACACAAAGAGCTGGGCCCGGGAAAGAAGAGCTGAGCGCAGCACAAAGGAGGGGTTTTCCGTGGTAGCCCCGATGAAGTAGATCGAACCCTCCTCAAGGAATGGCAGAAGCACATCTTGCTGAGCGCGGTTCCAGCGGTGGATCTCGTCGAGGAACAGAAGATCGCGATTTCCTGTGCGCTGCCAAAGTTCTCGCGAGGATTCCAAAATTTCCCGCACCTCGGCCACTGCTGCGAGGGCCGCGGACTTTTGGATGAATTTAGCCCCGAAGCGCTGAGCAATTATGCGTCCTACCGTGGTTTTGCCTGTTCCGGGTGGCCCCCAAAAAATAAGGGGGACGGAGAGACCACCCTCGATGAGGGCGCGTAAAGGCCCATGCTCCCCAAGAAGGTGTTCTTGGCCGAGCACCTCGGAAAGATCGCGGGGGCGAAGACGCTCGGCGAGCGGAACCCGACCTTCCCAAAGTCCCCCCATAACTTAAAACATTCTACACAAACCTTGACAGCTTGTGCGAGCGATCGCTAAGATTCTTTGGGGCCGTTAGCTCAACCGGTAGAGCAGCGGACTCTTAATCCGCGGGTTGGGGGTTCGAGTCCTCCACGGCCCATTTCCTTTCTTTGGGGTCGTTAGCTCAGTCGGTAGAGCACCGGCCTTTTAAGCCGGGGGCCGCAGGTTCGATTCCTGCACGACCCACCCGTCCCCGTCGTCTAGGCTGGCCCAGGACACCGGGCTTTCAATCCGGAAACGGGGGTTCGAATCCCCCCGGGG